>JACJNW010000023.1 GCA_014695195.1 Cyanobacteria bacterium FACHB-DQ100 | reverse complement strand
TGCATCGTAAGACCTTGTGCTACTCGAAGTCAGTGGAGATGCTCAGTCATTCGATTCGCTTGTTACTGCACTACCTCAAATTTCGAGATGTGCCCATTCCAGTCTAATTCATCTTCTCATTCAGCAATGCCGAACGTTGAAAAGATGATCTCACTTTGATCATGCTGAAGTGCCTTTGCATTCACTCACTGGTTGATCGCGCTATCACATCCTCTAACTGTTGGCACAAGGTAAGCCGCACAGTTACACGATATGAATTCTCTTTCTCATTCTGGTCTTGATATTAGACTCATTTTGAGTCTCAAGCGATAAATTGATATGGATTTAGAAGAAGTGAGCGCCCTTTTGTGATCTGGCAATTTGAATTCACGACTGCACTAAAAAATCGGGGCAGTTTTCACTACCCCGATCGCAGTTATCTATCTTTCAGAATTACAGTTGCGGTACGTAGCGTTCTTTCTCAGGAACGGCGGTGTACTCGGCAACGATTTGACGGAACTCATCGCCATCGATCGTTTCTTTCTCGACCAGTAGATCGACTAAGCGATCGATCACTTCACGGTTTTCGCGAATGATGCGGCGAGTGTCTTCTAAACAATGTTCAACGATCGAGCGGACTTGAGCATCAATTCGAGCGGCAATTTCTTCGGAATACTCAGAGCGAGTCATCCAACCGCCACCCAAGAAGACTTCACCTTGTTGGCTTTCGAGCGAGAGTGGGCCTAAATCCGACATGCCGAAACGAGTTACCATCTGACGCGCCATTCCGGTGACTTGTTGAATGTCACCGCCTGCACCGGTTGTCACTTCAGCATCTCCAAAGATGACTTCTTCGGCTGCGCGTCCGCCCAATGCACCTTTGATGCGGGCGAGAATTTGCGATCGTGAAATCAGCCCTTGATCTTCACTTGGCATGAACCAGGTGAGACCGCGCGCTTGACCGCGTGGAACCAGCGTGACTTTCTGAACCGGATCGTGTTCTTTTACGAGCGTTCCAACGATCGCGTGTCCGACTTCGTGATAGGCAATTAATCGCTTGCTCTTGCTGTCGGTGAGCGGTGTGCCTTCCATGCCAGCGACAACACGATCGACGGCATCATCAATTTCGAGCATGGTGATTGCGTCTTTGCGGCGACGAGCGGTGAGGATTGCCGCTTCGTTTAGCAAGTTTGCTAAGTCTGCACCGGAGAAACCAGGGGTACGACGAGCGATCGCTTCAAGGGAAACTTCAGGTGCAATCTTTTTATTGCGGGCGTGGACGTTGAGAACTTCGAGGCGACCTTTGATATCGGGGACATCAACACTGACTTGGCGATCAAAGCGTCCGGGACGAAGTAATGCAGAGTCTAGAACGTCAGGGCGGTTGGTTGCAGCAATGATGATGATTCCGGTGTTGCCTTCAAATCCATCCATCTCGGTGAGAAGTTGGTTTAAAGTTTGCTCACGTTCATCGTTTCCGCCACCGATTCCTGCGCCCCGTTGCCGTCCTACTGCGTCAATTTCATCGATGAAGATGATACAGGGAGCGTTTTCTTTCGCTTTTTTGAACAGGTCGCGAACGCGGGATGCACCGACACCGACGAACATTTCGACAAATTCGGAACCGGAGATCGAGAAGAAGGGAACGCCTGCTTCACCTGCGATCGCTTTTGCAAGCAGGGTTTTACCCGTGCCAGGAGGGCCGACAAGCAGAACACCTTTGGGAATTCTCGCGCCGACTGCGGTAAAGCGTTCTGGCTTTTTGAGGAAGGTGACGACTTCTTGCAGTTCTTCTTTGGCTTCTTCGATGCCTGCGACATCATCGAACATGACACCCGTTTTCGCTTCCATTTGGAATCGAGCGCGGGACTTGCCGAAGTTCATCGCTTGACCTGGGCCGCCAGGGACATTGCCTGATCGCCGGAACAAGAAGAAGAGTCCACCAAGCAAGAGGATCGGGAAGACTAAGTTTCCAAGTAAACCCCAAACTGCGCCATCGTTGCGAATTGGGTGGGAGTCTAGGTTAACACCAGAATTACGGAGACGGGTCACTAATTCAGGGGTGTTGCCGGGGAGATCGACTCGTAAGCGTTGTAGCCGATTATCCAAATCTGGATCAACCGCTTCTACGATCGCCGTTCGACCTCCATCATATAAATCAACGCTATTAATTCGATTTGCGTCCAAATACTCCAAGAACCGCCCATAGGTCATACGGGTGCTGGCAGTGTTTCTGCTGGTATTGGGTGCGGTTGGAGCAATTGATCCTTGCCAGAGGAAAAATCCGACGACAAGCGCGGGAATTGCCCAAAGCAGGATGGTTCTCCAAGAAGATTTCATAAACTAGCAACCTCGCGATACGGCTACAACGGTAAAGATCGTTATTTTCCAAGGACTGTACAGTGCGGTTTTGCTCAGGCTTGAAGCTGAATGAGGCACGAGTACTTTTACGGATTCTTCACCAGGAAATTAATGAGAGGAATCTTAACTAAATGTAACTTAATTCTGAGAGTTCGGGCAATTGAGGTGGGAAGTGGGGAGTGGGGATTAACAATTTTTGTTGACTCCCTACTCCCTACTCGCTAATCGATCGACAAAGCTTGCTCGAAGCGATCGCGATCGTGGCCTTTCTGATTGAGCAGTAGCCAGGACTGCACGAGATCTGGCCCTTGAAGTGCTCCAGTTAGAGCCGCTCGGAGTGATTTCATCACGACTCCTTTTTTAAGGTTTTGCTCTTTCACGACTTGCTTGATTAAGTCTTGAATTGCAGCTTCAGTTAGGGGTGAAGGCATTGATTCTAGAATGGCTTTGATCGCTGTGGCTGCGCCGTCTTGCTGCATTTGGGCTTTGGCATCGTCGGTGTAGTCCAGCGATTGGAACAAGTAGCGCGTCATGTCTACGGCTTCATTCAGACGAGACAGGCTGGGGGCAACAAGAGCGCTGACTTGTTCGAGCCATGCACGATCGTTCTTCTCATCCAACACATAACCCGCCGATTTCCAAACTGGAATTAATAGATCGGTGACTTGATCAATCGGCATTGCGTGAATGTATTGCCCGTTGATCCAGTTCAATTTATCCCAATCGAACTTGGCTCCGGCTTTGTTGACGCGATCGAAGCCGAATTTCTCAGCCGCTTCGGTGAGCGAGAAGATTTCAGTCATCGGTTCGGGGGGCGACCAGCCGAGGAGCGTCATATAGTTGGCGATCGCCTCTGCGGTGTAGCCCATATCTTTAAAGTCAGAAATCGAGGTGACACCATCGCGTTTAGAAAGTTTTGCGCCTGCTTGGTTCAAAATTAGCGGCGTGTGTCCGAATTCTGGTAAGGCTGCGCCGAGGGCTTCGTAGAGTAGGATCTGTTTCGGAGTGTTGCCGATGTGATCTTCACCGCGAATGACGTGGGTGATCTTCATATCAATGTCATCGATGACGACAACAAAGTTATAGAGGGGTTGACCGATTGCTTCACCTTCTGCGGCGCGAGCGATCACCATATCGCCGCCGAGATCACGACCTTTCCAGGTAACAGTGCCGCGAACGAGATCTGTCCAGGAAATTTCTCGATCGTCGTCGATCTTGAATCGAATGACGGGTTTGCGACCTTCAGCGAGGTAAGCGGCTTCCTGTTCGGGTGTGAGATTGCGATGACGGTTATCGTAGCGAGGCGCTTCGTTTTTAGTTTTTTGCGCTTCTCGCATCGCATCGAGTTCTTCTGGAGTATCGTAGGCGCGATAGGCTAATCCTTTATCTAGGAGTTCCTGGATCTTTTCACGGTACAAACTCATCCGAGCCGTTTGATAAACGGGTTCTTCATCCCAGTTCAAACCGAGCCAGGTGAGTCCCTCGAAAATGTTTTGGGTGAATTCGGGCTTCGATCGCTCTAGATCGGTGTCTTCGATGCGGAGGATAAATTTTCCGCCGTGGTGACGGGCAAACAGCCAGTTGAAAACTGCGGTTCTAGCCGTTCCGATGTGGAGATTACCCGTGGGACTGGGTGCAATGCGAACGCGAACGGTCATGAGTCAAATAGAGAATTGTGCATTCTTCATTCTAACGGAGCTTGTTGACCTGAGGTTTGGAGGTTTGATCAAGACTGAACTTCTGCGTACCCCGCAGAAGTTCAAAAGTTTTAATCTCTCTAAGTTTCCCGATTCAAGGTAATTTCAGGCTGTCTATATTAGTTCGTTTAAGTCTCTGGACTAAAAATGGACTAATTTTTTATGCTTGTTTTTCCTCGATCGCACTCTCATTTACCCAAATTCAGTCTGAGCTTTCCCAGATCGATCCTCAACAATTTTGTTTCATTAGTCTTGCTTGAGACTAATGTTGAGTCTAGTTGTGAGTCTCAAAAAATACTATGCACCCCCCGGTCATGTTCTAGACCTGTGGATGAACGATCACACTGCTCGACCAAATTCATAGCGGTTGATGAACAATCCAATCACCACATCGTGCAACCAAATAGACTTGGAGAAACAGATTGTTTTTCGAGCTAAGCGCTTGATCCGCGTGCGGAGCATCAAATGCTTGCGCTCAACCCGTTGAGTATTGGCTTTACCCACAGTGTGCTTTTGAGACTCTAACAAGCGCAAGTATGCCCCCCAACTATCGGTGTAAAAGTGCTTGATGGCAAACGGAGCCAGCAATTGCTGAAGTTCTTTGAGTGCTGCATCTTCATGCGGAGCCAGAACATAAGCTAACACTGCACCTGTGCGATGATCAATGGCGTGCCATAACCAACGCTGCTGTTTCTTGGACTGCACAAAGCTCCACATCTCGTCCATTTCTGCTTCTTCAACTTTGACGACCATCGCGCTCGTCGGTGAACTTTCCATCTGTTGGAGTAGAGCGGTATTGACTCGTTCGAGATGGCGATCTTTTTTTTAATTCCTCAATCACGGTTGTGGGGCTAATTTTCAGCACTCGTGCCGTATCTCGAATGCCACTTCCGTTGACTGCCATATCACTGATTTGCTGCTTGACTTCCGGTAGATAGCCCCGATAACTGTACTCGCGAATGAAAGAGCGGCGGGAACACTCAGCATTGCGGCAACGATAGCGCTGTTTCCCTTCATCGCTTTTGCCATTTTTCACGATGTTTGTACTATTGCAGCTTGGGCAACAAACAGGTTCGAGTACCATGTCTACAAGAACAGCTAGAAACCAATTCTATCCTTGCATATAATACACAGGTCTAGAACATGACCGCACCCCCCTATTAGAAGCATCGAGTCGGCGGCAAGATCGCTCCCGCATTCACCCGATAGAGTCGCTTCAAATCCAGAATTGCTTGTCGATAGCGCACCAACCTACCTCTATCGCTAGTCCCCCTGTAAGTTTCAGCTCCTGAAACCTTCAGAATGCCCTCCTTATCCCAATTGACTAATTCGTCTCTCATTGAATTGGCTGGAATTCGTTGCCGACCAATTCCACCAATTTCCTCTAGCCCTTGAGCGAGAACACGATCGGTAACTGAACCACTCAAACACACACTCACTTCACCGAAGCTGCGAGTATCGTAATACTTGCCAATCACCTGCCCTCTCTGTTTACGAAATAGAAAACAATTGCCCACCACTTCATTAGGAGCAGTCACAGTTCCCGATCGAGGGCGTTGGCTACAGAAGCGGTAATTTCCATCTTTCAAATTATTGCGAAAGTCAAATGCCGCAGGCTGACTCTCAGCTCTAAGCAGAGTCGTGAAGGGAATACAAAGGTTGAAACTTAATATTAGGAGAAAATGACGGTTCATGGTGTTGACTTGAAACATCGGTAATTCGTAAATTTGCAGGCTCAAGTATTTAAACTAAAACAATCGGAATCTATCCGCTCTGCTAAATCCAAAAAACTGGTCATCAGACAGTTTCCGCAGCTTGAAAAACTTCTGTAAGACTGTTTTGCACTATCCCTACTGCCTCAAACCGATCCAGCGAAAAACGCTCTTCGTATACCAATTCAATAGAATTTAATTGATAGTCAAACTAATTCAATTATTTTAATTTCTTCCCTTGAATAGATTTATTACTGAGACAACTCAGCCAGCTACAGTACCGAAGCTAACACCACTTTAAACCTGATAGAATCTATTCGCGACTCTACAAAAAGTTTCAAATCCTATCGCTTCACTTCATCTCTGCTAGCCCCAGCCCCAGCATGTCAACTCACCGGACTGTCCTTGTCGTCTCTGACTCAGATGAGAACGATCGCGAATATGAGCATCAATTACAACAGGACAGAACTGTTGCATACAGAATTTTGAAATGTCAGACCCCAATTTTAGCACTGTCTCAGCTACAGCAAATCGATGCCATTCTCTTAGAGCTTCATTTTCCCCACTCCAATAGCGTTACTCTGCTGCGTCAATTAAAAGAACAAATGGGCGATCGCTGCCCTCCGATCGTTGTGATCGACGATGAAGACACAAAGACCGCAGTCCAGGCATTCAAAAACGGCGCAGCAGACTATCTTGTTAGAGATCAGATCACACCTGATGACCTGCGACTCTCATTGCGGAACGCGATCGAAAACGCAGAGTTACGACGAGAACTGCAACGCAGCCAAGAGCAGTTCCAAACCTCAGTTGAGAATATGCTCGACTGTTTTGGCATCTTCTCAGCCATCCGTGACCGCTCAGGACAGATCTTAGATTTTCGCATCGATTATCTCAATGCAGCAGCGTGCGAAAACAACCAAATGCCCAAGGAAATGCAGATTGGACGCGGCTTATGTGAGGTACTACCAGGTCATCGTGAATCAGGCTTGTTCGATGCATATTGCTATGTGGTGGAAACGGGTGAACCCTTAATTAAAGACTCCCTAATCTACGATGACACCTATGCCGATCGCCGACTGGTGCGGGCTTTTGATATTCGAGTCACCAAACTGAATGACGGCTTTGTTGCCTCTTGGCGCGATGTCACCGATCGCAAATATCTAGAACTCGAGCTAAACCAGACCATAATCGACCTGAAACAACAGCGGAATCGACTAAAACGGCTAATTGATACGGCTCCAATCGGCATTGGCATCGCCACCGCAGGCGGTGACGTGAGCGTTATCAACGACGCCATGCTGCACCTACATGGTTATAGCCGGGAAGAATTTGAGCAGCACGGCATGAACTGGTGTGACTTTGCCCCACCGGAGCTATCCGCACAAACCGAGCAGGCAATGGAACACCTGCGGCAACAAGGCACCCTCCCACCTGGAGAAAAAGAACTGATCCGGCGCGATGGAACACGGCTTCCCATTTGGATCAGTGCGACACAATGGGTAGATGGCATAGATGAGCATGTCGCCTTCGCGATCGATCTCTCTCAGCAAAAACAAGCTGAAGCAGCCATCCAACAACTCAACCAGGAGTTAACCGATCGCGTCTTGGAACTGCAAACGCTATTAGAAATCCTACCCGTCGGTGTCGCTATCGCCACTAATCCAGCCTGCACTGAAATGCAGAGCAATGCTTACATTCGAGAAATGCTCGGCACTCGTTCCGGCGAAAACATCTCCAAGACCGCACCTACTACCGAGCAACCCTCCTATCGCACCTTCCAAAATGGACAGGAAATTCCCCCTGAGAATCTGCCCATGCAGATCGCTGCCAGACTGGGCGTAGAAGTGCGAGATGTAGAGTTTGACATCCTACTCCCCGATGGCGCAATCCGCCAGCTCCTATGCTATGCAACCCCCCTACGCGATGATCAAAATCAAATCCGGGGCGCGATCGGAGCCTTTCTCGACATCTCGGAACGCAGTCAGTCCGCCGTCGCCCTCAAAGCCAGCCAGCAGCGCTACCAAGCGTTAGCCGAAGCCATGCCGCAAATGGTATGGACTGCCGATGCCACCGGAGATGTTAACTACTGGAATCAACGCTGGTATGAGTACACAGGATTCAGCGAAGCGGAGTCGATGGGCTTAGCAGGACTAAGTGCACTTCATCCCGACGATCGCGATCGCACCCTGTCTCAATGGAGTACATCGCTCCTCAATCAAGCACCCCTTGAAATTGAATATCGAATCCGCAGTCACAAGGGCGAATACCACTGGTTTATCTGTCGCGCTGTACCAACCCAAAACGACCAAGGACAAACCACAGGTTGGATTGGCACCGTAACCGATATTGACAGCCGCAAGCAAGCCGAACTTGCTTTGCAACAAAGCCAAGAGCGGCTAAATCTGGCAATGAAAGCCGCCAAAATGGGCAGTTGGGACTGGGATCTTCAAACCAATCGCGTCCATTGGTCTACCAATTTAGAACATCTATTTGGCATGGCTCCTGGTAGCTTTGATGGACGCTATGAAACCGTCAGATCAATGATTCACCCCGATGATCTGCCCTGGATTGAGCAAGCGATTCAGCCTGCACTTCACGATCGAGAAGAATACAACATCGAATTCCGCTTTATTCTGCCGGATGGCACAGTACGTTGGGCACTGGGTCTGGGACAAGTCTTCTATGATGCAGCAGGCAACCCAGTCAAGATGGCTGGAGTGGACATGGATATTACAGAGCGCAAGCAGTCCGCAGAAAGCCTACGCGCTAGTGAACAACGCTTCCGCCTCATGGCAGACAACGCCCCCATGATGATCTGGGTCGCAGATACTACAGGGCATTGCACCTACTTAAGTAAACGCTGGTACGAGTTCACCGAACAATCAGAAGTCGCAGGACTAGGGTTGGGATGGCTCGACGCTGTGCACTCCGAAGATTACGAAGCGACCAGAACAATTTTCTTAAATGCAGTTGAGCGCCACGAAGCATTTCAGACGGAATATCGGCTGCGGGGACAGGATGGCAACTATCGGTGGGTGATTGGAGCTGGACACCCTTGGACTGATCCAGAGAGTCATCAGTTCAAAGGACACATTAGCTCGATCGTCGACATCCACGATCGCAAACTTGCAGAAGAAGCCTTGCACCAGAGCGAAGACCGCCTCCGCATCGCGATCGCCTCTGCTCAGTTAGGCACTTGGGACTGGAATCTGATCACCCGTGAACTCACTTGGGATGTAGGCTGCAAAACCATTCTCGGCTTACCCCCTGAAGCCGACGCTAGCCTCGAAGTCTTTTTTGAGGCACTGCACCCCGACGATCGCGATCGCGCAGAACAGGCAATGCAATGGTCAATCAATTCAGCCAGTGGTGGCGATTACGACGTGGAATATCGCACGATCGGAATTCAAGACCGCATTGAGCGCTGGATTAGGGCAAAAGGACAAGCGTATTTTGATGCGACCGGAAAGCCGCTTCGGATGATCGGTACGATCTTAGACATTACTGAGCAAAAACGATCCGAAGCCGCTCTTGCAGAGCGTCGGGATCATATCGAATTGCTGTATGAAACAACCCGCGATTTGCTTTCTTCTACTCAACCGCTTGCTCTGATTGAAACCGTATTTAGCAAGCTCAAGGATCGAGTGGGACTAGATGTGTATCTCAACTACATCCTGGATGAATCGCAGCAAAAGCTACAGCTTGCTAACTACGGCGGCATCCCAGAGGACGTTGCTCAGCAGATCAAATGGCTAAACATTGGGCAAGCCATCTGCGGTATGGTCGCTCAAGAACGCCGCCAAATCGTGCGGGCAGAGATTCAGCAGTCTGATGAACCGAAATTGGAACTAGCACGATCGCTCGGTGCCACCGCTTGTGCCAGCCAGCCCTTGGTGGTTCGAGAAAAATTGCTTGGCACATTGAGCTTTGGCAGCCTCAGTCGCACTGAGTTTACAGCCTCTGAGCAGTCTCTCTTTCAAGCGATCTGCGACCAAATTGCGATCGCCCTCGAACGCTCCGAACTACTCAACTCCCTCCAGCAGCAGACCGAGGAACTTGTCCGCGTCAACCGCATCAAAGACGAGTTTTTAGCAATTCTGTCCCACGAGTTACGATCGCCCCTCAACCCCATTCTCGGTTGGACAAAGCTACTGCAAGCGGGTAAAGTGAACGCGGCTCAAATGCCTCAAGCCCTCGCGACGATCGAGCGCAACGCCAATCTTCAGACTCAGCTAATTGATGATCTCCTCGATGTTGCCAAAATTCTACGCGGCAAGCTCACCTTAAATATCAACTCTGTCAATCTATCCTTTGTGATTGAAGCGGCGATCGAAACAGTCAGAACAGCATCCACAGCTAAAGCAATTTCACTGCATTCTGTGTTACCCAACATTGGACAAGTAAGGGGTGACGCGGCTCGCCTTCAGCAAGTCGTCTGGAACCTGTTGTCCAATGCGATTAAATTTACTCCTAATAGTGGACAGATAGACATCCACCTAGAACAAGTCGGCAATCAGGCACAACTCACCGTAAGCGACACGGGTAAAGGCATTAGTCCAGAGTTTCTTCCTCACATTTTTGAATCCTTCCAGCAAGAAGATGCTTCGATTACTCGCAAATATGGGGGATTAGGGTTAGGGTTAGCGATCGTTCGTCAGTTAGTGGAAGCGCACGGCGGCACCATTACAGCCGATAGCCCCGGCGAAGAATTAGGCGCAACGTTCACGGTCTTACTGCCCTTGCTCAATGTTCAACCCGCAATCCAGCCATCGATCGAGCCACCCCACCAAGAACTCGATTTAACTGGGATTCGAGTCCTTGGCGTGGATGATGAACCTGATGCCCGCGATCTACTCGCAGTATTACTCACCCAATACGGAGCAGAGGTTTTGATCGTGACTTCTGCCGCAGAGGTACTCTCAAATTTGCCATCTTTTCAACCCAATATATTGGTCAGTGATATTGGGATGCCCAAAGTCGATGGATACACGCTGATTCAACAGGTACGAAGTTTACCCGTCGAGCAGGGGGGACAGATTCCCGCGATCGCGCTCACTGCTTATGCCAGAGAAGATGATCATAACCGTGCAATCAACAGTGGATATCAACGGCATATCACAAAGCCACTTGACCCAGAACAGTTAGTGCAAGCGATCATCACCCTCATAGACTAAATTCGGTGCTGCCCTAGCGAATCTCATCCCAGATGATAATTTGAGACTCAATGTGAGTCTAGAACTGAGACTAATTCAAGAAAATGAGCTTGTACTCCTTCAGCCTGCAAGCTTCTAATCGCGTCTTCACGAGAATGTGCCGCGAGTCTTTAGAGATTTGGGATTAATTGTTATAATCACATATTCTCGTTTGAGACTTGAAATAAGTCTATTAATAAAACAAACGTGAGAGAGTGAGACAAGAAGCGATCGCTCCTCTTCTCTATCCCATATTTTCGTTTGAGAGCTTTAATAACCTAAGTTCGGGATAAGAAATTGCCAAACCCCCTGACTTCCAATACCTTGTCTCATCAAAGAGTTGGGATTAATTATTATAATCGCATATTCTCGTTTGAGACTTGAAATAAGTCTATTAATAAAACAAACGTGAGAGAGTGAGACAAGAAGCGATCGCTGTCTCGCTTCTTGTGAACTGCGATCGAGACTCATCCTAAGTCACACCAGGTTCCGCATATCCCTGCAAGCTTTCAGGATCAAACGCTCTCAAACTCCGAGTCGCTTGCCGAATCAGCGTATCCGAACCGTTAACCACAATCAAGTATTTCCCAGCATTGAGCCGATTGCGATAAGGCAGAGCATCCCCGCCACCAACCACCATACCCACACCACCACCCACAAACACACTGCCCATCAATCCCGACAGTCCGCCAAGAATACCTGCGATCAGCGGACTCCCAATTTCACCCGCCCACGCGAACGTATCCAATCCAGTAATCACATTAAATGCCGCACCGCCCACAAACCCAAACGGCACCAACCAAGAAGCCATCAAGCGCACCTGTTTTCTCGCCGTTTCATTCGGATCAATCAAGCCATATTCATCCGCACTCTTATAACCCCGTCCCAAAATCGTAATCTTATCCATCGGCAAGCCTTCTTTTTCCAATGCCGAATACGCTGCTTCTGCTTGAATCCGATCGCTTAAAACTGCCACTAAATAACTCATCTTCCAGCCCTCAAAACTGCTTCAGCCGTCAATTGCAATCGAGAAAACGTCGGGGAAATCACCATCTCACTCCGTCTAAACTGTCCAACTTCAACATAGTGCTCTGCCTCTAGCTGAAGAACGATGACAACTTCCCGTTCAGGATCAATTAACCAATACTGCTGCATCGAGTTCTGCAGTTAGCACTAGCAAATCTGCATATCGAACAGTCGCAGCACGGCGTTTGACCTCAATCTCTGCTTTTAGGTTCAATAGATAGTACGGTACTCCAATTTCGATCAGCTTCGATAACAGGAACATTGCAATCTGGAGATTTAGATAGCTCTCACTCGGCAGCTCAACTAACACCCCATCCACTAACTCATATCGGGTGTCAGTCCCGCCGTTATAGTCTAAATATTCCTCAATACTGGTAAATCTTCGTTTCGTTTGGGTCATGCTGTAAGTTCGATAAAATATAGTTTTATCTCTATTTGTCATGTTACCAAGGGAAGACCTCCTCAAAGGCGTAGAAAACCGAGACACGATCGCACGTGTGATCGACCAAGCAGAACAAGCAATCAAAACCTGGGAAGTGGTCATCAGCGACTTTCTCTCACCCCCAGAACTCGCAGAAGTTCAGCGATCGTTTTCCCGCCTCACCGAAATTCAACTCATCGTCTGGGGTGGCTACCCCCAAGCCGAACGTCAAAGAGTAGCGATCGCTCGTGCTGAAATACCGCTCGAGCCAGCGCAAGTTCAACTCGCTGCCCTTGATATTGCTGGAAATTTCCTGTTTGACTCAGCAACTCATCGAGATTTTTTAGGCGCAATTCTCGGCACAGGCATCGTGCGGGAAAAAGTCGGTGACATTATTGTTTTAGGAGAGCGCGGCGCACAAGCCATCGTCATTCCCGAACTGGTGGAATTTCTGCAAACCAATTTGAAACAAGTGCGATCAGTGCCCGTACAAATCGAGTCAATTCCATTCGAGGAATTGAAAATCCGCGAACCCAAAAAGAAAGAACTGACTACCGTTGAAGCATCCATGCGGTTAGATGCGATCGCGTCTGCAGGCTTTGGCATGTCGCGCAGTAAGATGGCAGATTTAATTTCAGCAGGCGATGTGCGCGTGAACTGGAAAGAAACAACTTCAACGAGCTACTCGGTAAAATCCGGAGATCTCATTGCAATTCGCGGTAAGGGGCGAGTTGAAGTGGGAGAAGTCATGGTGACGAAAAAAGATCGCTACCGGGTTCAACTAACGCGCTTTGTCTAGTTATGACCAAGCGCAAGGAGTCCCGAAAGCGACGTGCAGGGCAATAATATCGATTCGATCAGGGGTGTAATACCGCAACGATAGCTTATATACAGCGTTCACAAATCAAGTGGGTATAAAAGTGACGATCGCGTTTCATAATTATCTAAACCTCAGTAAACCGCCGGAAAAAGTTGGGCAATCTAGGTTTGGATGTAAACTTATATTGCGTAAGGATGTGTAACTCTACACCAGGGTTAAGCAACTTCAGCAAGAGTTTTCGCATAATGACCAGCAGTTTTGCTATACATCGTGCGATCAAAGTAACTTAGTTTACTGAAGTTTCGCACTCAGCCCAGTAATCTCTCTGAAACGCACGATCGTCTCCCTGCTTCATCGCCAAGGCTCAAACAACGTGAAACGCATTATCAAGCACTGGGCACGTCCAATCTCACTGGTTGGATTACTGGCGATATTTACACTGCCACTGACCGTCGTTGTCCAGCAGCTTGTTGCCGAAATTGACACTGGCATCACCTTTACTCGCCAGGAGAAGCTGGGGCTAGAGTACAATTATGCGCTGCGAAAACTGCTCGAACAAGTGATAGCCCATCGATCGCAGTCCCAGTCCTCTACAGCCAAGCGCGATCGCGCCAAAATTAAAGCCACGCAAACCGCCATTCAACGCACGATCAAGGAAGTTGACACACTCCAATCCCGCGCCAAAAACGCTTTGAGAACCGAGGACAACTGGAAATTTATCAAACGCGATTGGCAAGACATTCTCAATCAACCCGCAACCTCTGACCCGAACGCAAGCTTTAAACTGCACTCTGACTTAGTTGAAAAAATTCTGGCACAGATGATTCATGTTGGAGATACCTCAAACATGATTCTCGATCCAGAACTGGATACTTATTACCTGCTCAACACTCTAATTCTTCAACTACCAGCGACGATCGAACACACCGCCCAAATTCAAGCGATCGGATTGTCAACTCAGACTCAAAAATTTGAGCTAGATGACAAAGCAAAGTTAATGTATTTGTACAGTGCGCTCAATAGTCAAATCGACACGATAGCAAGAGCCAGACGCACGGTTTTTAATTACAATCCATCCATTCAAGCACCGCTTCAAGCTCCAGCCCGAACCAGCCTAAATCGCGCCCGTGAATTCATCGAACTCATCAATATCCAAGCATTTTCTAGCGTCAGCTTTCAATCGAGTTCGTTTCCACCCCCTGGAGAAGACGCAATCAAGTCCCACTTTCAGCTTTACGATGCGATCGTGCCCACCGTGGATCGTCTACTCCAAGTGCGCCTCGATTACTACAACGAGCGCAAGCATCGGGCAATTGGATTTACCGTTTTGGTTTTAGTGGCGATCGTCGGCATCTATGCCGCACTAGCGCGAAACTTTGCACAACGAAAACGAGCAGAAGTCGCCGTGCAGCGAGCAGAGGAGCAATATCGCAGCATCTTTGAAAATTCCACAGAAGGCATCTTTCAAACCTCTCCAGACGGGCGATTTCTCAGCGCGAATCCGGCATTGGTTCGCATATATGGCTATGATTCAGCAGAAGAGTTAATGCACTGTCTTAGCAATATCAAAGAGCAGCTTTATGTCGATCCAACAGTGCGCGATCACTTTGTGCAATGGGTTGAAGAGTACGATCGCGTGTCTGAGTTTGAGTCGCAGGTTTACCGCAAAGATGGCAGCGTGATTTGGATTTCCGAAAGTGCGGCAGCCGTGCGTGATGCGAAGGGTCAGTTACTGAATTACGTCGGCATTGTTCAAGATATTAGCGATCGAATTCGCAACGAAGAAGAACGCAACCGCATTTCCGAAGCACTTTACGTTGCAAAAGAAGCCGCTGAAGCTGCAAATCGATCAAAAAGTCAGTTTCTTGCCAACATGAGCCATGAACTCCGCACTCCGCTGAATGCGATTATTGGCTACAGCGAAATTCTCCAAGAAGATGCGATCGATCTAGGCTATGACGACATTCAACCGGATTTACAAAAGATTCGCAATGCAGGCAAACATCTACTGGATTTGATCAACGACATTCTCGATATTTCCAAAATTGAAGCAGGCAAGATGGAATTATATCTAGAGACATTCGCGATCGAACTTCTAGTCGATGAAATTGAAGCCACAATTCAGCCGTTAATTACCCAAAATAACAACACTCTTAAGATTATAAAAGTCAATAGTTTAGGTGACATCTGTGCAGATTTAACCAAAGTCCGACAAGTATTACTAAATTTACTGAGTAATGCCGCGAAATTTGCAGAAAACGGGACGATCACACTATCGATTCAAGAGCATCGTTCAGACGGATGGGTAGAGCTTGCGATCGCCGATACAGGCATTGGCATGACGGCCGAACAAATCAGCCATCTGTTTGAAGCCTTTACGCAAGCAGATACGTCTACCACTCGTAAATATGGTGGCACAGGACTCGGACTTGCGATTAGTCGCAGGTTCTGTCAAATGATGGGCGGCGATATCACCGTAGAAAGCGAAATTGGAAAGGGTTCAACCTTTACAGTTCGATTACCGCTACAAGTCTCACCCTCCCTCTCAGAAACATCGCCCACCCCCCACTCCCCAACCCCCAACCCCAACGCTGCCAAAATTCTCATAATCGACGACGACCCCTCAGCCCAAGAACTCATACATCGCGCTCTCGCCAAAGAAGGCTTTCAAGTCCTCACCGCCTCATCCGGCGAACAAGGAATCGCAATGGCGATCGAACATCGGCCCGCTGCCATCACACTCGATATCTTGATGCCGAAGACGGACGGCTGGTCGGTGCTGAAAGCTCTGAAAGCCAACCCGCAACTAGCAGACATCCCGGTCGTAATTCTCACGATCGTTGATCAGAAAAATCTCGGCTTTGCGCTAGGAGCCTCTGACTATCTCACGAAGCCGATCGACTACAAGCGCCTCAATCAAGTCCTCAAAAAGTATCTCACTACTCAGCAGGAACGAATCCTAATCGTTGAAGATGATGACGCAACTCGCGAGCTATTCAAGCGAACGCTTGAAAGAGAAGGCTGGAACGCAATCACAGCTCGAAATGGCAAACTTGCCTTATTAGAGGTTGCAGCACAGCAGCCAGATTTGATTCTGCTAGATCTGATGATGCCAGAAATGGATGGCTTTCAGTTCATCACCGAGTTACACCGTGTCGAAGCGTGGCGATCGATTCCCATTGTGGTGGTCACAGCAACAACGCTCACACCTTCGGAATACTTGAGCCTTCATCAATCCGTTGAGCAAATCCTCCAAAAAGCAGCCTACAGCCGCGAGCAATTGCTGGCGGAAGTCCGAAGCCTGGTCGTTGAACGAATTCGCCAACTATAACCTATGACAAGAATTTTGCTAGTAGAAGATAACGAAGTCAATCGCGAGATGCTATCGCGCAGATTAATACGACGGGGTTTTGAACTTGCGATCGCAATCAAT
This sequence comes from Cyanobacteria bacterium FACHB-DQ100, assembly GCA_014695195.1. Classification (NCBI taxonomy): domain Bacteria; kingdom Bacillati; phylum Cyanobacteriota; species Cyanobacteria bacterium FACHB-DQ100. Next base: position 350,145 of record JACJNW010000023.1, on the reverse strand, counting down.
GGCGTTGAAGCAATTGATCAAGCAAAAACATACCTGCCGGACATTATTCTCATGGACATGAGCTTACCGCTTCTCGATGGTTGGGAAGCCACTCAGCAACTCAAAGCAATCCCCGAAACCCAGCGAATTCCGGTAATTGCGCTTACCGCACATGCAATGGCAGACGATCGCGAAAAGTGCCTTGCAGCAGGATGCGATGAATACGACATCAAACCGATCGACCTACCGCGCCTATTAAGCAAGATTGAGATGTTGTTAGCGCGATCGGTAAAGTAGCGACAATTTGATCAATTTTTCGCTGATGATATTGAGCAATCGGAGCTGCAGCGTTGGGATTACCTGTTGTTGCACTAAAGCTACCACTAGCAGTAAGAGATTGACCTCCAAAAGTGCTATCCGCATCGATGGTCAGTATTTTGATCTCAAGGCTGACTCTCTAACACTCAAGCTTGAGTGTTTTATTCTCGTGCTTGAGTGTTTTATTCTCGCGCTTGAGTCTTTGAATCTCAAATTCTAAACTCTAATACTCACGGTTGAGTCTTTTATTCTCGTGCTCGACTCTTTTATTCTCGATCGCGGCTTTTTCAATTACGCATTGAACAGCGATCGCGGTTATTCTCTCGAATGCACGATCGTACTCGCCCTGGTTCCTCTTAAAGGATAAAAACGATCTGTAAATTCATCAACCTCCAGTTTTTTCTGTCTAAAATCGATCGAATCGTTCATCAATCAGATTGTGGCTTCAGAAATTCGACAAACTGAGGAATATCTGAATTCTGCTAACCAGATTTTGCAGTTAGGATTATATGAATTTGCGTTGCGCTGGTTTGAGCAAGCGATCGCGCTTGATTCCGAATCGACCGACGCTTGGAGCGGGAAAGCAGAAGCACTGAGAAAATTAGGGCGATATGAAGAGGCGATCCGGGCAGATGAAAAAGCAATCAAAATTCGTATGGAACTCATAAATGATCCTACCGTTTGGTTTAGTCAAGGCAATCAACCTTACAGGGCGGGAGATTTTAAGGAAGCAATCGTTAACTATAAAAAAGTCGTTAGAATCAAACCAGATTATTATGCGGCTTGGAAAAATCTTGGCAATTCTTTCTTTAATTTAGGACAATACGAATCTGCAATTGCCAGCTATGACAAAGCAATCGAAATTGTTCCAGAATCTCCCGAAGCTTGGAGTAGTCGCGGCATTTCACTTAGTAATCTAGGACAGTACGAAGAGGCAATTGCAACTTATAATCAAGGACTTGCTCATGTTTTGAGAGAAGCTAATCCTCAAGGATGGGGAATCCTTCATCATGAGAAAGGCAATATTTATTCTGATCAAGCACGACTTAATCAAAATATTCAAGCTATCAAAATCTACTACAGCCAAGCAATTACAGCTTACAACAGTGCAAGACAGACATTAGAAGCATTTCCAGAACACTATCTAAGTCTGATTCATAATCTAATCGAAGCTCACCTTGGCTTGAACAATTTCGAAGTTGCTAACCAATGGCGCATCACAGGATTAGAAGTTTTTCGACAATTGCTCAACGCTCAAACGACACTTTTACAGAAACGAAATCTTGAAACAAAATTTTCAGACTTTAGTCGCATCGCTGTTGATAGCTTAGTCGCTCAAAGCGAAACAACTACCGCTCTGGAGACCGCAGAACGCTATAAAAATCGCTGTCTCACTTGGATTCTCGATGAGTGGAAAGAACAAGTTACCAGCCCAAGCTATGCCAAAATGCGTCAACTGCTCAACGCACAAACCGCGATCGTCTATTGGCATTTCAGCGATGATTCCCTCACGACTTTTATCCTGACTCCCGACTCTGAAGCTTCAATTCTGCTGAATACTCTGCAATACGATCGCGCCCAAAAACTACAATCCTGGATCAAAACCTGGAATACTCAATACAACGATTATCGAACCAAGAAAGCGAATCAATCTGATCATCCTTGGCGTAAAACTCTGGCAACGCAACTCGCAAAGCTGAGGGAAATCCTAGACATTGATGCGATCGTTCAAACACTCGGAACTCTTGATCGTCTCATTCTCATTCCCCATCGCGATCTTCACCGATTGCCGGTCCATTCATTGTTTCCAAACTTCACGACTGTCTACCTGCCCAGTATTCAAATCGGTCTCAATCTTCAGCGCAAACCCCGATCGACGCACCCGCGCAAATTACTCAGCGTCGAAGACCCCAAAACCGATCGCCCTCAAATGCCATACGCCCAACTTGAGTCTGCTTTAACCTGCCATTTCTTCCCAAATCACACCCGACTCGATGACACCAAAGCAACGACAGAAAAGGTCACTCAAGCACTGAGCGATCGGCATACACATTTCCACTTCACGGGACACGCAGGTTATGATACGCCCCCTGAGAACTCTGCCCTGATTCTTGCAAATGACGATCGTCTCACCGCCAAAACCATTCGCCATCTTGATCTAAGCCATTACGAACTAATCACCCTCTCTGCTTGTGAAACCGCTCTGACAGGAAATCAAACGATCGATACCGAATTCGTCGGACTCGTCAGCGCCTTTCTTCAAGCTGGAGCGACTGCCGTTCTTAGCACCCTTTGGAATGTCGATGAAATCTCTAGCACTTGGCTCATTCTCAAATTCTACGAACTTCAAACGCCACCTGCGGAAGCACTCAAGACCGCTCAACTCTGGCTGCAATCTCGCACGTATAAAACGCTCTTAGAATGGCTCGATCGCACACTCACCCAACTCCCACCCGATCATGCCTACCATCAGGACATTCAAGACGAAATCACACTGATTCAGGAAAATCTGACCGAGCATAAAATAGAGCTACATCAAACGCCATATTCTGATTCCTATCACTGGGCAGCATTCACACTCGCGGGTGGAACCCTATGAAAGCCAACGAAGAAACGAAGTTAAAAGCCTTTCTAATCGCGATCGACCGCCTCGATCCGCCCCTTGCTCCTGAGGACTATCCCAAAATCAATCAAATCGGCGTTGCGATCTCTCAACAACACATCGATCAAGCGATCAACATAATTCTTGATCTAACTCAAACTTACCCTCACTTACGCGATCGCTACGAAGCGGCTCGACTGAATCTTAGGCAGCAATATCAAGCGCAAGAGCGATCGAAAAGTGCAGTTGCCACTCTCGAAAAAACGGGAACCGACCTCGAACAAGCTGCAATTCTGCTTCTGACTCGATTTAGCGATCGGACTCTTGAAGTCTTTACTGATCTACCAGAACGCAATTCTGCTAAATCTGACTTTTGGGAAAAGGGCGATCGTATCATTGCGATCATTGGTGGTGGCTTCGCTTTGGGAGCAATGATCGCTCAACTACCAGGAGCCATTATTGTCGGAATCCTAGCAACAATCTTTGCCTGGGTTACAACTATTTCACCTGCCCGGAAAGGAAGAACAATTCGATGACGCTGATTCTGTACATCTGGGTCGGGCTGACTTTCGCAATCATATTATTCATTCTGATCACTCGTAAGCTGCTCAATAAGCCACTTGGAAACTTAAATCTGGTTCACTTCCTTGCTGTTGCACTAGAAATCTATGCAGCTCTCTCATCTAGCCAGCTCATTTGGCAAGCCTTAACAAATCAGGAGCTTCAAAAACTGCTTGGAGGAGAAAACATTCCTGTACTGATACTAGGCGGCGTTGCTGTGATTTGGATTGCAATCCGAGAAGTCTATAAGCTTTGTACAGAACGACAACCCTAGACGCTAAAAAAGGAGCCTCTAATAGAGACTCCTAACATCATCAGAATTAAGCAGAAACTATTTGACCGACACTTTACCGCCAGCTTCTTCGATTTGTTTCTTGATGTCTTCAGCTTCAGCCTTCGCAACACCTTCCTTGATCGGCTTCGGTGCAGCTTCTACGAGGTCTTTCGCTTCTTTCAGACCCAAGCCTGTGATACCACGAACAACCTTGAGAACTGCAATCTTCTTATCAGCCGGAACTTCTTCCAAAACTGCATCGAATTCGGTCTTCTCTTCGACTTCTTCCGCCGGGGCAGCACCAGCACCCGGAGCCATCATCATCATGCCGCCAGCCGGAGCCGCAGCACTAACACCGAAAGCTTCTTCGATTTGCTTCACCAGTTCGGAAGCTTCGAGCAGGGTCAAACCCTTTAACTTCTCAATAATTTCATCTGTTACAGCAGACATGGAACTAACTCCCTAAATTGAATTGTGTTCAGCAACTTACGCTGCTTCTTGGTCTTTCTCGGACAGTTGTTGGAGCGCTCTTGCCAAACCAGACGGCACTTCGTTGATACCGACTGCCAGCTTGGTTGCGACTCCGTTGATTGCACCAGCAATTTGGGCAATGAGTTGTTCTTTTGAAGGCAGATCCGCGATCGCTTTAAGATCCGCTTCTTTCAGAACTCTGCCATCCATCACGCCGCCGCGCATTTCGGTCTTCTTGGCAGCTTTTTGGAACTCCTGGTAAGCCTTGATTGCGCCACCAAGATCGTCTTTGACCATCACAAACGCAGAATCACCTTTCAGCAATTCGCTCACCGCTTGCCAACGATCGTCACCCTCGGTTGCTTTCGCCATAAAGGTGTTTTTCGCCACCTGACAAACCGCACCTTTCGGACGCAGACGATTCCGTAGATCTGAGATTTCCGCCACGGTCAAACCACTGTAGTTAATGATGAACATCAACTGTGATTCGTTCAGCGTTTCTTTCAGATCGGCAACAATCTCTTTCTTGTTTGCTAACGTTCTTCCCACTCTTTCTCACCTCCTAATTTGGGATGTAGAGAATATCCAAAAACAAAAAACCCGACTTGATTAGAGCCGAGTTCGCATGATTTCTTTAGAACACAGTGAATGTGTCTCGAAAAATCAAACCTCGGCAGGACATTAAGGCGTAAACCACCTGCTGTCTTTGGTTTGGATATTCAGTTGAAAAACTTTTGTCTAAGCGGCATCTCCAACTTTGAGGTCGCGCAGGCTATTGATATCAACCTCGATCGAAGGTCCCATCGTGGACGACACATACATTGTACGCCAATAGCGTCCTTTTGCACCGGAAGGTCTGTTTCTGTCGATCGTTTCTTGCAGCGCTTTCAGGTTCGTTAACAGATCTTCAGCCGAGAAGTTGGCTTTACCAAATAGAACGTGAACAATCCCGGTACGATCTGCCCGGAATTCGAGCTTACCCGCTTTGAACTCTGCGATCGCTTGCGCCAGATCAAATGTAACCGTACCGCCCTTCGGTGACGGCATCAAGCCACGCGGGCCTAAGACTCGACCAAGCTTCGCCACTTGCGGCATCACATCCGGAGTCGCAATCAACAAATCGAAATCCATCCGTCCTTTTTGGATTTCATCGATCAGTTCTTCCGAACCTGCAATGTCTGCTCCCGCGTTCGTTGCTGCCGTAACGTTCTCGCCTCGCGCAATCACCGCAACTCGAACTTCTTGTCCAGTTCCCTTCGGTAGTGCGACTGTGGTTCTGAGCTGTTGGTCGCTGTACTTCGGATCAATACCGAGTCGGATGTGCGCTTCTGCGGATTCGGGAAATTTCGCCGTTGCCGTCTCTTTCAGCAGTTCTAAGGCTTCTAAAGGTGTGTAAGCCTTGTCTTGGACTTTGGCACGCAGTTCTCTCGTGCGCTTTGATAGCTTCTTTACCATGTGTCTCCTGGGGTAATCGCGAGATAATCTCTCCCCCGAATAAAGGTTAGTCGGTGATGGTCACGCCCATGTTACGAGCGGTTCCTTCGATGATCTTCATTGCCGCTTCGACATCATTTGCGTTGAGGTCGGGCATTTTGGTTTTGGCGATGTCTTCCAATTGAGCGCGGGAAATTTTGCCCACTTTCTTTTTGTTCGGTTCGCCAGATCCAGTCTCAATTCCAGCCGCTTTTGCAATCAGTTTTGATGCGGGCGGGGTTTTGAGAACAAACGTAAAACTACGGTCTTCGTAAACTGAGATTTCTACAGGAACGACCATGCCCGCTTGATCTGCGGTTCTGGCGTTGTATTCCTTGCAGAACATCATGATATTCACCCCGTGCTGACCGAGCGCAGGGCCGATCGGCGGTGCAGGGTTTGCTTTGCCAGCATTAATCGCCAGCTTAATCACTGCGGTTACTTTTTTTGCCATCGATTCTTGACTTTCTGGAAGTCGATTAGATTTTCTCTACTTGATTCACTTCAAGTTCAACCGGGGTTTCTCGCCCAAAGATTGACAGAAGTGCTTTGAGCTTGTTCCGCTCTGGGCTAACTTCGATCACTTCCCCTTCAAAGTCCTTAAACGGCCCTGAAAGTACCGTAATCTTGTCGCCCGTCGCCATGTCGATTTTTCTGACTGGCTCCTGCTCTTGGGACTGTTTGAAGATACGTTCGACTTCTCCATGTCCTAGTGGCATTGGTTTAACGTGACCCCGCCCGCGCCCGTACCGTCGCTTTTGTTCTGCACCGACGAAGTTGATCACGTTGGGGGTGTTCTTAATCACCTGCCACGTTTCATCATCCATCACCATTTTCACAAGAACGTAGCCTGGAAAAACTTTCTCAGCGGCTTCCTTGGCTCGTCCGTCTTTCTGGTGTCTGAGAATCGGCGTTTCAGGAATTTGAACTTCCAAAATCCGGTTCGCGACATCAAGGGTTTCGATGCGCTGCTCTAAGTTCATCTTCACGCGCTTTTCACAGCCCGATGCCACTTGCACAGCATACCAACGGGCGCTTTTTGACAACACCTCATCCTGGTTGTCGTCAGCGCGATCGTTTTGCGTTTCGTCTGAAGTGTATGTCATCCGAACACCTTCACTTGTGCCCAATGAAAGAGTTGATCGACGAGATAGATCGTGGTTGCAGAGAGCGTGACCATCAAAATCACTGAAATGGACTCACCGATCAGTTGCTGACGGCTGGGCCAAACGACCTTATCCAGTTCTTCCTTCGTTTCCTTAGCAAACTCGTTCGGGTCAAATCCTGATTTTTGGGGAGTTAAGACCTCTTCTTTCTTTGCCACCGCTGGTGCTCCATTAGCGCTCGACCGACTTTCTATAATAAAGACTTTTCTCGATCGCGGCACACGATCCGATCAAAATCGCTACTCATGCAAAATCAGAGTAATTCAGCGCGCCCTGGAGGACTTGAACCCCCGACATCAGGTTTTGGAGACCTGCGTTCTACCAACTGAACTAAGAGCGCATATGCTGAACGACTCTGATTGCGTTCTGTATCTAGTTTACCAGCAATTGGACAAACTAGGTTAAAGGACGATCGAAACGCTGCTTCAAGCGAGTTGCCTTACCCACGCGATCGCGCAGGTAGTACAGTTTCGCCCGACGCACTTTCGCCCGACGAATCACTTTGATGCTTTCAATGCGCGGAGAGTGAATGAGGAAGACTCGCTCCACTCCAACACCTTGAAACACACGCCGCACCGTGATGTTTTGCGTGATGCCCGTACTGCGTTTTGCAATAACGACACCTTCATAGGGCTGCGTCCGTTCCTTGTCGCCCTCTTGAATGATCACGCCGACACGAACCGTATCCCCGATATAGATCGTGGGGATATTGTCTTTCATTTGTTCCGCTTCGATCGAGCGGATGATTTCTTGCGCTTTCATAAAGGGCGTGTAAAACTCACAATCGCGTATCTTAGCGCATCAATTGTCATTTCGTCTATAGCAATTTCGGAAGTTTTTTGGAAAAAGAGGTTTGAATCTTAAGTCAGGCTTAAATTCGGGCGATTATCCCCCCATGCAGGATTGAATTCTTAGAGACCGATCAACTCTACTAAACGTTTAGAACTCGCTACAGGTTTTCTCACAAGGATGTCTCGTTGGAGATAAGTTCATGCTTTCTGTGCTATTTTTTCCGCACCATTTGGCGTTGCACATTCCAGATGGCTTTTTAAATTTACCTGTCACATTGCTGACTTGGGTATTTGCGATCGCTTTGATTGCAATCAGTCTCAACCGAGTTCAGGCAGAGTATCAAGACCGTGTGGTTCCCCTGATGGGGGTGTGTGCGGCATTTATCTTTGCGGCTCAGATGATCAATTTTCCGATTCCGGGGGGAACTTCAGGACACTTGCTTGGTGGAACTTTGGCGGGTGTCTTGTTAGGTCCTTGGGCGGGATCGCTAGTCATGACAGTCGTGTTTATTGTTCAGTCCCTGTTGTTTCAAGACGGCGGAATCACTGCGCTGGGAGCCAACATCTTTAACATGGGATTGATTGGCACGTTTGGTGGCTACTACTTGTATCGATCAATTCGCAATATGATCGGGCGCGATTCTACGAAATCTGTGCTGATTGGAGCCGCGATCGCAGCTTGGATAAGCGTTGTAATTGCGGCACTGGTTTGTGCAGTTCAGCTCGCGATTTCAGGAGCCGTACCGCTCGTCGTTGCGCTGGTTGCAATGCTGTTGTGGCACGTCATGATTGGGATTGGTGAAGCAATCATTACCGTCGTGGCATTGAGCTATATCTTGAAAACTCGCCCGGATATGGTTTACAGAGCACCCCGTGCTGCTATGCAAGAGCTTCCTCGATCGTACTCTTCACGTTAAAAAGGTAGTGCTATGACTCAAGCTTCACAAACTCGAAATCGCGCTTTTATTATCTCCGGTTTAGGAATTGCTTTGTTGGTTGCAGTGTTTCTTTCTCCGTTTGCTAGCTCTGATCCAGACGGACTCGATCGCGTCGCTCAAGATCAAGGCTTTGAGAAAAAAGCGGCAGAAGAACCGATCGCACACAAGTTACCGTTTTATCAAATCTTTGAGGAATATCAGTTGCGGGGTGTTCCTGAGCAAATCGCCACTCCCGCAGCAGGCTTAGTCGGAACGTTAGTTGCGTTTGGATTAGCTTGGGGGGCTGGAAAAGTTCTGGTTCGTAATCGTGAGCATGATTGATTAGGATTTGCTTCAAAGTCCCCCACCTGTGGGGGATTTAGAGAACGAACCCCAAAGCTTCAATGATTCAAGTAATCCAATTTAGACTCGATGATTTTATTGCACATTGGCGCACCGCATCTTGCTGAAGCTGAAGAAAAGAAAACGGTTTGGCATCGATTGACACCACGATCGCGCGTGTTGTGCGTGTTGTTATTAGTATTCGCGATCGCGTTAACCCCGAACGGTCGCTGGTGGACTTGGGCAATTTATGGAAGCGCGATCGCGCTAATTGTCCTAGCGAGCCGTGTTCAATTATCAGTTTTATTGAAGCGAGTTGCAGTAGAGTTTGTTTTTATTGGCGTAGTCATTCTTGGAACGTTGTTTCGAGGCGGCGGTGATGTTTTATTCCAATGGGGTTGGATACAAATTACAACTGAAGGCTTAACTATTTTAGGAAGTATTGCCCTTAAAGCACTCTTGTCATTACTGATTCTGAATACTTTAATTCTCACAACCTCGATCCCAGCATTACTTCATGCGTTGGCTGCACTGAAGATGCCGCCGTTGCTCGTTGCGATTCTTGCGTCGATGTATCGGTATATCTCCGTGTTAAGTGATGAATTTAGCTCGATGCACAAAGCGGCTCGATCGCGCAACTTGTTGGGCAATTCCAAACGTCAGCGCACGGTCATCGGGAATATGTTCGGCTCGTTGTTCATTCGCACTTATGAGCGCGGCGAACGCGTGCATCAAGCCATGTTAGCGCGGGGTTATCAAGGTTTACCTCCGATTGCAGAGGTTCAGAAAGGGGGACGGCGCGATATTTTAGCGTTAACGATTACGATCGCAGTCTTATTGTCCGGTCAAGCACTTTATCTATTTCATGCACCATAATCCGATCGACATCTACAATCTTTCCTATGCTTATCCAGACGGCACTCAAGCACTCAATGGAGTGACTGTTTCCATCGCTGCCACAGAACGAGTGGCTTTAGTCGGTGCAAACGGGTCTGGAAAATCAACCTTACTCATGCACTTTAATGGCTTGATTACGCCGCAAGTGGGTCAAGTGCTCGTCGGGACGCTGCCAGTCGAGGCGCAGAATCTAAAACGGATTCGCGATTTTGTCGGGCTTGTGTTTCAGAACCCAGATGATCAACTGTTCATGCCGACGGTTTGGGAAGACATTACCTTTGGCCCAATGAATCAAGGCATTGCTGGACAGGAACTCAGAGATCGATCTATTCATGCAATGCGCTGTGTTGGACTCGATCCCGAAACGTATGGATCGCGCAGTGCAAACGGTTTATCAGGTGGAGAGAAAAAAAGAGTCGCGATCGCAGGAGTTCTGGCAATGCAGCCGCAAGTTCTCGTTCTCGATGAACCCTCGGCACAGCTTGACCCACGATCGCGTCGTCAGTTGATTGAACTGTTAGATACGCTGCCGTTGACGCAGCTAATTGCAACCCATGATTTAGATTTGGCGTTAGAACTGTGCAATCGAACGATCGTTTTAAGCAAAGGGCGAATTGTATTCGATGGTGAAACTGAGCGAATTATGAGCAATCCAGAGCTATTAGCTGAACATGCTCTAGAGCCACCTTTAAGCTACAGTCGCCCGTACTGTCAGCTTGAAGATGCTTACAACAATGCCTGAATGTCTTTTTCAATGTCTTCAGGCTTGGTGGTCGAAGGATAGCGTTTGACGACTTGACCGGAGCGATCGACTAAGAACTTCGTGAAGTTCCATTTGATGCCTTCTGTCCCAAAGATTCCGGGTGCAGCTTTGGTCAGGAATTTGAACAGCGGATGTGCATTTGCTCCATTGACATCCACTTTTTCAAACAATGGAAACGTCACGCCAAACCGCATTTCACAGAAGGATTGAATTTCGTTAGCGCTTCCGGGTTCTTGTTGTCCAAACTGATTACAGGGAAATCCCAAAACTGCAAATCCTTGATTCTCATATTTATTGTGAATCGATTGCAATCCCTGATACTGAGGTGTAAAACCGCACTGACTTGCAGTATTCACAATCAGCAATACTTTATCTTTGTAGGCGCTAAGTGAAACAGGCTGACCTTCGATACTATTCGCTGAAAAATCGTAGATAGAGGGCGATGTTTGCGTAGTCATAGTGATCGTTGTGAAACTGCTCCTCTCAGTTTACAACTGCTTTATATTTCTTTACTGAGCTTGCAGGATGATCGATCCACGATCGACACCTCGCTCATACCAAATTGATTTGTGGATGCAACAGATTCTCGCCCCCTGAATCCCCCATTCTGGGGGACTTTGAGTATGATCTGTCGCATTCTATGTTTAATTCGGTATCACACCTGCAAACGCTAGATTGCAAACGCTAGAGTGGAACCTGCTCGACGGTCTAAGGTCTAGGCTTTACAGACCAAGCATTTTCTACCATAGGCGCTTTAATCTTCCGATGTCTTTTCTAAAATTTCTTCAGCAATATCGCTTTGCCAGCTTTCTGTTTATGCTCTGTCTCAGCGCGGTACTGCTATCCAACTCGGTTCCTTTTCTACAATCCGCATCGGCGGCGGTTCCAGATTCCGTCACCACGACAGATACTGTTCGTAAGACTGTTCTTGATAACGGATTAACGGTCTTAACCAAAGAAGTTCCAACCGCTCCAGTCGTCACGGTACAAGTTTGGTATCGCATTGGATCGCGGGATGAAGCGGCAGGCGTGAATGGCATTGCCCACCAATTAGAGCATTTGATGTTCAAAGGAACGACCGATCGACCGATTCAGTTTGGTCGCTTGTTCAATGCGTTAGGCAGTCAATCGAATGCATTCACTAGCCACGATCAGACCGCATATTACGGCACGGTTCAGCGAGATAAATTGCAATCGCTGCTAGCACTCGAAGCCGATCGAATGCAGAATGCTTTGATCAACTCCGATTCATTGACCAGTGAAAAGCGAGTAGTAATCTCGGAATTGCAAGGCTATGAAAATAGCCCGGACTATCGGCTCGATCGTGCGGTGATGAGAGCAGCTTTACCAAATTCACCGTATGGATTGCCTGTGGGTGGCACAAAAGCGGATGTCGAGAAATTTGAAGTCGAGCAAGTTCGTAACTACTACAGCAACTATTACAGCCCGGACAATGCCACATTAATTCTAGTGGGCGACTTCAAGACAGAACCCACTCTGCAAGCGGTGAAGGAATTGTTTGGCAAAGTTCTGAAGCGGGAAAAGACCAATACCCCGAAACCGACTGCAACGGCTGCGAAACCGACAAAGCAAACTCAACCGATCGTGCTACGAGAGCCAGGTAGTGCTCCTTTGCTCAGTGCCGTTTATCCTTTACCCAATGCAACTCATCCAGATGTGCCCGCGCTGCACGTTCTAGATCTCGTTCTCACTCAAGGTCGCAGTTCTCGTTTGTATCAAGCCCTCGTCGAAACCGGATTGATTAGCGGTTTCAGTGGCTATCCCGCAAACATGATTTCAGGCGGATGGTATGACCTTTCTGCTACCGCTGCCCCAAATCAGGACTTGACCAAGGTTAGTGAAGCGATTCAAACGGTATTCGCAGAGGTTCGATCGCAGGGTGTGACCCAAGAAGAACTCACCCGCGCTAAAACCCAGCTAAAATCCTCAGTGCTTCTAAGAAATCGTGATATTACTAGCCAAGCGTTTCAACTTGGGGACGATCAAACCACCACCGGGGATTACAAATACACCGATCGCTTTTTGGCAAACGTCGATCGTGTGACTCCTGCTGACTTACAGCGCGTGGCTAACACTTATTTCATCCCAGACAAAGCAACGATCGGGTTGTTTCAACCTACGACGATCGACGGCAAATCTGGCAGCGCTGTGAATGCAGGTCAAACCAGTGAGAAATTTAGTGCGGGACTACCTGTTGATCCGGCTCAGGTGTCAAAATACCTGCCTACGGTGCAACAAGGCGATCGCACTCCACAAGCTCTACCCGAAAAATACGTGCTGCCAAACGGCTTGAGAGTTCTACTCATGCGCGATACCAGCACTCCGACGATCTCGCTCAGTGCTGCGATACAAGCGGGTTCAGAATTTGATTCCAACACAAAGGCAGGACTGGCAAAACTAACGGCAGACAACTTAACGAACGGCACAACGACCAAAGACGCGCTAACCCTGGCGAAAACGCTTGAAGATCGAGGAATCAATTTTGGCGTTGACACCAATCGAGAAAGCGTTCTAGTGAATGCTAACGCCCTATCCGAGCACCTGCCGATCGTGCTGCAAACTTTATCAGACATCGCGCAGAACGCAACGTTTCCCGATCGAGAACTCGAACTTTCTCGCGCCCGATCGCTGACCACACTCAAAGTTCAACTCGATAACCCTGCCGTTCTTGCTCGTCGTGTCTTTCAGCAAACCGTTTACCCGGAAAATCATCCGTTCTACAGCTTCCCCACCGAAGCCAGCCTAACAGTGATTCAACGTCAGGATTTAGTCAACTTCTACCGATCGCACTACCGACCGGATAAGACGATCGTCGCGCTGGTAGGCGATTTTGATCCAATCGCAGTCAAATCGCTGATCGAAAAAGAATTAGGCGGCTGGAAAGCGACTGGAAAAGCGCCAACTCTGACCTTCCCGCCCGTTTCATCTCCAAGTGCAACCGTTCGCCGTTATGCTGCGATTCCCGGCAAAACTCAATCCGTGACGCTAATTGGCTCAGCCGGAATCGATCGCCGCGACCCACGCTTTTATAACGCTTCCGTGATGAATCAAATTCTCGGCGGAGATACCCTATCGAGCCGATTGGGGTCAGAAGTGCGCGATCGTCAAGGACTCACCTACGGAATCTACAGTTTCTTTCAAGCAGGCAACCGTCCTGGCCCGTTCGTGATTTCGATGCAAACGGCTCCCGAAGATGCCGATAAAGCGATCGCTAGCACGGTCAATCTCTTAGCCCAAATCCGCACCAAGGGTGTGAGTACAACCGAAGTAGTGACGGCGCAGCGATCCATCACCAACAGCTACCCCGTTGACTTAGCAAACCCCGATCAACTTGCCAGCGTTCTCTTAATGAACGAGATGTACGGCTTGAATGCGATCGAGCTGCGACAGTATCCGAATCAAATTGATGCGGTGACGCAGGCTCAAGTGAATCAAACTGCCCAAGACCTACTTCGACCTGAACAGGTCATCATCGTTACAGCAGGCCCGCCAAAGTCGTAATTCCTCGTAGTAAGATTAAGTTTTCTTAAAGGGTGTGTCTAAGCTGTCACATCCTTTTATTTTTTTAATAGGAACGCGCAGAACAATTCAAATCTAGTAGAGATGTTCTATTCAATCGACAATCGGTTCGTTAAAATGGAAGTAGAATTAAGTACCTGTTGGTTTACTGCCTTCGGGAACCCTTGATACGCGATTTCGAGCCTCTGGCTAACTCCGGATTACCAGCGTTATCTACCGATTTGAATTGAGCTTGTCTTGATTCAGATTTTGCGCCAAGTCCCTTTACTGCCTCAACAATGACTTTAAGAGTGTCTCCCCAGTCCCGACTCCCAGGCTACGACCGTGTTGCGCTTCAAATCCTGTCCTTGGTGAGAAAGCTTTTGCCTGATCCAGCACTAGGCTTGATTGTATGAATACTCTGCCCCTGGATCAGATCAACCGAATTGCGATCGCACCCTACCCATCCCGTGCCATTGCGCTCAAATCTGTTTGATGAAAGACGGCGGCAGAATCGAAGCTGCGGTCTAATTTAGTGATATTCGAGTAATTCGCTCAGGAGAAGCATATGCTACACCGCAAGATCTATCAACTCTGTTGTGATGGTCGTGAAGTTTGGATCTTCTTGCGGGATCAACAACGCTGGATCGAACGCGCCAAGATTCTAGATATCGAAGGAGATTTGGTGACGTTGCGTTATGAGACCGACGAAGAAGACGAGAACTGCTCTTGGGAAGAAATGGTACGGCTCGAAAGCATTGGAGCGGTAACTCAAAAACTCTCCTCTGTGCCGAAAGGATGTGTTGATCCGCTCGTATCGGATGATTGCCCCGAAGCCGAACAGATTTCCAATCCTCCGTCCGATAAGCGCGAAGACTAAGGGAATCTATATCGCAACAATAGGGAGAAGGGCTGATTGCCCTTCTTTTTTTAGGGTCTAAGCGGCGAAGCCCTGATTTGAAGAGATGACCCACTTAACATACAGGTGATTCGACAGGTGATTTGATTCTGGTATCTGCACTGCACAACTTGTCTTAACATCGTGGTTGATCGTACCGCAGTCGTCCAAGTTTGCGATCGTTGCCACGGACTCACCAACCGCTTGAATCAGCCAACGAAGGTAAGATAATCTTGCTTGCCTGGAGTACGAAGAACCCTATGGATGAACCACCCACAATCGAGATTCGTTTATCGCTTGAGTTTCAGCAGAGCCTTAGCAAACTTGCCAAGAAATATCGAAATATTGAGCCTTCAAGGCTTGCGGAGTGAGGAAAGCTCATGAATTTGCTGATCTAAGGCGAGATTACCTTGAGCACCAATCTCGCCTTAGATCAGCAAATTCAGAATGTGACAAATCAACGAGTGTGGGTGCTCATCTTTGCCTCAGAAGTGGAAGATCAGTTTGATCCAATGATCCACCCGTTGACGCAATTAAAGCCAATTTACAAAAAGCACTGCATCAGGTTAGGACAAGATAAACAATTCTACTTTCTCAACTCTGGAGCGACATTGAGTAAAACTGTAATGATTACCTACTTGATTAACCCTAGTTTGTCAGGTTCAGAATGGGGGCTTGGCACTGAAAAATATGATAGTGTCTCCACAGTAGAACTTCGCTAGGCATCCATTCTGAAAATCTTGGACAATAGATAACTTTGTCTTCAAATTCTGCATACTTACTGCTACTCAGCAATACTGAAAGACAAAGTTTTCTAGTTCTAGGATGTACCGAAATTAAGTACCTATCAAACAATTTATGAATATCTGCCCTCAATAACAATCCATTGGAAATCGAATTTGAACCGCCTTTTGCGAAAGGATCAATATGAGAAGCTTCTAATGCAGCCGGAACATCACAACCTGTAACAGCACAGCGATTTTCGTACACTTTCAGCAAGGTCTGACGAAATTCTTTCTGCTTAGGACGAGAAAGAGTTATGACACTGACTCTCTGAATCTCTTCCTCAATATCAGCTTCAGCAATAGGTGAGAAATAAGGAACTTTAGCGGCAATTTGTTTTTCGATTTTTTCAAGCTGCTTTGTTAGACGTGTAATTTCTCTCCTTCTTTCAAGCATCCTTATAGCTTCAAGATGCTCAGGTGATCCTGCTCTACCAATATATTTTCTTGTACGGCTTCTTTTGCTCGAAGCTTCAATTGTTGAATTTTCGCTACACCATCTAGCTTGCCTAAAGTTCCGACTGCCGACTTTATCAACTTCAATCCATGCTCCTTTTGGAGCAACCTCACCTGATTCAAAAACACAGGAAATCGCCTGTAAAATCTTTTTACGCTCGTCCCCAATTGTATCAAAAGCTTTTTGGAAACTCATGGGCTGCTTGTGATAACTATTAGTGTAATTTTGCCCAAATAGAGCAGTTGTAAAACTTCCCAAAATAAAAGGGTGAGAGTAATCTCACCCTAATCGCAATGTTCAATCGTCCAGACTTTATTATTGTGTTGTCACCACTTCCGCAGGTAAGCGTTTGAACTCTAAGCGCTCAGTGTCACCGACATCGACAAAGATCGTATCGCCTTCCGTGTAGTGTCCACGCAGGATTTCTTTCGCGATCGCCGTTTCCAATTCTCGCTGAATCGCCCGCTTCAATGGACGCGCTCCGTACACTGGATCAAAGCCCACTTCAGCTAAGAAATCTAAGGCAGCCTCAGACAACTTCAGCGACATCTTGCGCTCTGCCAATCGACTCTCCAACCGCTTGACTTGAATCTTGACGATTTCGCGCAGTTGCGATTTTTGCAAACTGTGGAAGATGATGATTTCATCGATCCGGTTCAAGAACTCAGGACGGAAGCTCGATCGCATTGCATCCATCACCCGCGATCGCATCTCTTCGTAGCGATCGTCGTCTCCACCATATTCAAAGATGTACTGTGAACCGATGTTCGAGGTCATGATGATAATGGTGTTCTTGAAGTCCACTGTGCGACCTTGAGAATCCGTGACGCGACCATCATCGAGAATTTGCAGCATCACGTTGAATACATCGGGATGGGCTTTCTCGATCTCGTCAAACAGAATCACCGAGTACGGACGACGACGAACGGCTTCGGTTAACTGTCCGCCTTCTTCGTAACCGACATATCCAGGGGGCGCACCGATTAGGCGGGAGACGGAATGCTTCTCCATATACTCGGACATATCGATCCGCACCATTGCTTCTTCGGTATCAAACAGGTAAGCAGCAAGAGCTTTAGCAAGCTCGGTCTTACCGACACCGGTTGGGCCTAAGAAGATAAAGCTGGCAGTCGGACGGTTTGGATCAGCAAGTCCGGCTCTCGATCGCTGAATCGCATCGGATACCGCCGTTACCGCTTCATCTTGTCCGATCACTCGTTTGTGCAGAACATCTTCAAGCTGTAAGAGCTTCTGCATTTCAGATTCAACCAGCTTGCTCACTGGAATACCCGTCCACTTAGAAATGATTTCAGCAATATCTGCCTCGATCACTTCTTCACGCAGCAGAGATGTACCAGATTTCTGGGCTTGAGTCAGACGGGCTTCGGCTTCTTCAACTTTACGGTTCAATTCATTGAGCTTGCCGTACTTCAATTCAGCCGCTCTGTTAAGGTCATAATCGCGCTCAGCTTGCTGAACTTCAAGGCTAACTTGATCAATCTCTTCTTTTAGCTTCTTCAGCTCATCAATCACGCCCTTTTCAGCTTGCCATTGAGCATTGAGCTTCGATTGGTCTTCTTTGAGATCTGCCAGTTCGCGATCGAGGCGTTCTAAACGATCGCGAGAAGCTGCATCACTTTCTCCCTTAAACGACAGCTTTTCCATTTCAAGCTGGAGAATTTTGCGATCGACCTCATCCAACTCTTCTGGCTTCGAGGTAATCTCCATCTTCAACTTCGCAGCCGCTTCGTCTACGAGGTCGATCGCTTTGTCAGGCAAGAAGCGATCGCTGATATAACGAGTCGAAAGCGTTGCGGCTGCAATCAAAGCAGAGTCCGAAATCTTAACCCCGTGGTGAACTTCGTAACGTTCTTTCAGCCCGCGCAGAATCGAAATGGTATCTTCAACCGTTGGCTGATCGACAAAGACCTGCTGGAATCGCCGCTCAAGGGCTGCATCTTTCTCGATGTACTTGCGATATTCATCTAAGGTTGTTGCACCAATACAGCGCAATTCACCCCGCGCCAGCATCGGTTTCAGCAAGTTACCCGCATCCATCGCGCCTTGAGTCGCACCTGCACCGACGACCGTATGAATTTCATCAATAAAGAGAATAATATTGCCGCGAGAATCAGTGACTTCCTTCAGAACGGCTTTTAACCGCTCTTCAAACTCACCGCGATATTTCGCACCTGCAATCAGCGCCCCCATATCTAAGGCAATCAGCTTGCGGTCTTTCAGCGATTGCGGCACATCTCCGCTCAAAATACGCTGTGCTAAACCTTCAGCGATCGCAGTCTTACCCACACCCGGTTCCCCAATTAAAACCGGATTATTCTTGGTTCGACGAGACAGGATTTGAATCGTGCGGCGGATTTCGTCGTCTCGTCCGATCACGGGGTCGAGCTTCCCTTCGCGAGCATACTGAGTCAAATCACGCCCGTACTTCTCTAGCGCTTCGTATTTGTTTTCTGGCGTTTGGTCAGTCACTTTTTGATTACCCCGAACTTGTTCGATCGCGTTTCTCAGCTTCGCTTCATCAACTCTAAATTCTGTCAGTAGAGCCTTTCCGAAGCGACTATCTTGGGCATACCCTAACAGCAAATGTTCGATCGAAATAAAATCATCCTCGAACTGTTTGCGATAGTCTTCAGCGCGATCAAGCAGCGAATCGGCACTGCGTCCCCAATAGACATTCGTGCCGCTCCCCGATACTTTCGGCTGACGACGGATAAATTCATCGGCTCGATCGCGCACTCGATCGACAGGAACAGCCAATTTATTGAAAATGCTAATCGCTAAACCGTCTTGTTCCAGCAGCGCCTTCATCAAGTGTTCGGTTTCAATCTGCTGTTGCTGTACCTGCTTTACGATCTCTGGAGTGCGGACGATCGCTTCCCAGGCTTTTTCGGTAAATTTTTCGGCATTGGTTGGCTGCATCGCGTTCCCCCTCATAAGATCGATCGTGATAAAGACATTGTAGAGAAGCGATCGACCTTGGCGAGATCGGAGTACCGCCCTTTACCCGTCCAAATACCCGAAGAGTATGATTAGAAAATTCTTGACGGTGGAGATGGCGATGAGGCGATTAATCGAGAGATTTATGGCGACGACCTCTAAGCTGAGTTAATCAAAATCAAGCTCGGTGAAGAGTTCAGCGATCGCTAACCGAAATCCCTCAATGACTTCCTCACCCTCTAGAAAATCAGTCTTTTTTAATAAGCGATCGAGCGTTGCGCCGCGATACACAAGCACCGTTTCTTCATCAGGATTAATCACCCAAACCAACCGAGAACCACTTTCAAAATACTCCACAATCTTCTGGTGAATCTCATCGAACGTATTGCTAGGAGAAATGACTTCGACCGCTAAATCTGGCGCACCCTCAAAGAAGCCTTTCGGCAATTTTTTCAAGCCTTTTAATCGGTCTTTGGCAACGAAGGAAACATCGGGCGATCGCAGGTTTCCAGACTTCATCCTGAATGCCGTACTCGAATTGCACATTATACCCAGTTTGAAATCGAAACAACGTTCTCCTAAATAGCTACCTACAAGTGCAGCAAGATAACCATGCTCCATTCCTGCACACTCCAAAATTCGGATTTGTCCATCAACGAACTCGTAGTGATCGCCGTTGTCGGGCAATGCCATAAACTCTTCGTCTGTCCAAATCTTGGGCTGTGCAGAAATAGTCATGGTGATGTCCTCAATTGCCAAACTTCTGTTTAGCTTGATCGTAGATCTCAGATGTAATTTGAGTTGCGCCCATTTCTTGAGCGAATTTCTCAATTTTCTTTCGGGCTGCCGGACGCACAAAGAAGGGAATTTCTTTTAATTTTGCCTCGGCTTCAGATGTCCACTCGATCATTAGTCCTCCTGCACTTGCTATGTTCGCCCTCACGTTTAGTCTAGAAGAACTGTTCTACTCGATCGATAACTTTTGCCAAACTTTTGAGTCTCGCTGGCAACTTGGACTCAAGTATCGCAACCGACAAGGGAGCTTAAGTAAATCATGAGTAAATCAGGACATCCTGAACTGCGATGATTAAAAAACCCTCTAGAAACGATCATCCGCTTCTAGAGGGTCAGGTTTATCTCAGTCCTTAAATCTTTGCTTCTTCTTGCACCAGCTTCTCCCAGCCCATGTTCTGTAATGCACTATTACGACGAAGCGGACGAGTGACAAGCTCTAAGATATCGCGAGTGTTGCTAAATCCATGAATTTGAGCGAAGGTAAACTCAACTGACCACTTCGTACTAATGCCTCGCGCCTCTAATGGATTGGCATGAGCCATTCCAGTGATGACCAGATCGGGCTTGAGTGCATGGATGCGCTGAAGCTGATTGTAGTTATCGGGCTTTTCGATAATCTTGGGAACTGGAACTTCCATTTCATTGCAGGTTTTCACCAGAAAATCGAGTTCTGCGGCTTGATAGCGCTTATCCATATAAGGAATACCAATTTCTGGACAAGTCATGCCACAGCGAATCAGAAACCGCGCTAGCGAGATCTCCAGCAGGTTATCCCCCATAAAGAACACTGACTTTCCACGAACCAATTGCAGATAGTCCTCAACACTTTCCCAAATCTTGGCTTCTCGTTCTTCTAAGCCTTTCGGTTCAATGTTGAACACAGAACAAATCTTTTCGATCCAAGCGCGGGTGCCATCCGGCCCGATCGGGAACGGTGAGCCAATGAGCTTCGTTTTCCGTCGCCGCATCAACGTGGTAGCTGTCCGCGATAGAAATGGATTCACACCCGAAACATAGTATCCTTCTTCGATCACTGGAAGCTCTGTGTATCGCTTTGCAGGAAGCCATCCAGAGACTTTAATGCCTTGCTTCTTCAGCTCTAAAGTGAGCTGAGTGACGATCGGATCTGGTACTGATCCAAACATCACTAATGGCGGATGATCTACATACTCGGAATCCTGCTGTTTGATCTCTTCCTGCTTGCGCCCAAAGTTCATCAGCTTTTGGATGGCGTTGCGCTCTTCTTTCTCTGTTTCACCTGTGGGGGCTTTGGTCGGACAGCGTTGCGCCATTGCTGCAAGCACCGTGTCTTCGCCCTGAGTAAAGGCATAGTCTAGACCGTTAGCGCGAGCCACGACGATCGGAATTCCAATCTCTGCTTCAAGCTTTGGGGCTAATCCTTCTAAATCCATTTTGATAATCTCAGTGGTGCAGGTTCCGATGAACACAATCACACTGGGATTACGATCGCGCTTGACTTGTTCACACAGTCGTTTTAGTTCCTCGTAATCATTGAGCTGGGCTGAAATATCACCTTCTTCAAGTTCTGCCATTGCATAACGGGGTTCTGCAAAAATCATCACGCCCATTGCGTTTTGCAGAAAATACCCGCAAGTTTTTGTCCCAATGACTAGGAAAAAGCTATCTTCAATTTTTTGATAAAGCCATGCAACACAGCTAATCGGACAAAAGGTGTGGTAATTACCGGTTTCACACTCAAATTGCAGAGCTTGAGGTTGAGGATCAGCGAGAGTCATAACAGTGTTTCTCTAAATGAGGGTTTTATCGAGGAGCGCGATTCGATTGATGCGATCGATCCCGTCCTTCACAGGCTTCGTCTACTTCAGCAGGGCGGCGGGATTTGACTTCAGGGGCAGAACTTGCAGGTAGATATTTCGGCTTTTCGGCTTGAAGCTGCTTGAGATGGATCAGTTCTTGCTCTGGGTCGAAGTTCAGTCCCAGGGCAACAATGATGCGATCGGGATGATTGCTCAAATCCACAATCAGCGGCAGGAGGTCAACGAGTCGCGGTTCTACACTGGAAAGCGCACCTAAGATGAAGCTGGATGACGGTCGCCGCTGTCCGTCGCAACTCACCCAAATCGATAATCGAGTAATCCAAGCGCGGTTTTCCTGGTAGTAGTCGAGCCAGCGATCTTTGAGCGATCGCCGCAGTTGATCAATGTTCACAAGTCAAATCAAGATAACGATAAAGTCAGCCTCAATGTAATCACATAGTAATCACATATCGCGATTTGCCTTCTCTATCCGTTACCCTTCATTCTTTCTTTAGACCATCATTAAGTCGAGTTCTTCTTCGGCGGTTTTGGGCTGTTTTGGATTGAGGTAGAAGTCCGACAGCAGCGAGAACAATTCACGATCTTGGGCATCTTTTGGCACAACGCCTTCTGGGTTTGCCAAAATTTGATCAGCAATGTTCAGATAGTAGTCGCAGACATAGTTCAGCGAGGGATCAGATTCTGCCATCTCGAACAATGTTTTTCCTTTCACCCGCGATACGCGAATATCTTCGATGAGCGGTAGCACTTCTAACACAGGCATGGGAACGGCATCGACGTATTTATCAATCAAATCGCGCTTTGCAGTTCGATTGCCGATCAGTCCTGCCAATCGGAGTTGATGTGTCCGTGCTTTTTCGCGCACTGAAGCTGCAATCCGATTGGCTGCAAACAGGGCATCAAATCCGTTATCAGTCACAATCATGCAGTAATCTGCATAGTTCAAGGGTGCAGCAAATCCACCACAAACTACGTCGCCAAGAACATCAAATAGAATGACATCGTATTCATCAAACGCATTCAGTTCTTTGAGCAGTTTTACCGTTTCGCCCACGACATAGCCACCGCAGCCTGCACCTGCTGGCGGGCCGCCTGCTTCTACACAATCGACTCCTCCGTAACCTTTGTAGATCACATCTTCAGCCCAGACATCTTCGTAGTGGTAATCCTTTTCTTGAAGCGTGTCGATGATCGTGGGGATGAGAAATCCAGTCAGGGTAAAGGTGCTGTCGTGTTTGGGGTCACAGCCGATTTGTAGTACCTTTTTGCCGCGTTTTGCGAGCGCAACGGAGATGTTGCAGCTTGTCGTTGATTTGCCGATACCGCCTTTTCCGTAAACTGCGAGTTTCACTCTGGGTCTCCTGTCTTTTGTGAAGGGGTGAGCGCGGGTACGTCTCTATTTGCATTGTTGTTGATGTTTGCAGTTCTGCCTAGCTGTCGAAAGAAGAAGTTACATTGATAGCAGAAGTCTGGTTCTGCTAAAAATCAAGAGAACCTACTAATTGACTCAGATCATCTCTAAAGTCTAATTTTAGAATTTCCTTAGCTTTTATATCTCAGACTTTACAAAATATAGAACAATAAGCAAAATAAAACGAAGTCGCTGTATAGGCTTTTATACCTGGCTTTTGTGAAGGTTTTAGCGCTTCAATACGGTTATTCGCTTCGTTATGAAGTGCTTCTTGCCCCCTAAATCCCCCATGAATGGGGACTTTGAAGTTGGAGGAATCTTGGGGATTCGAGAACCCCCTTTTTTCAAAGTTCCATCCTGGCATTTAGGGACATCGAGCCTGATCTACCGAAGCCAATTCTATTAAGAATCATCAAACTTTCAGACAAAAAATCGTGCCTCCTGGGAAAAGCACGATCGCGACATCACCGAATTGTGCAAACCCTACATCAGATAGTTCATATCAATCTGAATTTTCGTACCGTCGCCGGAGACCTGAACCGCCGTTTCCTCGAATTTCGGGGCACTCATGCCGATCTTAGGATTGCGTGAAAAACCGAATCCTTCTTTAGGAATGCCGAATATGCCTGTATTCAGCTTCCCATCCCCGTTATCGTCATGAATCACAGCAACAGCATACTCACCGGGAGACAGTTGATCAAATATGACTGAAACCGAAGCTTCCTTTGCCTCAACAAAGCGAGACGCAATGGCACGATCGCTCTCGTTCGGAAAGCCTTGCTCCCCTGAAAACAAGCTGAAACACACAATCCCTTTCTGGTTTCTCAAGCCATTGATCTCAACCGTCAAGCATCCATTAGCGATCGTATTTGTAGAAGGCGACATTCTTGATTGTTCCAACATTGTTATCAGCCGTATTTAAATTTAATCTTTTTTATATTCATATCGCTTCTATAAACAGGTCTCAACTCACACTAGGGTATATTTCAGTTAATTCTTCAATCGAATCAAGTATCATGTCCCAACTTACGACAGAATCGCGGAGTGATACGATCGGTGCAGAACGCCGTTGTAGGACTGTTGTATGTCGATTATCGTTTCACTAGAAGATCTTGAACTGTTCCGGGAACAACTTTCAGATCATCCAAATGCACTTGCAGCTTTAGACGTGATCGAAGATTGTGACGGAGATCTTGAAGATGCCGCAATCTCTCTTGCGATCAAATCAGGACAGCTACCAGAAGAAAATGAGCGCTGGATCGATGGACTTGCTAAGCGATGGCGACATATTCTGTGTGAAGCGCAGATTAAAGAAGGACTCGAAGACGGGTTATCCGGGGTGTTGATTGATGCGATCGTTGCGCAAACAGAATTGCCGATGCGATTAGCTGTTCCCGTTGCAATTTATGTAGTTAAAACGGGAGTCCAGCCCTTTTGCCAGCCCATGCAAGAAAAGATTTTTGATGCTTAAAAGGACGCGACGACTCACGGCGTAAAGACGCGATTAGGAGCTTCGCTGCATCTACGGTATTCGCGTCTTTACGAGGAGATCGTGCCTAAGCAACCAGGGATTGACAAATTTGTCCTTGAAGCTCTCCTTCTCGAACCTGCATTGCTTCAATCGATCGCATCAGAATCTCGCGATTGTCGAATCCTTGTTCGCTCAGTTTAATCCAGCGTTGGGCTTCATTGCCTTCGCGTACAATCTTCTTCACCGGCAGCAAGAAACAGCTAAAGCCCTGTGCTTTTGCAATCCCGAACATTTCCCCGTAAAGTTGCTCAACCCAATCCCGCGCCCGGATCGGCTGTCCATCTTTCCAATGTCTTAATTCTGCATCTAAGCTCGATCTCGCTGCCGCCGCCTCATTTGCATCGGTAATCTCAATTAAATCCTCTGCGCTCAATTGGCTGAGTTGCAGCGGATCTAAGCTCGGATCTGACATCACTTGATGCAATCGCGCCTCTAATAACGCAGTAATCGCCAGCAGCGCGATCGGATCAGACACCAAATCACAAATTCGCAATTCCAGCCGATTCAAATTGTAAGGACGACGATCGCCATTCGGACGCACCGAAGACCAAAGATGCCGCACATTCTGCATTGTCCCTATGGCGATCTGTTCTTCTGTCCAGCGAATATAGTGAGCATGACTTTCAAACAGCGGCACATGGGCAGGCGTTTTTGGAAACAAACCCCAGCGCGTGGAATGATACCCAGTGATCTCACCGTTAAAGATTGGAGATGCCGCGCTCAATGCTAAATATAAAGGTGCTTCAACGCGCACTAATCGACAAGCCCGCATCAATACATCGGGATCACTCATGCCAATATTAATATGAACGCTAGCCGTGACAACTTTTGTACCGTAGGTGTTTTCGATGTAATCGTGATAAGGATTCGTGGGATCAGAGCGCCAGAATCGATCGCCCTGTCCTTTAAGCGGCAAAGTGCTGCCCGGAATCAGCGTGTAATCGCCCTTGGACTTGAGAAATTGACGCAGCCGCAACCGAGGTGTAACTAAATCACACAGCGATCGCTCATACCGAAAGCCGGGCGGTGTCGTGTACTCGACATTGCGGCTATCTGGCTCACGCACGAATCCATCCAATGCCGCCACAATCTGATCCGATAGTCCTACCACATCCCCTTGCGGAGTCCCAGTGTAGACTTCAATTTCAAATCCTTTCGATAACATCGCTGACCCCTTTCTGACTGTCGCCTCTTCTAGTATCTGAGAAAACCGAACGCCTGCCACGCTCTAAAGGAGTGCGCTCATATTTTCCTTACACAATGCTGAACTCTGCTTTGCATTTCGGATCGCCACTTCTTGAGAAGTTGTGTATAGTGCAGTAGCTCACAATTCGGGGAACTTGCATCTACTCTGGCTTGTCATCCCCCATAAGAGACACGCATGCACTTATGACTCTGAGATGAGAGAACTTATGGTACGTCTAGGCATTGGTAAATTTCCCTTTTCCCGCGCGATCGTTCCCACCCAACTGAGCTTACTTGCTTTACTGTGCTTGGGTACTCCCTTAATGGCTCAAGCACCCACCGATAGCCAGCTCCCAACTACTTCAACCCCATTGGTGACTAGCCCCACGATTACAACAGTTTTATACGTCAATCCCACAACCGGCAGCGATCAGCCCACGGCTGGAAAAACCGATGCTGCACCCTATCGCACCATTACGTTCGCACTCCAGCAAGCAACCGCAGGAACGCTAATTCAACTCGCTCCCGGCAACTACACCGAACAAACCGGCGAACAATTTCCGATCGTGCTTAAACCCGGTGTTGTCCTACGCGGTGACGAGAACAGTAAAGGCGCGAATTTCCTAATTCAAGGCAGTGGACTAACGCCGAGTAAAGCCTTTGGCAACCAAAACGCCGCGATTCGAGCCGCCAATAGTAGTGAAATTCGCGGTGTAACCGTGACGAATATTGTCACACGCGGCACTGGAATTTGGGTCGAAGATGCAGACTGCATGATTGCCAACAGCACGTTTACCAATAGCAATCGGGAAGGCGTTTTCATCGTAGGTAACTCTAGTCCTGTTGTCACCGACAATGTGTTTACCAAAAACTCCGGCAATGGTATCTCGATCACTGGCGGAGCGCGGGGTGTGATTAGAAACAATGTCTTTAATGCAACCGGATTCGGGCTGGCGATCGGCGGTAACTCAATCCCTCGACTCGAAGGCAACCAGATTACGCAGAACACAGCAGGCATTTATATGGATGGATCGAGTAGAGCCATCCTCCGCAACAATGTAATCACCGATAGCCAAGGCGATGGTATTGTTGCCAGAGATAACGCATTCCCTGATTTGGGAACTGCGGACAGCCTAGGAAACAATACGATTCGTAACAACGGTCGAGATGCCAGCCGCAAAGGTGTTGACCTGAACAACACGACAAACAATACGTTTCAAGCGATCGGCAACAACATCGATCCGAAGCGCATCTCAGGTCCAGTAGCGTTTGTAGCTGGCGGAACAAACACAGCGTTTTCTGACGTTCAAGGGCATTGGGCACAACAGTACATCCAAGCGTTAGCATCACAAGCAATCATCACAGGCTTCCCAGATGGCACATTCAAGCCGAACGAGCCAGTGACTCGCGCTCAGTTTGCGACGATCGTTTCCAAAGCCTTTAATCCGGCTCCTAGAAATCCGGCAGTCAACTTCTCTGATGTTCGCAGTAACTTCTGGGGCTTTGCGGCGATTCAATCGGCTTCACGGGGTGGCTTTATGGCAGGTTTTCCAGGCGGCACGTTCCGACCGGATCAGCGAATTCCGAAAGTTCAGGCATTAGTCGCGCTGTCGAATGGCTTACAGTTCGGGGCTGGAGATCCGAGCGCGCTTTCTCGCTTCCAGGATGCGAATTCGATTCCCGGCTGGGCAGCAAGCCCGATCGCGGCTGCTACCCAACGTCAGATTGTGGTGAACTATCCAACAGTCGGACAACTCACGCCTAATCGAGAAGCCACTCGCGCAGAAGTAGCCGCCTTTATTTACCAAGCGCTGGTGAATCAGGGTAAAGCTCAGGCGATTCCGTCTCCATACGTTGTTGGAGCGCGTTAAGTTAGACCGAGACTCGCGTTCTCTAAGGGGTTTTGCGGCTCTCAAAGCGAAATAGCCAGACCATGAGCGCGACTAACCCAATTTGCAGGGCAAGATTTGGCACAGCCGTTTCTAAATCTCGCCCTGCAAGGGTTCGCGCGAGAAACACGACTGCGCCGATCGCGCCTGATCCCCCAAAGGCAAGATAGATAAATTTCCGCAGTCCGCGGTAGGGTGCAGCGGCTTCAGCTTTAAGACGCGCATATTTTTTGGGGTCGGATCGCTTGAGTTGCTCAGATTGCTGATTCATTAAAAGAGTCAAAGTTTTCTCGATCGTGGCATGAGATGGAATTTTGTGCAATTTGTGTGAAAGTGCGATCGAAAACCTGTTATACTTGCTAAGGTCTTATGCCGATGTGGCTCAGGGGTAGAGCACTCGATTCGTAATCGAGCGGTCGCGGGTTCAAATCCCGCCATCGGCTTTTTAAGCTTTTCAATTAAATCGCTGATCTCGGAGTTTGATGAGGCCTTCAAGCTTCGCTTCTGTCAGTTGATACCTCATCCCACATAAATAAAAAACACCCCGACCACATCTTCGGAGTGCCTTTTATGTTAGACGCGTATTTGCGGCTATCTAAGTTCCCATATCAATAGAATAATTTTGCTCTGTTTCCCGTAAATCAGTCTTAAGGAATGGATGCTCTCGTCCGATCGGAATAGTTGGTCACGCAATGCTACAACTCTTGAGGTTGATGAAACCAGGCTTCCTGTAGGAAAGTTCATAGTCGTTAACCTGCTTGAGCAACAGCAGCTTACTCAAGAACTAGAAAACCACTCCCACAATGGTTTGAGCTTGTTGAACGATCGCACTGATAAGTTGATGAGTTGCAGGGAGTGAATCAATTCCCATTCCCGCACAAAGCAGCATCATGTACAGAATTGAATACTTAAAGGTAGATCGAGCTACCATCAAATCTGACGGAGCCTGCATCAAATTCCAAGCTTTTTGCACAAAGATGCCGCCCAATAGAAGCGCGATCGCGGCATACACTGCACCCATCACATGCAACGGATAAACCAACAGCAGCGACACCGGAATCAAAGATAGCGTGTAGTAGAAGATCTGTTTGCTCGTTGGTTCATTCCCATTCACCACAGGCAACATCGGAACACCAACTTTGGCGTAATCTTCGCGAATCAGAATCGCTAGCGCCCAGAAATGCGGCGGAGTCCAAAGAAAGACGATCGCAAACAACACCCAAGCCGCCCAACTGAGATCACCCGTCACCGCAGCCCAACCGACTAGCGGCGGAATCGCACCCGCAGCTCCACCAATCACAATATTCTGCGTGCTATGGCGCTTTAGCCAGTGCGTATAGACGACCACGTAAAAGAAGATTCCCGACATTGCCAGACAAGCACTCAGCAAGTTCGCAAAATACGCTAACAATCCAAACGAAGTTAACGCCAATGTGACAGCAAAGATGAGCGCGTCTCGAACGCTGACTCGACCGGATGGAAGCGGACGGCTGCGAGTCCGTTCCATGATGTAGTCGATATCGCGATCGTACAAACAGTTAATTGTGTTCGCTGATCCTGCTGCAAATGCGCCACTGATCAACGTCACGATTAGCAGTACCGGATCAACCTGTCCCTGAGCTGCAATCCACATTCCACCTGCTGTTGTAATCAAGAGCAAGAGAATAATGCGCGGCTTGGTGAGTTGCCAATAGCTTTTAATAACTTGAAGAAAATCTTGGTTGTGGCGGATTACGCCCGTTGCTGAATCTTGCATTTTTTATCTCGGTCAAACGTAGAGAGAGTAAGCATAAATTATTCAGATCTTAAGCTTCAACTTTGACGACCTGCCCTTCAGCCGAATCGCGCAAAGCCAGCACCGTAAAGACCAGTAATGTTCCGAGTAAAGCGGCTCCGGTTACTTGGTGAGCGACGGTAAGCGGTTCAACTTGCAGCTGCAAGCGGAAAGTTGCTACTCCTAACGTAATTTGCAGTACCAGAAGCAATCCGGCAACATTGATTAAGCGACGTAGAAGGGGATGCAAGGCAGGAGTACGCCAAGCCAAAATCACCAAAGTGAGCACAGATAGAATCGGCGGCACAATTCCTGCAATGTGGCTATTCATGATCGTGCACAGTTGCGACTGTCCAAAGCATTGATGCAATGCCCACTGCGACGACACTAATCCGCCTAGAATGCTCTGAAAGTAAACAAAACCCGTCGCAGCAATTCCGACTAACCGAAGCTTTCCAACCGTTCCGGTGCCTTGATAAGGAATCAGTAAGGTTCCGATCGTCAATAACGTACTGAAGAATAACAATCCGGTTCCCAAGTGCGCCGTCACAATATCAAAGCGCAGTAGCTCTGTGACCGTCAAACCGCCTAAAACGCCTTGAAACACAACTAAGAACAAGGCCAACAAAGTTGCCCAAGGTGTCCACTTCGGTAAGTCGCGGCGGAACCACCAGGAAACAGCGACCAATGCGATCGTACCAAATCCGATCGTGGTAGCAATCAAGCGATGGAACCATTCCAGAAACACTTCAAGATTCATCTGACTGCGGGGCACAAATTCACCATAACACAAGGGCCAATCTGGACAGGACAGTCCCGCATTCATGACTCGTGTGGCACTGCCCAGCGCCATCAGAAATAGAGTGGCGACTGCCAAACCAAAAACGAGGCGAGTAATCCAACTGCGAGCCTGAGCCGGATGAGAAATCTTGGAGGGATCAAACAGTGAATCAGACATAATTAATTCCGAAAGGCGGATAGTCGTTCTCTAGAAATAAAAGTTCATGAAGCGTGAAGCATCTGCTCTAGGTTCTACTTTAGTGACGTAATCTTAAAATTAGGGTCGAGTTTTGGAAATTCTTTGGATTTCGCCTAAATTGAGTCCACACTGTTCCTTTACTCTGAGGTGATCCCAAAGAAAACCTTAAAGTTCAGGAATTTTGTCCCCCAGATTCGATTCCCCTGCCCTACCGTGGAAGAAGACTAGACTGGATTGAGCAAGCATTCTCAATAGAAACTGTTCTCTCTACTCGTTGGAAAATTGTTAAGACGGCAACATAGACAGTCGAATCTCTACCTAAAAGCTGTTTACCCAATATCCAGAATCTAGAACCCTTGAAGTAGTTATAGGCAAGATTGGTGAGCCGTGAACATTCCTAGTCAAATTTCAACTCTCCTCGCGGGTATCATTCTGACGCTCGTAAGCCTTTGGTATGGTCAGAACCATAACCTGCTCCCGATCGCTGCTTCCGAAGCAGCCCCACTGATTGATCAGTTGTTTGGTGCAATGTTGACGATCGGCACGGGCATTTTTCTTCTTGTGATCTTTGTGCTGGTTTATTCGTACTTCCGCTTTCGCCGTGATCCCGATGACCTCAGCGACGGGCCACCCGTCCACGGCAATATTCCGCTTGAAATTCTTTGGACGGCGATCCCGGCGGTGATCGTGCTGGGAATTTCGGTGTATAGCTTTGAGATCTATAACACTGAAAGCGGCATGAATCCGATGGATCACTCGATGGCAGCGCACTCGAAACACTCGCATCAAGTCGCACAGATGAAAGGATCAGCGATCGCAGCCCCGTTAATCGCGCAAGTTGATCCCGTCGCCAAAGATGCGGAAGTGCGCCAGAATGCGGCAACCGATGCGATCGAGGAAAAAATTCCTCTGCGTCAAGATGCGCCTGCGGCTGGGAACGTTGCTCCTAGAGCGGGTTCGATTCCCGCAACCGGACAAGAACCGTTAGTCATCAATGCCGCAGGAATGCAATACGCTTGGCTGTTTACTTATCCCGAAGAAATTATTGCGGGTGAACTGCACTTGCCTGTCGGTCGGCCAGTCGTGATGAATATCACGGCGAACGATGTGCTTCATGCGTTTTGGGTGCCTGAATTTCGCTTGAAACAGGATGCCGTGCCAGGAAGACAATCTGAAATTCGCTTTGTTCCGACCAAAGAAGGAGACTATCCGATTATTTGCGCGGAACTGTGTGGAGCCTACCACGGCGCAATGAAATCTCATGTGGTGGTGGAATCGCTCGAAGCTTATGAAACTTGGCTACAGAGCATGAAGGTCGCGCAGACCAATGCAAGCGATCGCGCGATCGCGCTGAATCCTGCTGAGATGACAGATAGCGAGTATCTCGCGCCCTACGCCCAAGAAGCGGGTGTCACTCCTGATCTGCTGCATCAACTTCATCCGATGAGCTAACCTCTTAAACACCTTTGCTATGACACAAGCAGCCCAAATTCAAGAACAAGCGAATCGCCCCGCTCATCCAGAGAAAAAGGGCGATTGGAAACAATACTTCACTTTTAGCACTGATCACAAAGTCATTGGGATTCAGTACCTTGTGACAACCTTCGTCTTTTATCTGATTGGCGGTGTGTTGGCAACCATGGTGCGGACAGAGTTAGCGACTCCAGAATCTGATTTTGTCAGCCGCGAAGTGTATAACAGTCTGTTCACCGTTCATGCAACGGTGATGATCTTTTTGTGGATTGTCCCGGCAGGAACGGGTGGCTTTGGTAACTATCTCGTGCCTCTGATGATCGGGGCGCGAGATATGGCGTTTCCGAAGCTCAACGCACTGGCATTCTGGATGATCCCGCCGGCTGGAATTCTGCTTATGAGCAGCTTTCTGGTGGGTGCGCCTGGTGCGGGATGGACGAACTATCCACCGCTGAGTCTGATCAGTGGAAAAGCCGGAGAAATGATCTGGATTCTCAGCGTGTTGACTCTGGGAACCTCTTCGATTTTGGCGGCAATTAACTTCCTGGTGACGATCGCCAAAATGCGGACTCCCGGCATGGGCTGGAACCAGATGCCTCTATTTTGCTGGGCGATGTTCGCTACCTCCATTCTGGCGGTGATTGCTACTCCGGTATTGGCGGGTGCATTGATTCTGCTGTCGTTTGATGTGTTGATTGGAACGGCATTCTTTAATCCCACCGGGGGCGGCGACCCGATCGTTTATCAGCACTTGTTCTGGTTCTACTCGCACCCTGCGGTTTACATCATGATCTTGCCTGTGTTCGGCATGATCTCGGAACTGATTTCCGTTCACGCTCGTAAGCCGATTTTTGGATACAAAGCGATCGCTTACTCCAGTCTTGCCATCTGTGGCTTGGGCTTAATCGTCTGGGTTCACCATATGTTTACCAGTGGCACACCGCCTTGGATGCGAATGTTCTTTATGATCACGACGATGATCATTGCTGTTCCGACTGGGATTAAGGTGTTTAGCTGGTTGGCAACGCTTTGGGGTGGAAAATTAGACGACAGTTCCGCATTGCTGTTTGCGATGGGATTTATTGCGCTCTTCGTGATTGGTGGAATTAGCGGTGTAATGACGGCTTCTGTTCCGTTTGATATTCACGTTCACGATACTTACTTTGTCGTCGCTCACCTGCACTATGTTCTGTTTGGCGGTAGCGTATTCGGATTGTATGGAGCGTTCTATCATTGGTTCCCGAAAATCACCGGGCGCATGATGAATGAGGCTTGGGGCAAGGCTCACTTCTGGTTAAGCTTTGTCGGCTTTAACTTGGCGTTTATGCCGATGCACAAGTTGGGCTTAGAAGGCATGAACCGCCGGATTGCGGAGTACGATCCCAAGTTTGCAACGCTGAATTTGATTTGTACGATCGGGGCCTTTCTGCTGGCGATGTCAACCATCCCGTTTATTGTGAATGTCACTTGGAGTTGGCTACGCGGTGAGCCTGCGGGAGATAATCCGTGGCGGGCGTTGACGCTGGAATGGATGACCACTTCTCCGCCTCCGCCAGAGAACTTTATCGCCGATCCGGTGCTGGCAACAGGCCCTTATGACTACGGTTTAGCGCCACGATCGACTGAGGTAGATGTGCCATTTTCGGATGCCAGTAATCCAGCACTGTCGGCTGGCCCTAGCTCGACGCTAAGAGCAAAGCCTGATCCCGTAGTTGCTGCTAATCCGAGCGATCGGGGAACCGAAAGCAACAATCGATAAAGCCTTGTAAGGATGAAGCCACTTCATCCTTTTGTCCTTTATTCTTGCAATACCCATGACGACTATCGATCCTGCAAAAACTTCTCGCGACTACCAACAAGAAGCGATCGCAGAACCTGCCCATCATCAGGAGCATCCCGATCTCCGCATTCCTGGACTGATTGTGTTTCTTGCGGCTGAAGGAATGATCTTTCTAGGGTTATTCATGGCATATATTGCCTTTCGTGCCGTGACTCCGGACTGGCCTCCGGAAGGAACGCCAAAACTAGAACTCTTACTGCCTGGAATTAACACGGCAGTTCTGATTGGCAGTAGCTTTGTGATTCACAATGCGGATCAAGCAATTCAGAAAAATGATGTGAAAGGCTTGCGGTTGTGGTTTGGGATCACGGCGCTGATGGGGGCTGTGTTCTTAGCAGGTCAGCTTTATGAGTATTTCCATTTAGAATTCGGACTGAGAACAAACATTTTTGCCAGCACGTTTTATGTTCTAACTGGCTTTCACGGGCTGCACGTTTGTTTTGGGTTGATTCTGATGTTGGCGGTACTGTGGCGATCGCGCGTTCCGAATCACTACAACAGCGAAAAACATTTCGGAGTCCAAGCTGCAGAAATCTATTGGCACTTTGTTGATGTCATCTGGATTATCCTGTTTATCCTGCTGTATCTTCTGTAAGTTTGATAAATTTAGAGGACGGATGGAGTAGTTTTGCTCCATCCGTTTTTAATTGGACTTAAAGATCTTGCGTTTTACCTATTTATGCTGTCAACGTTTGTGATTACTCTGCGCGAAGGCGTAGAAGCAGCACTCGTCGTGGGAATTGTGCTGGCTTATTTGAGTAAAGCGGGTCGATCGAATCTCAATCCTTGGGTTTACGCTGGTATTGGTGCGGGTATAGTTGCCAGCGTTGCCGTTGGGGTTGTCTTTCTTTGGACATTGGGAAGTTTAGATGCTTCCAATCATGTATATGCGCCAGTGTTTAAACCATTGCTCGAAGCGATATTTGGATTGATTGCGATCGTGTTGCTGAGTTGGATGCTGATTTGGATGACAAAGCAGGCAAAATCACTCAAAGGAGAAGTCGAACGCGAAATCGATCAAGCAATGCAAACCAATGCCGCTTGGGGTGTGTTTGGCTTGATTTTCTTTGCGGTGCTGCGGGAAGGATTTGAAACTGTTGTGTTTATCGCAGCACAGTTTCAGCAAGGGTGGTCGCCTGTGATTGGTGCAGCGGGGGGATTAACAGGCGCGATCGTCGTTGGCATTCTCTTGTTCAAGCTGGGTGTGAAAATCAATCTGAAACAGTTCTTTCAGGGGATGGGAATTTTCTTGCTGCTGATTGTTTCTGGATTGGTGATCGGAGTATTGGCGCACTTGGATAAGAGCTTTGCAATTCTGTCTCAGTTGAATCCGCGCTATGCCAGCTTATGTCTCTCTGAGCCAAGTTCTTGCTTTCTGGGTGGATTGATTTGGGACGCTTCAACGGTGCTATCGCAGAAACAATTTCCAGGAGTCATTCTGCATACATTGTTTGGATATGTCGATCGACTCTATTGGATTG
Organism: Cyanobacteria bacterium FACHB-DQ100; assembly: GCA_014695195.1. Lineage (NCBI taxonomy): Bacteria > Bacillati > Cyanobacteriota > Cyanobacteria bacterium FACHB-DQ100. The sequence continues at coordinate 314,820 of JACJNW010000023.1, read as the reverse complement.
AAGCGATCGCTTATCTCAGCTTCCTTACGATCGTGGGTCGTTTGTATTTACAAAGCCTCAATCCTGTTAAGGAACCAAAACCGTCAGCGCTTTCGGAACAACCTTAAAATGTGCGGGCGTTGTCGTCGTGATTTCACCATCCGTATTGATTGATTTCGCCTTTGGCACATACACAAAAATCTCTTTTCCTTGCCAAGACTGCACCCAGCGAGATTGGGTATGAGTTCCACGGCGCAGAGCAGGCAGCGCCAGCGCCATTTGCCACCAGTGATCAATCTCTAGACTGTAGAGATCCAAGCGTTCATCGTCGATCGCGGCATCTTCCGCAACTGCCATTCCGCCACCGTAATAGCGACCATTGCCGACAGCGATTTGAACGGTTTTCACTTTCTGCGAGCGACCATCGCACACAATTTCCGCTTTAAACCGCCGCGACTTCCACAACACCTGAAACGCAGTTGCAGCATAGGCAAATACACCCCAGCGGCGTTTAGCGGTCTTAGTTAAGCCGCGTGTAATCTGAACACTCAACCCCAAACTTGCAACATTAAAGAAATACTTGCCATTTACCCAACCGAGATCAATTTGTTGCTTCTTACCGTTCGCGATCACCTGACACGCTTCGGGCAAAGTTGAAGGAATGCCGAGCGTTCTCGCTAAATCGTTTGCCGTTCCGAGCGGCAGAATTCCAAGCGGCAACTTTGTTTCGATCAACCCTTCAACGGCAGCGTTCAGTGTGCCATCTCCGCCGCCGACAATGACTAGATCCACGCGATCGCGATACTCCCGAATCGTTTCCGCTAAGCGAGACGAACGATCGATCGGTGCTTCGAGCAGTTCAAAGCCCAATACGTTTAACTGGCTAATCGCAGCTTCAAGCTGAGCCTGTCCCTTACGGGCATTGCGATTGACGAGGAGGAGCGCACGACGAACCATGATAACCATCACAAGAATACAGCCGATGCCGCGATTTTAGCGAATGTTCAACGTTCTCGCACGGATATACAACAATCGCTAAGATTACGATCGAGCAAAAGTCGCCCAAAACGAAGCGAAAACCTCGATCGAACTCAGCACCTCGACACTAAGCCGTTAAGAAAACCACACCAGAATGATACAGTTTGATTCTAAGTATCCTCCTCCATCCGTCCTATGACTGCTCCGATCCTTGAAGTTGAAAACGTTCATGCAGGCTATGTCAAAGACCTGGACATTTTGCAAGGTGCGAATATGCGCGTCTATCCGGGTGAACTGGTGGCGATTATCGGACCCAACGGAGCCGGAAAATCAACGCTTGCCAAAACGGTGTTCGGACTGCTGAAGCCGCATACCGGAAATATTCGCTTCAACGGCAACGAAATCGCAGGACTCCGATCGGATCAAATCGTGCAGCGGGGCATGTCCTATGTGCCACAGCTTGCGAATGTGTTTCCGTCTTTGACGATCGAAGAAAATCTCGAAATGGGCGCATTCGTCCGAGATGTCCCGCTCCAACCGCTCAAGGACGAAATCTATCAGCGGTTCCCCCGTTTAGCAGAACGACGTAAGCAAAGAGCTGGAACCCTCTCCGGTGGCGAACGGCAGATGTTAGCGATGGGAAAAGCTTTGATGCTCAAACCGAATTTGCTGTTACTCGATGAACCTTCTGCGGCACTGTCTCCCATCTTGGTGAATAGCGTCTTTGATCAAATTAGACAGATTAATCGGGATGGAACCGCGATCGTGCTGGTCGAACAAAACGCCCGCAAAGCCTTGGAAATGGCGGATCGAGGCTATGTATTAGAAGCGGGGCGCGATCGATTTGAAGGAGTTGGATCAGAATTGTTGAACAATCCGAAAGTCGCAGAACTTTATTTAGGCGGGGGTAGGGCACGCGGTTAAAGAGGGATTAATCTTTCCTACTGTTGAGAGAGAGTGAGTAACCCCGAAAGACAGAGAACGACTGTAGTTTTTCTTTTTACAGTTAAGGAGTATAGGAAAGCACAGATTTTCTAACGTCATTTACTACTTTAGTCTTTTGAGGAAACCTATGAAATCTCACATGAACCTTGCTCAACGTACACTCGCTATTCTGAGCGCAACTGGAACCGCTGCCGTGATGGCATTGCCCGCATTTGCTCAAGCAGTGCCCACACAAGGCGTTGTTAACAATGGCGATGTCAACCGCCTGGAAAACCAAAATCAGTTCAATACTCAAACCCCCGGTAGCACTTCTGATAACTGTGTACCTGTAGCCGGTGGTGTGGGTGGCCCGATCGACTCCGAAACTTCGAGCAGCACCGGAATTGCACCGTCGAGCTATGACACTGCCAGAACTGGAGTTGACAATGGTAGCCTGACTCTGAATTCAGACCTCAGTGTCCGTAACAGCAGTGTTCGTAACAGCGCAAGCAATTCGATCGGCGGCACCAATAATACTCAGAACTTAGACTCGAGTACCGCGGCTGCGAGAATTGGCGTTCCCAACACGGCTGGCGCGACTACTAACCAGAGCGCTAACGCTAATATGAACGGCGACATGAGTATGAACCGCAGCATGAGCAGTTCGGTCAATTCGACCTCAGCGAACAACACTCAGAATTTAGATTCAAGCACCGCGGCTGCAAGAATTGGCGTTCCCAACACGGCTGGCGCAACGACAAACCAGAACATGATGGGTTCAACTGCGAACCAGAACACGATGGGTTCAACGACAACCTACAATTCCAATTCGGGTGTGCGTCCTGTTGCAGTCAATCGTCAGTTTGACGCAAACAATCCTAATCCGGCAGTGGCATACCGCTACAACGGTCCGGCAGGAACGGCTGGTCATGAAGTGATATCGAATTTGAATGCGCTCCAATACGGTCAACGATCGTTCAGTGCTAACGCTGGATCAAATCAAGTCGCTTCGTCGGTGTCTGTTGCTTGTGCGCCTCGTTAATAGCGAATTCGAGGATCGATGTAAGCGTTAATGATGTCGATCACAATACTAGCGATCGCAACAATAGCCGCAAAGAAAACAACGATTCCTTGCACGGTTGGATAATCTCGTTGAGAAATGGCTCGGTATAAGCGATTTGCAAGTCCGGGCCATGAGAATGTCACCTCTGTAAGAATTGCTCCCCCTAACAACGCAGCGAATGTCAGCCCCAGAATTGTGATCACTGGAATCATTGCATTTTTCAACGCATGATTGATCAGGAGCTTCAATTCTGGGATTCCTCGTGCGCGGGCAGCTTCGACATATTCCGCTTGCAGAGTTTGCCTCAGATTAACACGCACGATTCGCTCAAAAATGCCGCTGATTAACACCCCAAGCGTAATCGCAGGCAGCGCAAGATAATAGAGCGCAACTAGAAATTGATCCAGATGACCACTGAGCAGACTATCGATCGTATACAGTCCTGTGACCGCTTGGGGAGGTGCGATCGTGAGCGGAAATCTCGTTCCCAGCGGAAACCACTTCAATCCAACAGCAAATACAAGTTGCAACACCATGCCGAACCAAAACATTGGAATGGAATAGGTGATGATGCCAAACAGCCGTCCACCCGCATCTAAGGCAGTGTTCGGACGCGAGGCGGAAATTGCACCCACAGTAATCCCAACAGCGAGCGCGATCGCCAACGACACGATCGCCAGTTCGACAGTTGCCGGGAAGAACTTACCAATAATTTCCCAAACGGCTTGTCCTTGAGTGGTTAAGGATTTACCTAAATCGAGTCGCAGCAGCGACCCCATGTAGTCTAGGTATTGAAAAAATAAAGGCTTACCGAGTCCTAACTGATTGCGGAGTTCATCTTTTGCGGCTTGGGGTGCTCTTGGCCCTAAAAGCGCATCGACTGGATCGCCGGGAGTTGCTCTGAGTAGAAGAAATACGATCGTGGTGATCAACCAAATCATCAATGGAGCCATCAACAATCGGGATAAAACGTAGTAGCGTAACGCGCTCGATCGAGACATGATTTGTTGCCTAGTGAAAATTGGTGCGTGTACCCGACACGGTAGAGGCGCTTCGGCGAAACGTCTCTACCCGGATTTATTGGAACCGATCGACCAGCGCCGCTCGCGCCTGTTCTCGATCGTCAAAATGAATCTTCTCCGTACCCAGAATCTGATAATCTTCGTGCCCTTTACCCGCGATCAACACGCCATCGCCGGGTTTTGCCTGCAAGATTGCGGTTCTAATCGCAGTCGCACGATCGCTAATCACAGTTGGGTTCACTGATTTTGGAATTCCAGCCACCACATCTTCTAGAATCTGCTCTGGATTTTCAGTTCTGGGATTATCCGAAGTGACGATCACTTGATCGGCTAACGCTGCGGCAATGCTCCCCATTTTCGGGCGCTTGGTACGATCGCGGTCTCCCCCACAGCCGAACACACAAATCATCTGTCCCCCAATAAACGGACGAGATGCTTTCAGCATATTTTCCAAACTATCCGGCGTGTGAGCATAGTCTACAATCACGCTGATATCTTGATCGGGTTTAATTTGAACTTGTTCCATGCGTCCGGGAACTCCCGTAAAGCCGGGTAGCGCTTCCACGATCGCGCTCAATTCTAACCCTAACTGTAATCCTGCTCCTACTGCTGCCAGCAAATTCGCTAAGTTAAACTGTCCGACTAACGGCGACTTAAACGCAGCTTCGCCCTTTGGAGTATGCAGTGCACCACTCACACCGTCTGATTCATAATTCAGATTGCTTGTCCACAGATCCGCTTGTTGCTGAGTGCTGTATGTCCAAACAGAGTCGCAATTCAACTGATTGACCAACTTCTGCCCATACGGATCGTCGAGATTGACGATCGCTTTCCCTCGCAAATAATCGCCATCAAATAAGAGCGCTTTGGCTGCGAAGTAGTCATCCATATCGCGGTGAAAGTCGAGGTGATCTTGGGTCAAATTCGTAAACACCGCCACTTCAAATTCGCAGCCCAACACCCGACCTTGAGCCAGCGCGTGAGAACTCACCTCCATCACGCCAAATTCACAGCCAGCCTTGATCGCTGAATCTAACTGATGCTGCAATTCCACCGGAAACGGAGTCGTATGCAGCGCCGTTTGCTGAAAGCCTTTCCAGCGCGTGTAGAGCGTTCCCAGTAGGGCGGTGGATTTATTTGAGCGCTCCAGCAAATATTCAATCAAATGCGTGGTCGTGGTTTTGCCATTCGTGCCCGTGACCCCAACCAACTTCAGCTTTTGAGCCGGAAAATCATAAAACGCAGTCGCTAAATCGGCGCAAGCTTGAGCCATGTCGATCGCCGGAATCACGAGCGGCGGCGGTTCGGACTGAAACGCCGGATCGCCCATCGCCCGACTCGCAGCTTGCGGAGACACGATCGCCGCGATCGCACCTGCCGCGATCGCGCTTTGCCAAAAATCTCCTCCGTCCACACGAGTCCCCGGCATTCCGATAAACAAATCGCCCATCTGACAGGAAAGCGAATTCGTGGTTAACCGTTTGACTTCAGCATTGAGCGCGGGATGATTCGGAATCTCGCCCATGTTCGGAAGCTTGGCTAATAATTCTTTAAGCTGCATCGATAACTCCTTGCCCAATCGAGCTTCGCCTACGTTTTAAGCGTTTGATGACATATATTTCTGTAACATAGATTCCACTTGTTGAACGGTCGATCGTGGAGAAAGACGTGGCAGCATTTTATCCTCAAAATACAAAACCGGGATTTCGTATTGATACGCCTGAAACCAATCGTCGCGGGTCGTGATATCCCGAATTTCGAGTTCAAACGAAAAGCTGTGGATTTGCTCTAATTTCTCCTGCAACCCTTCACACAGATGGCATCCGGGCTTACTGTACAGAATAAGTTTCATGACTGCGTGCCAAATCATCCCCCGATATTATGACGAAAACGGTTTTAATTACAGGCGCATCAACGGGAATTGGTCGATCGACCGCTTTACTGTTCGCGCAAAAAGGCTGGACAGTGATTGCAACGATGCGAACTCCCGAAAAAGCCGATTGGCTCACCGAAAACATTCATCCACTCCGGCTTGATGTCACCGATCGAGATTCAATTCAAAGCGCGATCGCTCAATCCTTGTCCCAATTTGGCGCGATCGATGTTTTGGTCAACAATGCAGGTTATGGATTGATCGGAGCATTCGAGAATTGTTCACCGGAGCAGATTCGCAAACAGTTCGATACGAATGTGTTTGGACTGATGGAAGTTACCAGAGCCGTACTACCGCATTTTCGAGAACGGCGATCGGGAATCATTGTAAACATCACGTCGATCGCGGGTCGAATATCGTTTCCGACCTACACAATGTACAACTCCAGCAAATGGGCGGTTGAGGGCTTTTCTGAAGGGCTGCAATACGAATTAGAGCCGTTTAACATCCGCGTCAAGTTAGTTGAACCCGGTCCGATCAAAACCGATTTCTTCGATCGCTCTCCCGACATTGCCCGATCCGAAATCACTGCTTATGACGAGTTTGTCAATCGAGTTTTGGCAAATCTGAAACGGGCAGGTGAACAAGGGGAACCCGCAGAAGTTGTGGCAGAAACGATCTACCGAGCAGCAACCGATGATTCGCGACGATTGCGGTATGGGAGCGATCGTGTCGGTCGCCTTTTCCTCACATTGAGAAAGGTGCTGCCTGACCGCGTGTTTAGTACAATTATTCGCAGTGGTATGACTCGCTAAATTTATGATCAAGATTCTTCATTTGTCGGATATTCATCTCGGTAGCGGGTTTGCTCACGGCAAGATTAATCCCGAAACTGGATTGAATACGCGACTGGAAGATTTTGTCGCTACTTTAGGAAAATGTATCGATCGCGCCATTTCTGAACCCGTGGATTTAGTGCTATTTGGCGGCGATGCGTTCCCGGATGCAACTCCGCCCCCCTACATTCAGCAAGCCTTTGCGGGACAGTTTCGCCGCCTTGCCGATTTAGGAATTCCTGTTGTTCTCTTAGTTGGAAATCACGATCAGCATTCTCAAGGCGCGGGCGGTGCAAGTTTGTGTATTTATCGAACGCTGGGTGTCCCTCACGTGGTTGTGGGCGATCGATTAGAAACGCATCGCATCCAAACCCGGAACGGTGACATTCAAGTGATTACCTTACCTTGGTTGACGCGATCGACGTTGTTAACTCGCCCTGAAACCGAAGGGTTATCAATGTCGGAAGTAGGGCATTTACTGCTCGATCGATTACGAGCGGCAATGGAAGGTGAAATCCGTCGGCTCGATCCCACAATTCCAACCGTATTGCTGGCGCATTTGATGGTGGATGCCGCAAGCTATGGCGCAGAGCGATTTCTAGCCGTTGGTAAAGGGTTCACAATTCCATTAGAATTTTTAACTCGCGATGCGTTCGATTATGTGGCTTTAGGTCATGTGCATCGACATCAAATTTTGTCAGAAGATCCGCTTGTGGTTTATCCCGGCAGTATCGAGCGCGTTGATTTTAGCGAGGAACATGAGGAGAAAGGCTATGCTCTGGTGAAAGTCGAGCGCGGTTCGACCACGCTCGAATTCTGCCCGCTGCCTGTGCGCTCATTCTGCACGATCGAACTCGATTTAACCGAGTCGGACGATCCCCATTCAGAGTTACTGGCGGCGATCGAGAATAAGCCGATTGAAGATGCCGTCGTTCGCGTCATTTACCAAGTTCGTCCTGAGCAGATTGATTTGATCGATGATTCCGACTTGCACACTGTTTTATCGATCGCGCACACCTACACGATTCAGGCAGGATTGCTCAGTCAGATGTCACGATCGCGCTTACCGGAATTAGGGGTCGGAAGTGCGATCGAGCCTTTAGATGCCCTCAGAGCCTATTTAGCCAATCGCGAAGACTTGAAACTGTTAGCTGAACCGATTTTAGAAGCGGCAAAAGCGTTACTAGCAGAGGAAGAGTTTTATATTGAATCGGATGCTGGAGAAATGGAAGTCGGGCAGACGCAATTGAAGCTGTTGTAGAAGCCAGTCGTTTTATCTGTAGCGATCCTGAATCAGTTGTGAAGTGGGGAGTGGGGTGTTGTTGTAAGAACGATCGCCAAACAAACCATCTTCAGAAATCAAATAAGGATTAATCCTTCACCTGAATTACATCGGTAGATTGATGGCAATAAATTCACAAAAATCTACAGTTTGATTATTAGCGGAACGATAAGTTCAGGAATCGCTAATCGCCTCAAATCTGCTGTTCTATTTTTGTAATTCATTTACTGGAAATTAATATGCCACGCCTAGTTGGGAAACGCTCAAATCCGACTCCCGCGATCGCGCTGATTATTCTCGCTGCCGCTGCCCTTGGAGTCTCACTTGAATACTACGGATATATGAATGTTGTTCCCGGATTTGGTCGTACTGTGCCTTATCCGATCGATCAAAATAACGACTTTGACGCAAGATAACTTGCTGAATTTTTATCAATTACATCCAAGCTTTAATAAGAGGGCATCATGAGAAAAGGAAGTGACATCATCGGCAGAACAATTCTTGCCTTTGATACTGGCAAGCGCGTGGCACGAGTTCAAGACCTCATCTTTGATCAAGACACCAATCAATTATTAGGGATTCTAGTTCAAGAATCAGGTTTATTTCATTCAGCAAAAGTCGTTCCGCTTGAAGCAATTTCCGCATTTGGAAGCGACACTCTAATCATTCCAACTAAAGAAGCGATCATTTCTACACACCACGATGAGCGAATTCATCGGGTATTTCGTCGCAATATTATTCTCAAAGGCACCCGCATTGTTACCACCGACGGACGCTATCTCGGCTCTGTCGTCGATCTGTTCTTTGACGAGCAAACGGGCGCGATCGAAGGCTACGAAACGTCGGGCGGTATCTTTGCAGATGCTTATTCGGGTCGATCGTTTATTCCTGCACCTCAGACGATCCGCATCGGTCGCGATGTCACTTTTGTTCCCCCCGAAACGGCGGAACTGATGGAAGAACAAGTCGGCGGCATCCGGGGTGCAATGCAAAGCGCATCGGCTCGCATTCAAGAAGGCTCAGAAGCGGCAGGTCAAAGCATTCAAACCGCAGCTCAATCGACACAGGAGCAGCTCCAACGCAGCGCAGAAGCCGCAAATACAAGACTCCAAGCCGCGACCACCACCGTCTCGAATGGATTTGAAAACGGAACGCACAGCGCCACCACAACGATGACAAATCAACTTGTCGATCCCGATGAGCAGTTTGCCTATGTGATTGGAAAGACGGTCGATCGCGATATCTACACCGATGACGGACAACTGCTGATTGGTAAAGATCAAGTCATCACCCTAACCGTTGCCGAAGCAGCTCGCTACGCAGGCGAACTAGAAAGCCTCTACCGCGCCGCAGGGGGAAGCTTGACTGCACCCGCTAACCGCCAGCTTCATGAATTGGGAGAGCGCGTTCAAACCGGATTTCAAGAAGTCAGCGATCGCGCCCGGACTGGATTTCAAACCTTAACTCAAAGAGCAAATGAAACCTTCTCGACGGTGACGGCTCGATTCGGAGTCGAACAAGCTAAAGGACGACGCGCCGATCGCATGATTCGCGCTGACAGTGGTGCGATCATCGCTGCACCCGGTCAGATCGTTACCGATATCGTGATCCAACGTGCCAAAGCCACCAACCGAGAAACTGCGCTCCTAGATGCAGTCGGATTGCATCCAACCGAAGCGGTTCGTGGTACGACAAACGATTCTTTAGCGATCGTCCGTACCCGCTTACGAAATCACTCCTCGATCGCATCGAGCCGACTGCATCAAGAAGCTGCAATCTTCCAGGAGGAAGCTGCGATCGCCCGCGAAAATGCCAAAACGCTGTGGCACGACCTCAAGGAGCGCATCGCTGAATACCAAGGTCGTAGCGCTAGTGCAATCCACCGCAATCGCGTCGAACACGCTTTGGGTCGTCCGGTGAATCGAGTCATTCTTGATCGTCAAGACAACGTGATCCTGAACGTGGGTGAAATCATTACTCACAAAGCGATCGAGCAAGCGGAAGCCAGTGGTGTGATCAACATTCTGCTTAATTCTGTTTACAGCAAAGAACCGACGATTCGCGAAGAAGAGCTACGTGCCCCTGAACCTGGGATGGCATCGCTAGAGCAAGAACACGCGATTCACAACTAACGGGGTTGAGAATTGGGGAGTAAGCTGTGTTTCGGATTTAAACAGAATCGAACAGCCGTACTCCCCGATGTCCTTTCGCGATCGTCCTCTAAAAAAATTCAGTTTTGCTTGGAATTTACCCAGTTTGTGTGTTAGATTAAGCAAGGTTACGAAATCCGCGGGTCGCTAGCTCAGCGGTAGAGCATTCGGCTTTTAACCGACTGGTCTCGGGTTCGAATCCCGGGCGACCCATAATTTTCTGGGGCTGCTATTTCTTAAGCTCCAATTGATTTAATAAGGGCACTCTACTCCTTTAACGGTGACATAACGGTTGAAGAAGTAGAGCGCTCTTTTATTTTGCTAGCGCTTCTAAAGCGCTACGTAGCAGTGAAGCTCACACAGAAAAGGTAGGTAGCATGAGGCTACCTACCTGAAATGTAGATCAAATAATTTGGAGCAATTAGGTTCCAGAAGTCCAAGAGTTGATGTACTCGATCTGGTCAGAAGTTAGACTGTCGATCGAGAAGCCCATCGCTTGCAGTTTCAACCGTGCGATCTCTTGATCCAATTCGGTTGGAACCGGATAAACACCCGGTTCTAACTGTCCTTTGTTCTTGACCAGATACTCTGCGGCTAAAGCTTGGTTCGCAAAGCTCATATCCATCACAGCGCTTGGGTGTCCTTCTGCGGCTGCCAAGTTCACCAAGCGACCTTCACCCAGCACAACGACTGATTTACCCGATTTAAGCGTGTACTCTTCGGTGAAGTTGCGAACGGTCTTCACATCGGCTGCCCGTTCTTTCAGCGCTTCGAGATCGATTTCGATGTCAAAGTGACCAGAGTTGCAGACGATCGCGCCGTCTTTCATCGCGTCGAAGTGTTCCCCGCGAATCACATGCTTGTTGCCTGTGACGGTGATGAAGATATCACCCTTCGCAGCGGCTTCGGACATCGGCATTAGTTGGAAACCATCCATCACGGCCTCGATCGCAGCAACCGGGCTGATCTCAGTGACGATGACGTTTGCGCCTAAACCACGAGCGCGATTCGCTGTACCTTTACCGCACCAGCCATATCCAGCCACAACGATCGTCTTACCTGCTAGGAGAATGTTGGTCGCGCGGATAATGCCGTCGAGCGTCGATTGTCCGGTTCCGTAGCGGTTATCGAAGAAGTGCTTCGTTTCTGCGTCGTTGACGTTGATGGCAGGGAACGCCAAAGCACCATCTTTGTTCATGGCTTCCAAGCGAACCACTCCAGTTGTGGTTTCTTCAGTTGTTCCAATCAAGTCTTCAATTTGGTGTTTGCGTTGTTGCACCAGGGTTGCGACCACATCACAGCCATCATCAATGATGATGTTAGGACGGTGATCGAGAGCGATCTGGACGTGCTTATGATAGGTTTCGTTGTCTTCGCCTTTGATTGCGAAAACAGGGATTTCGTAATCTGCAACTAAGCTGGCAGCTACGTCGTCTTGAGTCGAAAGCGGGTTGCTAGCAATCAGAATCGCATCGGCTCCGCCTGCTTTGAGGGCGATCGCGAGATTTGCAGTCTCGGTCGTAACGTGACAGCACGCAACGAGTCGAATGCCTTCAAACGGTTTTTCTTGAGCGAAACGATCGCGGATTTGCTTTAGCACTGGCATTTCCCGCCCAGCCCATTCGATCCGCTGTTTACCTGCGGGTGCAAGGGCAAGGTCTTTGACTTCGTACTTCAAACGGACGGGTGTTGCGGTCATGAAAATGTTTCCTTAGTAAGAGACATCAAGTGCGGGATGTGAAAACCCCTTAATACGTTAACTTGCATTTTCAGGATCAATTCAACGATCGCTAAAGTTTCTAAATCGATTCCATAGTGATCAGTAAGGATTGACAAAGCAAGCTAATCCCTAATCTCAGGTTCGATACTGAGCGAAGTCAAGGTGACAGGTAAAGCTTCTTACGTGCTTTACACAGCCTTTCTTGACTCTTTTGAAAAGCTTAACGTTTCTTCAAGAAATTTGGGCGATTTCACTGAAATCCGATATCATAGTACAGAAATACCATTCTTTTTCGAGGGAAGAACCGATCCAGCTTGGGGCGGCGATCGCTCCAAAATCTACCCCAAGATGTAGTGAATAGTAACTACAATAGAGAAGTAATGAATTCTCCCTTCTCCATGCAAGATGTCGTTCCAGTAGGTCGGTTTTTCTCGATGGGCGGTGGACGGGTTGGGCAGTATCTCTCGACTAGAGTTTTAAGTGTGAGGACTCCGTTTCGACGATATGCGCGATCGTCTGAGGTGTGTTATCTCGGTTTTGAGAAGTTTAGCCAAGCCCAGAAATTTGCTCAATCTCTTGCGAGTTCAGGAATGCGCTTCTCGGTGCAGAAGAGTCAAGTGCTGACTCAGTTTCCGTACGAGATCAAGTTGTCTGGCGATACGGAGACGGCTCGACGACTCGCGTATTGGGATCGCAAAGACCACGATCGCGCCATTGTTGCATCGCATAAATCTGCGATCGCGGCATAGATCGATCTCCTTGAAATCGTAGCGATTATGCACTACAATAGTACAAGTGATTCAGGTTCTTGTTCCATGACGAAGCATTATATTCTTCAGCTTGATCCGAGCGCCAAGTACGAATGGGATCGGTGTTCGCTTCGTGATCCGATTACTGCCGATCGCCCTGGTTTTGCGGAGCTAATCGCGCAAGCCGTGGGTGAGCAACCCGGTTCCTACCTTGTGTCCGTCAAGATTGAAGTGCAAGTCTTAGAGCAAGCTGCACCGCAGTCTCAGCACGAGACACAGCTTCCACCGATTTCTGAGTTGCCCACTCATGTGCCTGTTCTGCAAGGAATGGTCGCTTAATGGCTGAAAGGTTTGCTGCTGTTCGTAGTCGGCTGTCAGTTTTGACCCGATGGCTACTGACCACTTATTATTTTCAGGAATGTCAGTCATGAAACTTCGTTTAGATCAATATCCCACCGCGATCGCCCAAGCTGCCCAGCATGTGAATGAGCTAGAGCAGAAGATCGCTGAGATCCGCTATCATATCGCTCGGTTAGAAGGCAATGCCGATATGGTGGTGGCGTTTGAGACAGCGCTGAAGAACGATAACCAGCGCAAGGCGCGGCGGTTTGAAGTGCTGCAAGTGAATTCCGAGTATCAGCGGGGGATCGATGCCCTCAATCGCGCAACGACTGAGAAGGCAAATGCGTTTGCTCATTTAGAGCGGTTGCGGAATGAGTTCAGCGTAGCCAAGCTAGAAGCGCGGTTGGCGATCGCACAGCAATTGAGCGGGTTAGAATCGCGTGAATTGGTTGGACTGTAATTGGTTGAACTGTAGAGACGCGATCAATCGCGTCTCTACGAAGGGGTTGAAAGACTCCCGGTGAATCTGTAGCAGTAGAGCCTTTTTGAGTTCTACTGCTTTTTCATAAAAAAAGACCTCCACCACTCGCGGCAAGGTCGTTCAGTTGATTCAAGTTCTCAGAGCATAGCGTAATCGAAAGGTGGATCGAATGCAAGAAAGAGTGGTGGTGGTGATTCGGGATTTAATGAAACTTCAAGGTGTGAGCATTCGACAGATCTCTGCCAGAATCGCTGAAGAGCATGGGGGAAGCGCATTAGGATACACACAGCAGATCAACCGTATCCTGAATGATCCAGCGTATGAACCGAGTTTTGCAACCGTTGAGAAGATACTATCAGCGTTGAAATTTTCAATGTGGCAATTGCCCTCGAATCTTAAAACGATCGAATCCCGATTAGATAAGTTAAGTGATGAAATTTATGAGATCAAGAACACCGTTGCTCAGCTTTGTGCATCGATTGAGGCAATATCCAACGATCGCGACAAAGTACAGTAACATCTACAAAAATTAGACTGTATGAGCATTAAGCAAATGCTACATCTCGATTGAGCCGCGCTGACAAATCGATTTATGATTTTGAAGTGGAGTGGAGGCCTTGATATGCAGTGTGTGGTAGTTGATCCATCGGTTCCGGGGCGATTGGCACTCAAAGAAGTCGATCGACCCTCGCTTTTGCCATCGCAAGCTTTGGTCAAAGTTGCAGCCATCTCGCTGAATCGGGGAGAAGTAAGACGCGCTCAAACCGCCGCCGCAGGATCACGACCGGGATGGGATTTGGCAGGAACGATCGTCACTGCTGCCGCTGATGGGTCAGGCTTTGCGGTTGGAACACGGGTGGTTGGATTTGTGTTGTCGGGGGCTTGGGCAGAATATGTGGCAGTGCCGACTGATGCGATCGCAGCCTTACCGGATCAGGTTGCGTTTGCCGATGCTGCAACGCTTCCGGTTGCTGGATTAACGGCGTTGATGGGGCTTTCAAAGGGCGGATCACTCTTAGGAAAATCGGTTCTGATTACTGGCGCGTCGGGTGGTGTAGGATATTTTGCCGTTCAGTTAGCGCGGCAAGCAGGTGCGATCGTTACGGCACAACTGCGGCGATCGGACTGGATTAATTTTGCGAAAGAAGCAGGTGCCCATCGAACGATCGTCGGAGAATCGCTGCAAGAATTTAGCCCGTATGATTTGATTCTGGATTCGACAGGCGGCAGTTTGCTTTCAAACGCATTAAGCGCGATCGCGCCGGATGGAATCTGTGTCACGTATGGAACGACGGCAGATGAAACGGTGACGATCGACGCGAAATCCTTTTACGGTGTAGGTGGCGCAAGCTTATACGGCTTCATTCTGTTCCACGAACTGAAGCGCCAACCTGCTGCCGCTGGACTCACAAAATTAGTGCAATTCGCTGCCGATGGAACCCTGAAACCGCATATCGCTCGCACGGCTTCTTGGAAGGAAATCGCAACTCTCGCGCAGCAGCTAACCGATCGCCAATTTGTCGGCAAAGCGGTGCTGCATCTCGATTAGCATTCCACGATGTTTAGGGGATTGCTGCAAGAGGTCTAAAGCCGATCGCACAATTTCATCCGGTTCGATATCCAAGCACTCTAGATTGTAAGGGCACTCGAACGCATAGCAAGGATGGCAATCGGTAGGTTGTCGCAACAGTCGCGCAAATCCGCTGCGCGGCTCCCACTGGCATTCCAGTTCAGTCCCCGCAAACAGGATAATGCTCGGTGTTTTAGTTGCATCGGCAATGTGCATCGTTGAAGTATTGTTACTCAACATCAGTTCTGCATGGGCAATCAAAGCGGCAAGCTCTGACAAGCTAGTTTTGCCAATCAAGTCGATCGCGCAGTCGCCCAATACTTCCAGCACAATTCCAGCCCGATCGCGATCTTTCTCGACTCCGGTGACAGCGACTTTCCAGCCTGATAGATTTGCAAGTTGTTTCGCTGCGATCGCAAATCGCTTCGCATCATAGTTGCGCGATTGGCAGCTTGTCCAAGCATTCAGAACAATGTAAGGCCGATCAATCAGTTTGAGATTCGGGAATTGAATTTCTAGGGAACGATCGCGCACCTCAAATCCGACTGACTCGATCAAACGTAGATTTCGTTCCACTTGATGCAGATCATCCGGTGCAGCAGGAATTTCATGCGTGAGCATTGCGCCGCCTGTTTCTTTTGATTCTCCTAACCGGAGCGGAATTCCTGCCAAACATGAAGCAAACGCGGCTGGATGCGGAGACTGACTAAAGCTTGTGAAGATGATCACAGCATCAAATCCGCGTAGCTTTTCAACTAACTGCCACTCCCGCGCTGGCTCAAACGGCAATCGCCCTAAATCCTGCCACAATACGCGCCATGTCAATACCTCATCGACCCACGGCAACACCGCAGCGGAAGCCGAACCTCCGGGACTTGCCATTAAGGTCAACTTTGCTTCGGGCAAGTTTTCTTTAATCGATCGCAAGGCTGGACTGGTCATGATCACATCACCAATATTGTCCAACCGCATCACTAGCAAATTTCTAACCGATGTCCAAGGATGAGCTAACACAGAATTTTCACTTAATCAAATGCTTTGAGCTTCCAGCAATTGAGTTGCAACTGCCATCACTCGATCGACAGAAATTTCATCGACACAAGTTGCCCAATCTGCGCTTTGCGCTCCGCGCAATTCCGTCGGAACCGAACATTCGCCACTGTACCAACAGGATTGAACGGTAAAGTTTTCAATTCTGCGCTCTGGACAGTTCAAATAGCCTTGTAAATTAACGTGCGGTTGCGGTTGTCCGTACCGTTCATACCAGGATGGGCCAAATAATGTGATTGTTGGCGTTCCCACTGCTGCCGCAACTCTCGCGGCTCCAGTATCACTAGCAATCATCAAATCAACCTGAGAAAGCATCGCAGCCAGTTCTCGTAATGTTCCTAATTCCCATAATTTTGCGTTGTTAATCTGGTCTGAAATGAGTGCTGCTTGTTCGCGATCGGAGCCAACTAAAACCACGATCGCGGCCTCTAATCTCTGTCCCAGTTGAATAAAATTCCGTTCATCCCAGCGTTTAATTTTCATTCCTGCATCAGGACAAAGCACAACCAGAGGACGCGCTAAACCTGCAAGTTTTTCTCTGGCAGCCTGGTACTCTTCAGGCGTGAGATACAGCTTAGGCGGCAGGATTGCAGATTCTAAGATCAGACCTTCCGACAATAGAATCTGAGTAAATCGATCGCTGACAAACTGATTCGGAGGTGGCGATCGCCAAAGATTCGATACCACACGATCAGCACGACTAGAAATTAATTGATCAATGCGATCGTAATTTGTATCCGAAACAATTAAGTCAAATGTCTGCTCAGATAAAAGCTGCTCGATCGCCTGTCTGACATTGTGTTTATCTGCATAGACAACTCGCTCAATGAATGGATCATGCTCCAACAATGATCCGCCTGGTGCAAACGTTAGCACGGTCATCTTGGCTTGATTATGACTGCGCCCCAATGCTTGAATTGCAGACAGCGCAATTAAAACATCTCCAATCCCACCCAATAGCTCAATAAATAGAATTTGCTGCATCTGAACGATTACGAACCCTCCCTGATTAGCTACCAGGTGCAGCAGGCTGCTGTCATTGTTCTAAAGAGAGAAATTACTCCGGCTGCATCTGGCAACCCAGCTTAAGCAGCGATCGCTACAGGGAATTTTCAGTAGAACAGAGCAAAATTAGCAAAAATCGTTGCAGTCGCCCAAAACTCGCTTATAATCCAGCCAACTCTTCGAGCCGCGCTCGACAGCACTCTTTGCTTCTATCGCCATGCTGAAATTCTTCAAACTCGAACTCATTTCCGCGATCGCTCTTCTCATCAGCACTCCTGCGATCGCGGCTCCCCTAGAAACTTGGCGCTTCGATCCAAACACCAACCAGCTTGAAGTCACTGTGCCTGCTGGAATTACACCGCGCTATTCTCTCATGGCACAGCCGGCTCGGATTGTGCTTGATCTTCCTGACACTCAGATTGCCGCTGTCAATCCAAGAGGGACGTTTTCAGGAGCCGTTCGCGAAGTTCGAGTGTCGCAATTTCAGCCGAATATTGCCAGAATCGTTTTGGAACTTGCCCCCGATACCGAATTAAGCAATCCGCAAGCTCAACTTCAACCCGTCAAAAGCACCGAGCAAGGGCAAAATCGCTCTGCTTCAGCAAGTGTCCGCTGGACGCTCCGCCCCATGCTTGCCGCTTCTGCAAATTCAAAAGCTGTGTTTAATGCGGCGCGTCCAGTTCAAGCCGCACCTGTTCAAACGCCAGAGGCTCAGACTGCGACTCCTCAAACTTCAGCGCCAGCGGCTGCGATCGCCCAAGCCTCTGCCAACGATTTTGGTTTACCGCCTGCTCCACCTGCAATCAACGTTGCACCAGAAGCGCCGCCTTCGGTAACTGCACCCCCCTTGCCGCCTGCTCAGGCTCGCCCGTTGCCAACCGCACCCACTGCACCCACTGCTGGATCGAGCAATAAGCCAGGAAGTAGCCTATTGTTTCCGACTGCACCTGCACGATCGATACCGCAATCGAATCCGCTCCAATTGCCCGAAGTCAACTCTAGCTTGGAGATTCCTCGATCGTTTCCACCCGTGATTGCTCCGGCTACTCCACCAGAAGTGACTGTTCCGCAGCTTGAGCAACGCTCAGATCCGCCACGATCAACACAGCGCCCCTCAGAAGATGCTCCAGTTCCAGCGCGATCGAGAGTAATTGAGTTTGGTCAGCCTTTGCCGCGTTAACGTCAGTTCGATGCAATTTTCGCTGCCCCTCACAACTTCGGCTTATTCCAGACCCGCTAGAGCAAAGGATGCCGTCATGAATTTATGCAACCACCTGCATTGTTTACCAGCCTAAGCGGGTCGGTTGTTCATACACTCGTTTCAAGGTGTTGACATCCCTTGCTGAAATTGGAGGAGGAGTGCGAACCTGCGAGAAGTACATCACATCGGTTTCAAGCGAGCTATGTCCCCAAATGCCTAAAGCGTGACCGAGTTCATGACGCGCCGCCGCAAGCATTGACAAATCTGGGCGGTTCGGCTGAACTCGAATAATCATGCGATGCTGCAAGATTGCATCTTGTTCATACAGTTCAAAGCGAACGTCCGCAAATCGAACGCGCTCAACGGGAGGAAATCGGAGCGGAATCGAAGCCCGATCGATCCGAATATCTGCGCTGTCCCTACGATCGACGAGTTCCAATGGAAAATAAGCTTTCCATTCGTTTACCGCTTGCGTCATCAGAGTTACCCAAATCTGACTCCACTGATCCGCAGGCTGAACGTAGACCTTCACCGGAAAGCGCGACCAAACGAGATATTCAGGTTCTGTTTTTTGCACTCGATCGAAGTAATCGCCCGATCGATCCGTCCACTGTGCCAAGATTGGCGGAAGCGGATGAACCTTCGGAACAGACAACGCCACCCCAGAAATCGCCCAAAACAAAACGCATCCGACTGCAAAAAGAGCAATCGAATGCGTCCTGAACCAGCGAAATCTTAGCGACCCAGCCATCCCGCACTCAGAATCACTGTGATTCCCATAAAGAGGATCGTTAACAGCCAAGTGGCGCGATTCAGGGTTGTTTCTGCGCTCTTGGTGCTAGTAAACAGTTGAGCTTGACCGCCTAGACCGCCTAACCCATCGCCTTTGGGACTATGCAGCAGCACCAGAATCACGATTCCGACCGCAGAAAACATCCAAACTGATCTCAAAACTGTAAGTAGCGTCATAAGGTCAATACGATCGACATACCCTTCATTATATTGACATTGGCGTTGTATTGATTCGCTTTACGCGAGATTGGGCATTCTGGCAGAAAAACGTAGTTTCCCTGAGTGTCATGATTAACGCTGTTCGTTTTGCTGTAGTCAGCGGAGAAGCAAGCCTGAATGACCTGATTAGAACGCTCCTTAGCTTGTTCAACTTCACCCTAATTCAGATTGGAGATGTTCGGCTTTCGTTTGCGACGTTATCGGCTCTTGTTCTTCAAATCGGCTGTGTCGCGATCGCCTCGCGCATTATTAAGCAGCTCATTAAAAAGCGAATTTTAGCCAGCTTTGGACTAGAGCTTGGGACACGCGAATCCCTTTCTTCGCTGGCAAGCTATGTCGTTGCGATCGCAGGCTTTTTCTTTGTTCTCGATTCTGCCGGAATTAACCTAAGTTCTCTCACCGTTTTTGCGGGGGCGATCGGGTTGGCAGTTGGTATTGGCTTGCAAAATTTAGCGAACAATTTCATTAGTGGCATCATTTTATTGCTCGAACAGCCGATTCGTGTGGGCGATTTTGTCGAAGTTGGAACCGTACTCGGAACGGTTGAGCGCATCTCACTGCGATCGACCCAGATTCGGACGGGAATGGGCTTATCGGTGTTTGTGCCCAATAGTGTGCTGGCAAACAATAGTTTGATCAATTGGACGCATCTTGATCCGACTTGCTGTGTGGCGCTTCAGATTGCGGTTGCAGATACGAATGATTCGATGTTAGTCACAGAGGCAATGTTAGCCGCAGCGTATGAAGAACCGGATATTTTGTCATCGCCGCGTCCGATCGTCTTTTTCAAGGGCATCGAAAATAACGCGTTTCTGTTTGAGATTGAAATCTCGATTACTCAACCGATGCGAAGGAGTTCGATTAAAAGCGCTTTACTCTTCCGCATCCAAGCCAAGTTTCAGGAATATGGCATTACTTATCCAAGCAAGAGTGTTCTGATTCGGATGCTCTGTCCGAATCAGATGCCTGTGTTCATCGAACAAGCTGCTACACCATTCGAAGAGTTAGCAACGAATCAAAAGTTGAAACGATCGACCGCTATCACGCTCAAAGAGATGCTTCGCAAGGTGAGCTACTTTTCAACTCTGAGCGATTTTGAACTGAGACACATTATCGAGGAGGGATATCAGAAAAAGTTTGCAGCAGGTGAGACTATCTGCCGCGAAAATGATCCCGGAGATTCGTTCTATATCATCTTGTCGGGTTCGGTAGATGTGTTTGTGGAGTCGATCGACAAGCAGGTTGCAGTCCGCATGGCGGGCGAGTTTATCGGAGAAATGTCTTTGCTGATGGGAACGCCTCGAACTGCAACGCTACGAACTTTAGAGGAGACGATTTTATTTGTGGTCGATCGCGGCAATCTGCAACGGTTATTGCGAAAACAGCAGGAGCTTGCCGATCGTATTTCAGAAGAGTTAGTCAAACGGCAGGATAGCTTGGAGCGCTTAGGAATCAAGATTGGTGCTCAGGAAGAACCGCCGCTCGTTCAGATCCGCAAACGGATTCAAATCATATTTGGAATTTGATTGACGTTAACGAGCGTTGAGCTTTTTCTGCACTTTCGCGATCAAACGTTTGAAGGCAAGCTGAGTTAAACGCGATCGCGTCAAGGGCGCAATTGTGGCGGGATGAGCTTGTTTATGGTCAAAAAATTCATTCACTTCCCGTAAAATTACGTTCAATCGGTGCAGAATATTGGGCGATCGATATTCATCAAAGAAACTAGCAGGTAAAGGGGGGGTAGGGTTAGCGATCGCTCTCAAAATTCGCTGGACATCATACTCGGTCGAATAACCCGCAATTTTCTGACAGTTAAATCCTGGATCTAAGTAATCTGACAATCCACCGTTCACGCTTGAAAACACTTGACATCCACACGCCATTGCTTCCATCGGTTGCAGGCCAAAACCCTCGCTCACACGCTGTTGCGCCCAATACTCGGCAGAATCGTATAAATAAATTTTAGTCCGATTGAAAACAGTTGAGAGACTATCAACGAAAGTATTGATAATCTCAACTTTACAACGCTGCTGAAGTGCAGGAATTAACTGATTAATCAAATACTCCGAGGATTTTCGTGTGTGGATCAAAACATCAATATCGCGATTCAGATCTAAAACGCGATATTCATCAGAGATTTGATTTGGCAAATAATAGATTAGCGAATTTGGTGAAAGCTGCCCCCAATATCCTAGTGTATTGCGGCTAACCGTGACGATCGGAACACTCGAAGGCAATGTAAAACCATAGCCTGCACTATGAGCGTGATAAATCGCGTGATAGTTTTTCAATCGCTTGGCTAACTTTGCGACATCAAACCCCCAGCTCATCACAAAGATAATGTTGCTCAAGTCTTTCTGCTCCAGCACATCATCGAGAAACAAAGTGCCTTTCTCGCGTTGTCGATAAGTGACAATCTCTGCTGGACAAAGCTGCTTTGCCAGTTCAAAGGCTTTGAGTTCTGCCCATAAGCCTCCGCAGGCAAAGCGTTTTCCAGTTCCAGGCAGCAAGAAATAAAGCGATCGCATCTCAAGTCACATCATTCGGTGTGGGTATTCTATTGCAGCGATCGTTCCAGCGCAAGAAAAGAAATCAAGCCTTGCATCAAGGGTTCAATCTGAAAGGATGGCTCAAAATGAGGTACTTGATTCTGGTGACTCGGAATCAGAGACAGCAAGTGTGTTGATGGTGCAACTTGATTGTCCTGGGTGTTAAACGATAGATCAAACTGCTTCACCTGATTCTGCTGTAGAGGGACTGATGAAAAGAATAATGGGATCGTCGCTGGACGGTCACGTGCCCCTGTAGCAGAGCTATCGCTCACCTTTGCAATACAAGTCGAATCAAACGGAATCGAAGCATTCAGCACATCGAGCGCCGCGCTTTGCCGCGCAGCATCAGCACGATCGAACCCCTTTGCCCAACTTAAACCGAACTGATGCCGATCGTTGCGGCTCTTTGCCCAAACTGAACTCGCATTCTTCACCATGAAGTCTCTGTAACGCGAGTTCGGTGAAGTTTGATGCAGGTAAGCTAAATTGCGAATGAAAATGCCCTTAAACTGCGGCCCGTCCTCTCCACAGTTTGGCTCACAAGGTTCGCGCAAAACTCCATTTCTAGAAAGATGCTGAATTGTTGCATTGGCGATCGTGTGAGCTTGATTCAGGTAAGAACGGTCTTTTGTACTCTTATACAAACCAACCAGTCCCCCGATCACTACGCCCTGGTTATAAGTCCAGGTCGTTTGCCCGTTGTTGCGGCAACGATCGTCGAGTCCATCATTAATTAAATTTTGGCGGTTGATCATACCCGATCGTTTGATCCAGTTCCAGCCGCGCTTTGACCAGTCGAGGTAACTTCCTTTACCGTAGTCATTCACGGTGCGTTGATGCAACCGGATAGCAATAGTAAAGAATAACTCATTCGTGATTGCGTTTTTATACTGACGATCTTTGCGCCACCACATGCCGCCGCCGCATTTTGAATCCCATCCTTTAGTCATGTCTCTGAAGATGGCTTTTGCGGTGTTGAGATAGCGCTTTTCACCGGTTAGATCGTATGCCTTAATCCACGTCAACGCCCACCAGCCTTGGTCATCATACACATCGGCTTCGGTGAATCCTGTTGATTTTTGCTTGTTGTAGGTGTTGGAGATGATGTGGCGGTAGGTGGACTGATTCGTCGTGCGCGAATAATCGATCGTCGTTTCGAGCGCGTTTGCTGCATTCCACCAGCCCGTCGATTTCCAAAGTCCTGTAGAACTGCTGTAAAACAGTTGAAGCGCAGCCATTCCAGCGGCAGCGGCTTGGCAAACTCCGGGTAGAACCATAACCGAGCATCTCCTTAAATCTTGGTCACAACAATTGGGTCACAAGGTAATTAAGGATACTGCCCTAGATTATTTTTTTAACATAACTCAAAAAACAAATATTACTCGCTGACTGCGTGTTGCTTTAACTCAGTCAGGCTGGCATATTCGAGTGCTGCGGCATGAGTTGAAGCCAACACAACCGGAGGCGCGACCCCTGCATCAAGCGCTTCTTTCCAACGAGCAGCACACAGACACCAGCGATCGCCCGGTTTTAATCCGGGAAAATCATAAAGGGGCATCGGAGTGCTGAGATCGTTTCCGCGAGATTTGGTGAATTCGAGAAACTCGGCGGTTAGCTGAGCGCAGACGACATGAACACCCGTATCTCCGGCTCCGGTGCTACAAAATCCGTCGCGATAATATCCCGTCATCGGCGAGGTGCAGCAGCTTTGAAGTTCCTCTCCTAAAACATTTCTAGCGCGTGAAACCATGATCAGTTCTCCCTATTGATGTCTAGTTTTCCAGGGCTTGCTGGAGTGCCTCTTGTTTGAATCCAACAAATACCGCCTTTCCATCCTTCACAAATAGTGGACGCTTCAGCAGCATGGCATCTTTTGCAAAAGCGTCCACCCATTGATTGTCTGTCCAAGCTTGTTTTTCTTCTCCTAAAGCCCGGTAAGACTGCCCTGACGTATTTCGCATCGGTTTTGCTCCCAAGGCTGAGACCCAGGCTGCGATCGCAGCCTGGGTGGGCGGTTGATCTTTTGTGTTGATAAAGTCGTAGGCGATCGCGCGATCGTCTAGCCATTTGAACGCTTTTTTACAGGTTCCACAGGTGGGAATGCCATAAACTTGCAGAGTCATCGATTCTAAGCTTTGATTGCCTTGATGATTCTAAAGCAGAACATTCACCAAGATCCAATAGATCACTAGCGTTCCAATAATTCCAATCCATAATTTTGCTTGGTTCATAATATAAGGGTTTTATGTTACGTGAGTGATAAATTTTCCGCTTCGGTTTGAGCGGCTGGATGCCCCCTAAATCCCCCACGAGCGGGGGACTTTGAGCGAAGAGGTTCCCCGAACTTAGAGAGATTCTTAACGCTCACAGTTCCTAAATATGCGGGATTTAGAGGGCTACCCGGAGCATTATTGAAGCTATCTCCAGTTTGCGATCGTCACTGCCCCAATGGGATCTACCACAAGAGCGAGACTGGCTTAGCGCTCGACCAGTTGCCGGAAGCGGCGATCGTTCATGATTTGCTCAAATTCAGGATCGCCTTTGGCATCTTCCCGGTAGCGAGGATTGAGCCGAATGGCTTCTTCGAGGTTTTCGATCGCCGCCTGGGTATGTCCCTGAAGTGCGTAACAAATGGCTTTGTTGTAGTACGCAGGCGCATAGCTTGGCTGAATATCGATCGCAAAGTCAAAGCTTTCAAGCGCATCACGATCGCGCTCTAGCTGAATCAGCAGATAGCCGCGATAGTTCCAAACTTTGTAGGCTTCAGAATTGAGTTTGAGGGCTTCATCAAATGAAGCTAATGCTTCGGAATAGCGTCCCAACATTTGCAGCGCTAATCCACGATTCAGCCACGCGATCGAGTCTTTGGGACGAATTTGCACCGCTTGATTGAACGAGCGAAATGCTTCTTCGTGACGCTGCAATTTGCCCAGGGCGACGCCCCGATCACACCACGCCTCTGAGTAATCGGGATCGAGTTGAATTGCGCGATCGTAAGACGCGATCGCCTCTTTGTATTGTTTCAGTCGTCCCAGCGCCAAACCGCGTCTCAGCCAGAGTTCCGGATTGTTGGATTGCTGCTTGATGGCGCGATCGTAGTGTGCGATCGCCGCCTCAAATTGACCGGATCTAAATAACTCCTCAGCCTGGTCGAAATCGGTCGATTCTACTGACTCAGCCGTGGAGGTTTCAGCAGGCTCAGGACGGCGATTTTGGGCTTGTTCACGCAGTCCCGAAAGTTGAGAAACGAACTCAAGTTCTAAATGCTGAAGCTTGTTGAAAATCGCTTGTTTTTGCTGCACTGCATCGGATTCGAGGAGCCGCAACTTGTCGAGGAAGTTGGTTCTTCCTTGAAGCGCAGTCGATTCTAACTCTGAGAACTGAGATGAAACTTCTGCCCCTCGCTGGTCGAGATCGGCTTGCAGTTGTTTTTGACGCTGTTCTAGCTGCGATAATACTTCCGTTTCTTTCTGGTCGAGGTTGCGCTGTACCTGTTTTTGATGTTCCTCTAGGTTCGATCGAACTTCCGTCGCTGTTCCTGAAAGTTCCGTTTCTAACTGTTCAATCCGTTCGCTGACTTGATCGCGCTGCTGTTGGGTATCAACCTGAAATGCGATTAGCTGGGCTGCAAATTCTGCTTTGAGATGACGCAGATCTTCGAGGAGTTGATTACGTCGATCTTCTGTGTCAGTTTGTACATCGCTAAGTTGTGTAATGTAATCTTGCTCGAATTGCGTTAAGCGTTGCAACATTTGATCGCGCTGGTGTTGCGCGTCAGATTGTAGCTGATCGAGCTGCGTTGTAAATGCGGTTTGCGATTTCGTTAAATGTTCCTGCGTGAGTTGTTGCTGCTCTGTGGCAAATGCGCCAATTTCATCGAGTTGTGCGATTAATTGATTTTGTAATTCCGTGAATCGATCGACGACAAGCGCGCTTTGCTGGTCGGTATCGGTCTTTAACGTTGTGAGATGGGCGACGAAGCCTGAAGCAAGCTTTTCTAGCTCTCGTTTTGATAAATTAACTTGCGTTTCGAGTCCGGCTAAGAGTTCGGACTGCGATCGTGACAACTGAGCCGTTAAGCCCGTTAAGCTTTCTGCATCTTCTGAAATTCGGCGCTGCAATTCCTGGACTTCGACTTCGAGTTGAGCGATCACATCGCGGGACTGCTGAATTCGGCGTTCTGCTTCCTGTTGAACATCTTGGAGCTGATGCTCAACCTCGGAGAGATGCTGAAGCTGCTCTAATCCCCGTTCGACAATTTCACGAATAATAATCCGTCGGAATCGCCACAACGCCACAAGCAGCGCGATCGGAAACACGGTTAAGGTAATCAGCGCCACATTCAGCAGCATACTGGAGCGAGTTAAGGCACGATCGATTTCTGATTCCACTTGCGATCGCACTTGCTGCTCTTGTCGCAGTTGGGTCAGTTCCTGCTGCGGGGATTGCTGCGCTCGGACAACTTCAATCGAACTGAGCGGAGCCGAACAGACAAGAAATCCGCCCAGTAGAAAGGCAAAAACTGATTGATTCTTTTTCAGCATAAAGAATTTCCGCTCGATCGATGGAAGTTGTACTATTGTCCAATTTACCAAGCCGATCAGGAAAATAGCAGAAATTATCTTAATGATCGTGGCGCGATGGGTCTACATACAGACGCTTATCGGCAGTGGGCAAAACGTTATTCGGGATGGAAATCGATCGGGGAGCTACGATCGCGGTTTCCATCAAGCGATTTTATTCAACTCGTCGGATTTGCTATTTCTACGTTTGGGGCGTTTGTGGTTTTCTAGCTTTTTGTAGCCAATGGATTACGATCGCGGTTTCCATCAAGCGATTTTATTCAACTCGTCGGATTTGCTATTTCTACGTTTGGGGCGTTTGTGGTTTTCTAGCTTTTTGTAGCCAATGGATTCTGCTTGGTGACTGTTTTTCCCATACTGTGCTAGGACTGAGTTTTTCATCGCTTGTACGCCTTGATGAAATTCCCATTCGATTTCACGCACTTCGTCTAGAAGAGCGCGATGTTTTGCTTTTGCCTGAATTTCTAGTTCGTACAAGTGATGCAGTTTTCGTTCGATCTCGCTGAGCTTGATGAGATCGGCTTCTGAACGGCTAGGAATGTAGTCAAGGATTCCTTTTGCACCTCGCAGGGCGTTGATGTCTTGATCAATGATTCCACTCCGTAATCGTTGGCTTGTGTCTGGAAGTGTCATAGTTTGCTAATAGGTTAAATGACATTCTTCCTAACATTCCCGTTTGGCTGGGATCAATGACAAGAAAGCTTTTTTACGAGCGCGGGAATAAAGCTGCAAATGACCGGAGCTTGATTCTCGTCGTTGGAATAAAGATCCAACAAGTCGGATGCTTTTTCCAGAGGTAGAAAAGCGGGGAGCAAATCGCTAGCGATTTGCTCCCCGCTTTGGAATAAAGCTGCGGGTTTTGGGAATCGAGGTGCGCGATCGCGGTTCTAGGCTGTGGAAGTGCGATCGCGCTTTGCTCCTAATCGGTCAACTCTTTGAGGAGACCGTCTAATCGATCGTTGGCATCTTTTGCGAGGCGGATAAAGTGTGCACTTGATGCAAGTCCGCCGATTGTGGTCACTGTGCCTTCTGGAAATTGGTTCGTGAACAGCAAGCCTGCTCCAGCAAGACTCACGCCAAAGGAGAGAGCCGTTGCAGTCATGGCAAGGTTAAAACTGATACGAGCTTGGCGTAAGCGTTCCTGCATGATTTCTTCAAGGAGATGGTTCATAGGTTTAAGAGAAATGAGTGGACGTGGGGCGAGGCGCGTCTTTGCCTTAAACTCATCAAACTCGAAAATCCTTGAGTCATGGTTTGAGTAAGGAATTTAGTTGTGTCAGACTTATGTCAGTGTTGCGGTGAGCGTATGGGTAGGGGCATTCGAGCATCGATCGCTGGAATCGAAACAGCAAAGCAGGCACTCAAACTGAAGGGCTGGACTCAGGAGTATCTGGCTGGTGCGTCTGATTGTTCTCGGCAGACTTTGAACAAGTTTTTTAAGGGGAACGCGATCGAGAAGCGAATCTTTCGAGCGATCTGCACCGAACTCGAACTGCAATGGGACACGATCGCGGAAATTGAGCCAGAAAGCAATCAGCCACCGAGTTTAGATGAACTGGTCGAGGCGGTGCGCATCAATCTCTACGACACGATTCAGAATCAGTGCGGCTCTATGCGAGTCTTGGATATGTCGCAGCCGCTCACGTTGAATGCCATCTATACGGCTGTCAATATTTTGGAGAAAATTACCGGACGCAGACGATTAGAAATGGCAGAACTGCTCCAGACTTGCTCGCTGGAGAACTTCGATCGCTTTAGCCTCGGTGGAGTGCAAGAGGAACGAGTTCCGGGGCTAGAAGCGGTGAGAAAGTATTCCAAGCTCATGATTTTGGGCAAACCAGGAGCAGGAAAAACAACGTTCCTCAAGTATTTAGCGATTCAGTGCGTTGATGGAGCGTTCAAAAAGGATCTCGTTCCTTTGTTCATTACGCTCAAGGATTTTGCCGAAGCGCCGAATCAACCCAGTTTACTAGAGCATCTGATTCAGCTTTTCGAGCGCTATGGAATTGCAGTCGAAACCAAAGTGAATCTGGGCGGAAATGCAACGCCTGTAGAACTGCTGCTGAGACAAGGCAGGATCTTGGTGCTGTTAGATGGATTAGATGAAGTGAGAGAAACGGATAGCAGTCGAGTCTTAAATCAGATTCGGGACTTTGCTAACCAGTTTTCTAAAAATCCGTTTGTGATTACCTGTCGAATTGCAGCACGTGAATACACTTTCGATCAATTCACTGAAGTTGAAGTTGCCGACTTTGATGATCAACAAATTGCGACTTTTACAAATCAATGGTTTCAAGCTAAAAATGATTCGGTTAAGGCAGAGAACTTTATTAAAAAGCTGAAAGAAGAAGACAGTATTCGAGAACTGGCAACTAGCCCGCTTTTACTGACATTGCTCTGTCTAGTATTTGAAGAAGCGGGCAGTTTTCCAGCGAATCGATCGGAACTCTACAAAGAGGGCTTAGATGTCTTACTGAAGAAATGGGATGTGAAACGCAACATCGAACGGGATCAGGTCTATCACAAGCTTTCTTTGAAACGCAAGGAAGATCTCCTGAGCCAAATTGCTCTAGATACGTTTAAGCAGGGAAACTACTTCTTTAAGCAAAAAGACGCGGAACGCTACATCACACGCTATATCCGAAACTTACCCAATGCCAGTCAAGACGAAGAGGCACTGCAACTTGACAGTGAAGCCGTTCTCAAATCCATTGAGGCACAACATGGACTCTTTGTAGAACGGGCACGAGGCATTTATTCCTTCTCGCATCTCACGTTCCATGAGTACTTTACCGCCCGAAAGATCGTCACGAGTGCTGATGCCGATTCACTTCTGCTAGAGCTTGCGACCCAGATCACCGACAAACGATGGCGGGAAGTTTTTCTACTGACGGTTGGAATGTTAGAAAACGCAGATGCGCTACTGCAAACGATGAAGCAGGGGATCGATCGTATTCTTGCTCAAGACAAAGGATTGCAACAGTACCTAAGTTGGATTGAGAAAAAATCTCGTTCAGTAGAAGCGCCTTACAAGCTTACGGCAATTCGAGCCTTCTATGCGGGACATTATGATTTTCTTCCTCTTCTTGATCGTTCTCTAAGCCGTGACCTTGCCTGGTACTATGAACCAGCCATTGATCCGGAGGTCGAGCGCGAAATTGATACTGCTATGGCAGCTTATCAAGACCAGGAAACGTATCCAGATCTCAATCTTTCTAAAAGCAGTAATATCTCTTCTGAAAGTTGCTTACCTTCTGGTGATTCACTAGATTGGAACATTGCCCTTGATTTTGATCTTCAAATGCTTCTTTTTAATTGCGATGAGTATTATCAAGGTGAAGTATTGTATTGCCATCTTCATAGAATCACTCTCTATGAAGAAGAGCCTATCTTAAAGCGTGAGTTTGAAATTCTTGCTGAACAAATTCTCTATCAGGGAGCGGTGGACTGGGAGAAGTGGGACGAATGGTGGGCAGTAAATAGAAAAACGTGGATAAAACAACTCAGAGCAGCCGCGATTCAGTACCGAAATGTGGGTCACGATTGGCAATTTCATGAGGAGCAAAAAGACCTTTTGCAAAAGTATTACCATGCGAATAGATTGCTAATCGACTGCCTCAACAGCGATTGCTACGTCAGCCGCGAAGTCCGCGAAGAAATTGAAGCCACCCTGCTCCTGCCATTGCAAAGCAGTTCCCGCACCGAGTAAACGTATCTCACGAATAGTAAAGCTAGGTTGCGTATCATATTGAGCAGACCTGAGCAAAAAGGCAGAAAGGAACAGCAAATATGCAAACAGTAGACACGAGAATTTACGATCGTCTCCGCATCCTCCCCGCCCAACTCACCGAGTTTTGTCAGCGTTGGCAGGTTGCTGAACTTTCCCTCTTTGGTTCAGTCCTACGAGACGATTTCAATCCTGAAAGCGACATTGATCTGCTCATTTCCTACCAACCCACTGCCAAGCGAGGCTTATTTGAAAAACTCCAAATGCAGGACGAGCTTGAATCCTTGTTTCAGCGCAAAGTCGATTTGGTGAGTAAAAAAGCGATCGAACAAAGCTCCAACTGGTTGCGTCGCAAAAACATTCTCAGCACTGCCGAGGTCATTTATGTCGCGTGACCAAGAAGCCCTGATCGACATCACCGAAGCCATCAAACTCATTTTTCAGTACAGTGCAGATATCAGCCCAGAAGCTCTAGCTGCCAACCTCGAAAAACAAGACGCGATTTTGCGTCGCATTACGATCATTGGCGAAGCTACCAAACGGCTCTCTCAGGAGTTTAGAAATCAACATCCCAGTATTCCTTGGAAAGCAATGGCTGGAATGCGAGATGTGATCACGCATGACTACAATGAGGTGGATCTCGATGAAGTTTGGACAGTCATCCACGAGAACTTACCTCTGCTTTTGGAATACATTGAACCTTTACTTCCGCTTGAGGAGTAAGCTGTATTCTTCATCCGAAATAATAAAAACAATCACTTTCCCAATGCCCCATAGTCTTGACAAGCTCATCGTCGCCGCGAATCAACTCGACGAAGCAGATCGACTTAGAACGTCAGCTTCTCTACGATCGCGCTCATTAGACACTTTCCGGCTTACTATCGCGCTGCATCAGTTCGCCAACGGCTGACTGGGGCGTAATTTCTCCCCGCAGTAAGCGATCGACCTGAGTGGAAATCGGCATCGAAATTCCTTGAGCTTGCGCTAATTTGACTAAAACCTGAGTCGTATTAATTCCTTCTGCGGTTCCTTCCAGTGTTGCTAGAACTTCGGAAAGCGTTTTCCCTTGTGCGAGTCCATACCCAACTTGATAATTCCGGCTCAAGGAACTGCTACAAGTTGCCAATAGATCACCCAAGCCCGACAAGCCGTAAAACGTCTCCGGCTTCGCGCCCCAATACGTACCGAGCCGAATCATCTCAGCCAGTCCCCGTGTCACTAATGCTGATTTCGCATTCGCACCCAACTGCAACCCGTCACAGGCTCCAACGGCGATCGCAATCACATTTTTTAAGGTTCCACCCAGTTCAACCCCAAGCGGATCAGCATTGGTATATACCCGAAATCGCGCGGAAGAAAAGGCTTGCTGAACGCGATCGGCAACGGCTTGATCCCGACTCGCAACCACACTGGCAGCAGGTAGCCCTTGCTGGATTTCCTTAGATAAATTTGGCCCGGATAGAACTGCGATCGTACTCTCTGGAAATGCAGCCTGCCAAACCTGCGAGGGCAGCAACGGCAACGCCGTTTCACTCCCCGATTCAGAATCTAATCCCTTCGTTGCCGTAACGATCGGCGGCATCGCAATCGAAATTTGCTGAATCACCGATCGCACGCCTTTCATCGATACGGCTGAAATGACAAGATCGGATTGGGCAATCGTTTCATCCAGGGATCGATCGCTTTGCCGCGACCACCCTGCGACCTCATGCCCATTGTCTCGTACCAATCCTGCCAGCGTTGACCCCCAAGCCCCCGCCCCAATTACCGTAATCCTCATCGCGGATACTGCTTCATCAGCGCCTGAACCTGCTCGGCATGATAGGAACTCCGAGTTAATGGAGTCGAAACCACCTGCAAAAAGCCGATCGATTCGCCATAGTCCCGCCAAGCATCAAACTGCTCTGGTTTAACAAAATTCTGCACCCCTAAATGCTTCTGGCTCGGTTGGAGATACTGCCCGATCGTCAAAATATCGCAGTTCACCGCTCTCAAGTCCTGCATCGTCTCGCGCACTTCAGCATCGGTTTCACCCAATCCCACCATGATCCCCGACTTGGTGTAAACGCTTGGATTACTCTTGCGTACCTGTTTCAGCAATTCGAGCGATCGTGCATAATTCCCTTGCGGACGTACCCGACGATACAGCCGTGAAATCGTTTCAGTATTGTGATTCAGCACTTCAGGAGACGCACTTAAAATGACCTCCAGCGCGTCCCAATCGCCGCACAAATCCGGAATCAAAACTTCGATCGTCGTTTGAGGCGAAACCGATCGGATCTCCTGAATACAGCGAACAAACTGCGATGCTCCACCATCCGGCAAATCATCCCGATTCACCGAAGTCACCACGACATGATTCAACCGCATTCGTCGTACCGCTTCCGCGAGTCGAGTCGGCTCCGTCGGATCAAGCGGCTTTGGCTTCTTCTCAAAATCAATGTCGCAATAGGGGCAAGCACGAGTACAAGCAGGCCCCATGATCAAAAATGTCGCTGTTCCCGCATTAAAGCACTCACCGATATTCGGGCAAGATGCCTCTTCGCACACCGTATTCAGCGCTAAATCTCGCAAGACTTCCTTGACAGTTCCGACTCGCTCCCACTGAGGAGCTTTGACCCGTAGCCATTCCGGTTTAACAACCACTGCTTTACCTATGTGTGCGATCGCGTTTTGCGTGTTCTATCTTAATTTGTCCTGACTCTTCTTAACAACCCTGGAATTTTTCGCAAATCCCTCGACGCAGACGCAAACTTGCATTATGATGAAATACGCATTGCAAAAAATGCTTTGCGGGATGTAGCGCAGCTTGGTAGCGCACCTCGTTCGGGACGAGGGGGTCGTAGGTTCAAATCCTATCATCCCGATTTTGGTTAATTGACCGCATGAAACACTAACGATCGCCGCGATCGCTCAACGACTCACAGCAAATAAAAGCCCCGATCCGTCAAGAATCGGGGCTTTATTGTAAGCACAACGACACAGAAGCTTAAACTCGACCGCGTAGCATTTGCGCCATTTCGTTTTGCTTCGGCGACATTTCCAGCGCCACTTCTTCCGTAATTTGACCTTGCTCGTACAGCTTGTACAACGATTGATTCATCGTACACATCCCGTCAAATCCGCAGCGAGGAATAATTGCTTCAATCTCATCGAGTTCCCCTTTGCGGATGTAATCTCGAATCGCATCAGTATTGATCAAGATGTCATGGAACGCTGCCCGCTTGCCGTCCGTCGTCCGACATAGCCCTTGTGCGACGACCGCCACCAGCGATTCCGCCAGCGCAACCCGCATCGTTGCCTGTTCGTTCGGTTGATAAAGGCTGAGAATCCGCTCGATCGTTTTCACCGCGCTATTCGTGTGCAGGGTTCCCATGACTAAGTGACCCGTTTGCGCTGCTTTTAAGGCTGTGTTGACCGTTTCCTTATCCCGCATTTCACCGACCAGGATGATGTCTGGGTCTTCCCGGAGCGCGGCTTTCAGAGCGTTGTCAAACTTGCGAGTGTGCATTCCAACTTCGCGGTGCTTGATCAAGGCTTTGCGGCTTTTGTGAATAAATTCGATCGGGTCTTCGATCGTAATAATATTCTTCGGCATCTCCTTATTGATGTAATCGATCATCGCTGCCAGCGTAGTCGATTTCCCTGATCCGGTAGGACCTGTAATTAGAATCAACCCCTTGTGATAGTGACAGATATCCTTGAACACCGTTGGCAGGTTTAGCTGCTCCATCGTCAGGATTTTCAGCGGAATCAAACGCAGCACCATCGCTGGGCCGTGTAGCGAACCGAAGATATTAATCCGAACCCGTGCAAAGTCGTACTGAGTCGCACCGTCGAAGTCCATACTTTCTTCAAACTGGCTGATCTCCTCCTCAGACAATACTTCCCGCAGCCAACCCATGAACGTTGCATGATCCGTTTCAGACCATTCGGTCGTTTCGATTTCGCCTCGGTTGCGATAGCGCGGAACTTCACCCACTCCCAAATGAACAT
Source organism: Cyanobacteria bacterium FACHB-DQ100 (assembly GCA_014695195.1). NCBI lineage: Bacteria > Bacillati > Cyanobacteriota > Cyanobacteria bacterium FACHB-DQ100. The sequence goes on along the minus strand of JACJNW010000023.1, from coordinate 280,726 downwards.
CCGAAAATCCTTTATCAAATGCGGTGCGGATGATTTGTTCTAGGGTCGGTGAGTCAGAGCGACGAGACGCAGTTGGGACAGACGGTGGAATTGTGGGGCGATGTCCCATTGCAGGGGGAGGAGTTGCTCCAGTCGGAGTTGTCAACGGTGCAGAAGGCGAACTAGCTGGAATTGGGACAGGCGGAGCGGGCGGACGACTTGCAGGCATTGCCAAGGTTTGAGTCGCGCCATTTCTTACTGCTGGCTCAGTCACTTCCGCAGATAGATTGGGCACCGTCCGCAGGGAAGGCGGCGGTGCAGGAGGCATTCTTGGAGCAGGTGGCGGAGGAATGTCGCGAATGGCGGCAGTGCTCTCAGTGTGCGGCGCGGATGAACGCTGTGATTCTAGTGTCATATGCCTACGTTGATAAAATCCCTGAGTACATGGGTTGGATTAATCGGGTGGCGGGGGCAGAGGGGCGAATGAATGCTCGATTTGGAAAATCTTTACGGTTTGAACCTTGGCACGGTGAATGCCAGACCCCTAACATGAATTAAGCTTTCCCAGATGTCACGGGGGAGTATCAAGAGGGATGAGGAGCTATGAGTGCGTCGGAGCGTTGGTACGTAGTGAAGCGACCCACTGCCCAATGTCAGATTTTGACTGAGGATGAGCTAGAAAAAAGCCAAACGACAAATCCCTCTGAGATCGTGGAGCATTGGGGCCCATTTACCTCAGAGGGAGAAGCGATCGCGCGTCGCGTCGGATTGATTCGATCAGGAAAATGCCAGCCGAGCTAGTTTTTAGCGCGGTTGCCTTGTTTAGCAGTAATGGCTTGGTTGAGTACCTGCATGGCTTTGACGTACTGCGGGTCGTTAGCAGTGCCAATCTTCTCGCGGTCTTTCACTAAAGCTTGCCGCTGCTGTTCGCTCAGTTCAACCACCACATCTGGGTCAATTCCATGCTTGTTGATGTCGCGACCCTTGGGCGTGAGATATTTCGCGATCGTCACTGCCATTCCCGATCCGTCACCCAGGCTGCGAACCGATTGGACTAAACCCTTACCAAACGTTTTCGTTCCGACGATCGTGCCGCGCTTGTTATCTTGAATGGCGCCAGAGAGAATTTCACTGGCGCTGGCTGAACCGCCATCTACCAGTACGACGAGCGGCTTATCGGTCAAGGCGCGACCGTTGGCTTCTTCTTTATCTGAAATGCCCTGGCGATCGACGGTTGAGACGATGCCGCCTTTGGGAACCCACATCCGAGCGATGTCCACGCTGGCGTAGAGCAATCCGCCGGGGTTCGATCGTAGGTCAAGCACATAGCCTGTGACGTTCTCTTTTTCCAGCTTTTGAATGGCTTCACGCATCTCCGGAGCGGCATTTGCGCTGAACTGAACGAGACGAATGTAGCCGACCTTGCCCGTGGGCGATTGCTGAACGCTAGCGCGAACGGGATGAATTTCGATTTTGGCGCGTTTGAGGTTGAACTCTAGCTGCTGAGTACCGCGTAGAACCGTGAGCTTGACTTGAGTGTTCACAGGCCCGCGAATCAGCGTCACGGCTTTGTTCACGTCCATTCCTTCAGTGCTTTTGCCGTCGATCTGCTGGATGATGTCTTTCGCCTGGACTCCGGCGGCTGAAGCAGGACTCCCCTCGATCGGCGAAATTACCGTGAGTTTCTTGGTTTTTTCATCGGCTGCAAGCTGGATTCCCACGCCCGTCAACTCACCGGAAGTATCGATCTGCATATTGCGAAACTCGTCCGGGTCCATAAAGCGCGTGTAGGGGTCGCCCAATCGCTTGAGCATTTCCCGAATTGACTTGTAGGCTTCGGTTTTGTCTTTGTAGCTGCGGTTGAGATATTGGCTCCGCACCGATTTCCAATCGACCTGATTAAAGGTCGCATCGACGTAATTGCGATCGATCACTTGCCAGACTTCATCCACAAGCTCTTTAGGACTATCCCGAAAGAACGCTTGCCCTTTATTAAGATGAATCCCGGCTCCGGTGATGGTCACTGCGGTAACGGCGGCAGCCGTTGCTCCTAAGACAAGCGCTCGTTTCGTCATGACTATACCTGCTGAAGTTCTGGAGAAGTGACAAAAGGTTATGCTCAATTTAACACAGGCATTTAGGGCGATCCGTAATTATTGCCCAGTTTTTGGATGGGGATTTGGCGATCGCCGCAAAAAACGGGAAAAGAAGAACTCAAACCGTCAAGATTTGTTTCGCTTTCTCTTGCTGCTATTTCGGCTCGATCCATTTGCCGTCCCCTTTGATCAGGTTAATCAGTTCTGCAACGCCTTGATCTTCTGGGACTTTCTTGATCTCTTCGCGTCCTCGGTACAAGGAAATGTAGCCCGCCTGCTTCCCGACGTAGCCATAGTCGGCATCTGCCATTTCACCTGGGCCATTGACGATGCAGCCCATCACGGCAATGTTTAATCCGGTTAGATGATTTGTGGCTTCTCGGACTTTTTGCAAGACCTCTTCTAGATTGAACAAGGTGCGACCACAAGACGGGCAAGCCACATACTCAACCATCGTGCGCCGCAGCCCCAACGCTTGCAGAATGCCATAGCAAACGGGAATCTCTTTTTCTGGAGCCTCGGTTAGAGAAACGCGAATAGTGTCACCAATGCCCTCAGCTAAAAGGGTACCGATGCCAGCCGTGGATTTAATCCGACCATATTCGCCATCTCCCGCTTCGGTCACGCCGAGATGGAGCGGATAAGCCATCCCTAGTTCGTCCATGCGTCTGACCATCAAACGATTCGCCGCCAGCATGACCGGAACTTTTGAGGCTTTAAGCGAGATTTCAAGGTTGTAGAAGTCGAGCGACTCGCAGATGCGGATGAATTCGAGCGCGGATTCTACCATCCCTTCTGGGGTATCACCGTAAGTAAACAGCATCCGTTCCGCCAGCGAACCGTGGTTCACGCCGATTCGCATTGATTTGTGCTGATCTCGCAGGGAGATCACCAGTGGAGCAAGCGTTTCTCGAATCTTTTCGCCGATCGCGTCAAACTCAGCCTGCGTGTATTCGGTGGTTTTCGGCTTTTCAAACACATACAGACCGGGATTAATCCGCACGTTATCGACGTAATTTGCCACTTCTAGGGCGATCTTCATGCCGTTGTGATGCACATCTGCAACGAGCGGAACGGGCATATAAGTTTTGTGCAGGCGATCGCGGATTTCTTCCATCGCTTTCGCGTGTGCCAAGCTAGGAACAGTGACGCGGACGATCTCGCAGCCAATCTCATGCAGACGACGAATTGCCGCGACTGACCCTTCAATATCGAGCGTGTCTTCGTTGATCATCGATTGAACGGCGACGGGATGATCGCTGCCGATCGAGATGCTACCCACAGGAACAGAGCGAGTTTTGCGACGATGAATCGTAGTGTCAGTGGAATACTGAGCCACCGGAGTAGCCGAGGCGATCGGGGTAGGCAGAGTTTGCATAACGCGGGGATGATGGGTCGATAGCAAAAAAGACAGAATCTCACCAATGAGAGCTTCTGTCTTTCAGATTGCCATAGAAATGAACCATTTAACCGGATTTTCCGCCTATCCCCGGCATAAGCGAGATTCTTGTTTAACAGAACCTGCCATTGCTGCACTTTGCAGCGTCATAAAGGCGCGAAAATCTTCTTGATCGTACTTCGAGGAGAGCAGAAGCCGCAGTTGATTTTCGGCTTCGATCGAGAGCAGTCCGGTCGTTAGCGCTTGTTGAACGACTTCGCGAATTCGTGACATAGCAAACACCCCAACAGCCACAAGTGAACGAGTTTCAGTACGAACAACCCAATGGATTTATGCAATTCCGTAGAATTACGCTTTCGACTGACAGAAGTTTCAGGCTAAATCGATGGTTGAGATCTTAGAGGAGCTTCTCTAAGAAAAGCGGTATAGCAGTGAACAATTTTTTGAATTATCCAAATTGTTCAAACCCAGACCAGAACTAGCCTTGACGCAGATTGACGAATTTGAAGCGAGAATGTTCCCAGACTTTGAAAACAATTTTGCTCTACGATTCTGATTTCAGCTAAGAGACGGCTAATCCGGAGGAAAAAACGAAATGATACAAACAGGAGGGAGGGCTGTGCGAGTTTTCCCTGTGTCCCCAACTGTTTGCCGCTTTGTATCAGAGGTTACTCATTTGGAGGTAATTCCAGCGCGATCGTGCCTAAGTTTCCTTTGCGGAAGTCAGTGAGAACTTGTCGTGCGGTGCGTTCTGCGTCACCCTTGTAATTCAGGTCTGCCAAGGTTTTGATATAGCTTTCTCCGGTTAGGTCTGCGATCGCGAGTCCGTAGCGCGATTCCAATGCCGCAGAGGAGGACTGCAACAATTCCACCAAAGATGCTGCAACTCTTTGATTGTCATAAGCTGCTTCGCCAATATCGTCACAGATGGCTAGTTTAATGGCGGCTTGCTGATCTGTAAGCTTGTTGGGCAAAACTCCGGGCGCGTCGAGTAATTCGATTTGGTCAGAAATTCTCACCCATCTCAGTTGCCGCGTTACGCCGGCACGACGGGCACTTTCGACCACTCGCCGTTTGAGGAGTCGATTGATCAGCGCCGATTTTCCGACATTGGGAAAGCCAATAACAACGGCTCGAACGGGACGAGCCAGCATCCCGCGATCGAGTCTGCGCTGATTCATTTTGACTCCTGCCGTTTGGGTAGCTTTGGCGATCGCTTCGATCCCCTTGCCGTGCTGTGCATCCGTAAACAGTGGCTCCTCGCCCCGCTCTTGAAACCACTGTGTCCACTGCTCTCTTGCTTTTTGCGGGATCATATCCACTCGATTCATTACCAGAATTCGCCCTTTCTCCCCGATCCATTGATCGACCTGCGGATGATGCGTGGACAAAGGAATTCGCGCATCCCGAACTTCCAGCACGACATCGACGCGCTTGAGTTGCTCTAGAAGCGCTCTTTCAGCTTTGGCAATGTGACCGGGATACCACTGGATGGAAGGTGCAGACATCTTAAGTTAATTCTCGAAGAGTTGGGCGGGCGTGAGTTGGGGAAATCGGAGGGAGCGGATCGAGCGATCGTCCTGGAATGTTCCGATTTCAGCGTATTCCTCACCTTGAAGTGCCAGAACCGTGATGGATCGATTTTCGGGATCAATTAGCCAATACTCAGGAATGCCACGCTTGGCGTATTGAGCGCGTTTGCGAATGAGATCACGATCGCGATTGGCTTTTCCAGGACTGAGTACCTCAACGACAAGCTGAGGAGGCGGTGCGTCAATTAGGATCGTAAGGCGTTTCTGAGTCAGAGCTAGGTGAACTTGATCTAGAATCACCAAGTCAGGATATCGGTTTGCTGCATCTTCTCTTTGCAGCACTGGAACTTGAACTTCGCAGGTATGAGGGCGAATTAACCGAGGTGGAACTCCTGCCTCTACAAGTTTAAGTAGAAGAAGGTTAGGAATAAAATCATTCGGCTCAGATTCTGGTGGCAAGGCGAATAATTCTCCATCGATCAGCTCATAGCGATTATCTGTCCCGTCATCGAATTCCAGGTACTCTTCAAACGTGGCAAATTTGGGTTTGGCTTGAGTCATCGGTTAAGGAACGACTAGGACAGGACAGGGAGAAAGGCTGATCACTCGATTGGTGACGCTATCGGATGCGCCTTCGGTCGTGAGTCCGAGACCCCGACATCCCATGATAATCAAATCGGCTTCTACCTCATCAGCGACATCACAAATGGTAAAGGCAGGCTTGCCCTCGCGCTCGATCGCATCGACTTCGATCCCCTGCTGCGAAAAGAGCGAACGGGCACTTTCCAGCAGTGTCGCGACGGCTGTCGGAGACGACATCGCATCGGGATGATCGCTCATCGTTTCCACTACCGAGAGCAGAATCAAGCGGCTTTGATGCACTTTGACGACATCCGCAACCGTTTCAACCGCTTGACGGGAATCGCGGCTTTCATCGATCGGAAACAATACAGTCTTAAACATAATTTCAAATCCAGACTCAACTTATTTCCAGCATTACAGAAACTTCGATCATAGGTGACGCGATTAATGGAAAAATAAGAAATAGGTAGAAAGACTCATTTAGGAGCCAAGATCGTGCCGAAAAAGACTGTCAATGATTTATCGTCCGCCGAATTACAAGGCAAGCGTGTTTTAGTTCGGGCAGATTTCAACGTGCCTGTGGATGATCAAGGGAACATTACCGATGACACGAGAATTCGCGCAGCATTGCCCACGATCGAAGCGCTCACCTCAAAAGGAGCAAAAGTAATTTTATCCAGTCACTTCGGTCGTCCGAAAAATGGCCCCGAAGATAAATATCGCTTAACTCCGGTCGGAAAAAGACTTTCAGAACTGCTCGGTAAGCCCGTGGTCAAGACCGATGACTGTATCGGGGATGAAGTGAAGTCGAAAGTCGATGCGATGCAGCCTGGAGACGTTCTGCTGCTAGAGAACGTGCGGTTCTACAAGGAAGAAGAAAAGAACGATCCGGCATTTGCTGAGAAATTAGCCTCAGTTGCAGATTTATACGTCAACGATGCATTTGGAACCGCTCACCGCGCCCACGCTTCGACCGAAGGCGTAACCAAATTCCTTAAGCCTTCTGTTGCAGGATTGCTGATCGAGAAAGAGCTGCAATATCTGCAAAGCGCGATCGAAAATCCTCAGCGTCCCTTGGCAGCGATCGTTGGTGGCTCGAAAGTTTCCAGCAAAATCGGCGTAATCGAAACCCTGCTCGATAAGGTAGACAAATTGCTGATCGGCGGCGGTATGGTGTTCACGTTCTATAAAGCGCGTGGCTTGTCGGTCGGCAAATCCTTGGTAGAAGAAGACAAGCTGGAACTTGCGAAATCCTTGGAAGCGAAAGCGAAAGAGAAAGGCGTTGAACTGCTGCTGCCAACTGATGTTGTGGTTGCCGATAACTTTGCGCCCGATGCCAACACTCAAACCGTGAGCGTCGAAAATATCCCCGATGGCTGGATGGGCTTAGATATTGGCCCCGACTCTGTGAAAACCTTCCAAGCGGCTCTGGCTGACTGCAAGAGCGTGATCTGGAATGGGCCGATGGGCGTGTTTGAAATGGATAAATTCGCCAAAGGAACTGAGGCGATCGCGCACACTTTAGCTGAACTCACCCCGAAAGGTACAGCGACCATTATTGGCGGCGGCGATTCGGTTGCAGCCGTTGAGAAAGTCGGAGTGGCAAGTCAAATGAGCCACATTTCGACGGGCGGTGGCGCAAGTCTGGAACTGCTTGAAGGCAAAGAACTTCCGGGAATTGCAGCGCTCGATGAAGCGTAGAGTTTTCTGAAATTAAGCAAGCCCGTCGATCGCAAATAACTGCGATCGACGGGTTGTGTTTTATCTCGGATTGACTTTACCGATCGTCTTCAGCTTTCCATCCGGTTCAACTGTCCAGACATCGTAACTACCGACAACATCGCCTGCTGCGTCAATATCAACATCCCCACTCGCACCTTGATAGTTGATGTCTTTTCCTTGACGCAGCAGCTCTAAGCCCTTACACACATCCGTTACCACTTCTCCGGGTGCATTCGTCACCTCGCGTAGCTTATCTTTCATCGCCTCGCCCGTATTTGACTTTGCAGCTTGCGCGGCTAATGCCAAAATCGCAGCGGCATCCCACGCATGAGGCGCATAAGCCACGAGCGGACGTTTTTGCTTTTCTTCCCACAGTTTGGTAAAGGCAGCTAACCCTGCACCACTCGCGCCCGGAACGGTTCCAAGCGCTCCGGCGACAATCGATCGGTTGTTCTGTCCTTTGCCAACTTTATCCACGAAATCCTGCGAGTACACGCCATCGGTGAATAAAAACTGCATATTCTGGCTTTTTCCTTGTTCGTAAGCAGATTTCGCAATCAAGCTGCCCGTGTCGGCATACATCACTGCCATGACCACTTGTGGATTTCCGGCAAAAGCTGCGGCGGCTTCGGCTTCAACGGTCGTCGCCTTCGGATCATACCGAGTCGGTCTGTCTTTGTTCGTCACCTTGCCACCCAGCGCTTCAAACGATTTGACAAACTCGCGCTCAAAGCCAACCCCGTAATCGTTGTTGATCACGATCGTTCCAGCCGTTTTCAGATTGCGCTCACTGGCAAGTTTTGCCAACGCTTGCGCTTGATAGATGTCGGGCGGTGCAGTTCTTGCCCAATAGCCTTGATACTTGCCTTCTTTGGCTTGCTGAGTGAATACAGGACTGGTGCTTCCAGGAGAGATGAGGACAACTTTATTGCGAACGGCGATCGGGATCGCAGCCGTTGAAACGCTACTGGCGAACGAACCGACAACGCCCGCGACTTTTTCCCGTTCTGCCAATCGCGTCATGCCTTCTGCACCTGCGGCGGGATCGGTTTGGTCGTCTACGCTAACAAGGGTAACAGGTTGACCGTTGACACCACCGCACTGATTCACGGCATCCACCAGCATCGGAACAGCGTTGACCATTTGCTGTCCGACTGAGGCGAGGTCTCCCGTTGAAGGCAGGAGCGAACCGATTTTTAAGCCCCCAGCAGGTGCGGCAGAGCCAGCAGGTGATGCCGTTCCGCCTTGTCCGGTAGGTGGGGTGGATTCTTGGCAAGCGGCAGCAAGTAACCCCACAGAGAGCGTGAGGGCAGCCAGCGACAGAGCGCGACCAAGTTTAGGGCGAGAAGCCAGGTTACTCATTGCAGGTTCAACTCCTTTGAACGATCGAGAAATCCGAGTGTAGATCTTAAGTGAAGCCGATTTTAAACCCAAGACTCCCGAAATTCAGCATTATTTACTGAAATTCGTCGATCGTTCGAGTAACCACCAGAGTTCACCTTGCGGCTTGATCAGTCTTGCAGGGTAAGTATTTTCATCTGCTTGGTCGGCAAAAATCTGAGTGAGGGCGTTGTATTTGCTTGCGCCCGCCACCATGAAGATGACGGTCTGTGCTGCATTGATTAGCGGTGCAGTGAAGGTGATGCGGGGATTGCCATCTTTGTCGCCCACAGTGATGAGACGATCGCGCACTTGTAAAGCAGGGGTATGAGGAAACAGGGAGGCCGTGTGAGCATCATCGCCGATACCAAGCAAAATCAAATCGAAAGCGGGAAATTCTCCCGGCTTGGCGTTGAAAAAGGTTTGCAGTTCGGCTTCGTGTTTTTGAGCGGCGATCGCCGGAGCAGCGTCATCGGTTGGCATCGGATGAATATTTGCAGGGGGAATCGGCACTTTATCCAACCAAGCCAAACGAGCCATGCGTTGATTGCTGTCGGGATGATCTGCCGGAACATAGCGTTCGTCACCCCAAAAGATGTGGAGCTTATCCCAAGGAAGATTTTGCTGCGCTAGTTTTTCGTAGAGCGGTTTGGGAGTGCTACCGCCGGAAAGCGCGATCGTGGCAATGTTGCGAGTTGCGATCGCAGCGTGGAGGTTTTCGACCACGAGTTCGAGGGCACGATCGACGAGCGCATTTAGATCAGCGAGAATTTCAATCTGTGGATTCATCAGAGCAATTTCACAATTCTTCTTCGTCAGGATAAGGGAAGAATTTTCAGATCTCTGCTGTCTTTAGATCGATGTAAGAAATCCGATGTCTAAAGAAGTAGGTAAGAAGTAGGTAAAGGGCAATTGCTGCAACAGAAGTGGGTACTCTGCATATTAACTCCCCTCAGTGTTCCACCTGTTAAACTTAGCCCCCAAGTCATGAAAATTAGCCATTGGATCAAAAAGCATTCGCTTGCGGTTGAATGTTGTTTAATTTTTGCAAGCTGCGTTTATGTCTATCTAGCAAACGATAGAACGATTACAACTCACGACGCGACTCCGAATACACTGCTTGCATTTAATTGGCTTTTTAATCACCAACTCAATTTTGATAATTTTAGGGACAGTTATTTCTCTAATAATGTGGTGTGGTACTTTACAGAGTCTCCCACCGGACATTTAACCGCTGCCTATCCGATCGGCACTGCAATCATCACATTTCCCTTCTATGTCGTTTTTGCAGTCATTCGCTGGATACAGCATCTAACGAGCGATGTATTTCTACAGTCCAGCTTATACTCATTTAACATTCATTCAGCTATTTTTGAACCCGATCGACTTTATTTTGAGAAGCTAGCAGGAACTTTGACCACTTCAACTGCAGTGGTTCTGTTTTATCTAGCTGCTCGACTTAAATTTAATCAAACAGTCTGCATAATTTTGACGTTTACCTATGCTTTTGCAACTCAGAACTGGGTGACAAATTCCCAATCGATGTTGCAACATACCGGAGCGAATTTAGCAGTCTGTGGGATTTTGCTTTGTTTTCTGAAGGCGAACCGAACCCAGGGAAAAGCTCGGAAGTGGCTATTATTTGCAGCAGGAGTCTTATCTGGCTTGATTCCTGGTATTCGCCCGACGGATGCTATTTTTTTGGTTGCAGCAGTTGTTTATGCTGTCTTTATTTACCGCCGAGACTGCGTTTTTTTATTGTTCGGGCTACCTTCGGCACTTCTCTGTATTAGCTGGAATTTGTATTATTTTGGAACGCTGTTTTTGGGCGGCTATGCCAGCCAAACGCGACTATATGACTTTTCGATCGAGCCGGTGACTCAAGCCTCTCTAGGTCTGCTGTTCAGTCCTGCGCGTGGTCTATTTACGTTTTCGCCTGTTCTATTGTTTATGATTCCTGGAGCATTTCAAGTCTTTAGGTTTAGAGCCAAGCGAGATGAACAATTACTGCTTTGCTTTGCTAGTGCCGCAGTGGTGTTGTTTATTAATTACTGCTTTTTTTCGGTCTGGTGGGCTTCTTGGACTTACGGCAATCGATTTCTAGCCGATGCTTTACCTATCTTTTGTCTGTTAGTAGGCTATGCGATAGCAGACATCGTTGAATTGAGTGCGACACTTGGTAAAAGAATTAACTATTCGCTAGTTTGCTTCCTGGCTCTCCTGCTATTTTCTACATTCGTTCAATGTGTCGGTGCATTTACTACAAAATTTGGCAGTCTTGATTGGAATGGGATTCCAGTTGAGATTGATGTTAATACCAGTGCCGGAGTAGGTCGATTGTGGGACTGGCACGATAGCCCGATCGAGCGGAGTGCGAGAAATCTGTTTCATGAGCTAACCGGTTTGCCTCAGAATCCAGCTTCTTCTTTTTCTGGACTTAATGGAAAAATTGAAAACGTTCAAGTTTTGAATCAAGCTTGGGAAGGTAGAACTGTGGTAGGCGCTCCCAGTAATGCTGCTCTGCTGCAAGTCGATCTTCAGAATACAGGGGCTACGAAGTGGCTAGGATATGATACAGGTCTGAAGCGTGGCTCGATCGCAGTGAGCGCACAATTTTACGACCAGGAGAATCAGGTTGCAAAGCAGGGTATGCTTTACATCCCTGGAGTGACTCATCCGACTCAGTATGCTCGTGCGATCGGAGTTGTTGAGCTACCCGTGAACTATGGGGCCTATCAATTGAAGCTGTCATTAGTGAATACTCAAACGTCAGAAAGCATCTCAAAGAAACAGTATGAGCTAAGCGTTAAGATTGATCCAAAGTACCAGGTTTTTGAGCAAGAATTTATTCAGGTGCAAGTCCCAAAACAGATTGCTGCTGGAAACACAGCAAAATTGTTTACGGTGGTTCAGACTCGCAGCAATTTCCCTTGGTATCGAGAACCGCGTACCAAAAAGTTTGAAGTTAAGCATCCCTTTAATGCCTCCTACCATCCGGTTCGGTTTGCTTACCGTTGGATCAATGAAAGCGGCGAGGTGACGAAAGGAGAGCAAACTCCACTACCCTGGACGCTGATTTATCGCAAAGATTGGACGTTTGGCATCTTTGATCAAGCCGGTATCAATACAATGATCAAAGCGCCCGATCGTCCTGGCAACTATACCCTGCGACTCTCTATGTTTCAGGAGGGTGTGGGTTGGTTCGACGAAAAAGGCGCGAAACCAAAAGACATTCCTATCACCGTTACAGCGAGTTAGTTATCGTACTTAGCAAATAAACTCAGGTTTGAGTCGGAGATAAGTCACCCAACTGTAAGCGAAATGCTCTTCGCGATCGAGATGTTTTAATCGCGTCGGCATTTCATCCCACAGCGGCTCCAGTGGACAGCCTTCCATTACAGGCGGAATCAGCGCTGGGAAAAGATAATACTCATCAATCCAACTAAAGAGTTCAGGCAAAATCGGATCGTTCCGCTTGAGTAGATGAGTAATGCTGGTGTGATAGGTGTCTTCATACTGATTGTCATCGAGTAGGACGTGCTGAATTCCATATCTCAAACTCTGTTCAATTCGAGGAGCAACGTTTTGATGATCATCGAAGATTGCACAAGTTTGAACAGATGGATCAAGCTCAAAATTGGCGCAGGAAAAGTCTTGTGTACTGTAGCCAGCACGAGGAGACCGATAGCACGTTGAAAGATTGAGCGGCATCATCAAAACTGGATCAAGACAATATAGTTCTGCATTCGGCAGGATTGAATCGATCAGCCAAGTTGAAAAACCACGCCAGAAACCAGACTCGATTACGACATCAGGTGTGATGCGTTTGAGAAAATAGCAGTAGGCAAAAGCCGAGTCGAATCGAATTCCACCTGTATTATCGAAAGGGCGTTGATCGTAGAGATTGGCGAACTGCTCTAACTGCTCTGATAAAGTTGCACGATCGCTAAAAAGCTCCACAGCTTCAACATCAACACCGGGAATTTGCAAGGGAAAATTAGTCTTAACCATAACAATTCAGAATTTAGACAGTGACAAGTTCAAACAAAATGCTTTCTAGTTTTGCAAGCGCTTTCGTTTGCGTGAATTCAGTCATTGCTTTGCGTTGTCCGTTCTGAGCGAGCTGCTTCCAGGCTTCAGGATTTGCTGCGAGAGAAGATAGAGCATCAGCCAGTGATAAAGGATTTTCAGATTCAAAGAGCAGTCCATCTTCTCCGGGATAGACAATCTCGCCTGCACCACCTGTACCACTGGTAATCAGCGTCAGTCCGGCTGCCATTGCTTCGATTTGACTGATTCCGAATGGCTCTTGGAAGCGAGAAGGAAAAACAAGAACATTGTGAGTTTGATAAAGCTCTCGAAGCTGTTGGCGAGATAACACACCAGGGAAGTCAATTCGATCGCTCAATCCCTCAGCAACCGCAAACGATTTCAGCGCTTCCACAAAGTCAGGCTGAAAGGTTCCACCCGCGATCGTGGCGCTAAACTCAATTCCACTCGCGTTCAGAATGGCTAAAGCTTCGATCAGGACATCCGCGCCCTTGTAGGGTGCAACTAAGCTGGCATAAGCGATTCTAAGCCGATCGCGTTTTGGTAACTCCGATCGATAGAATGTTTCGACATCTGCACCTGGATAAATGGCTTGAGCATTGGCGATCGGATAACCTTGCGCCGTTAAGCTATGAATAATCCAATTGCTGCAAGTGATGTAGCGGTATGCTGATCGTCTTGGCGCAAGTTCGGCAACATAACCCGGATTCGCATTCATCACATAATGAGCGATCGGAATTTTTCGGTTTAACAGTGCATCAATCAATTCAGTTCCAACTTCTAAAAAATCCAAGTTTCCAGCAAAGCAAACATCTGGATGAAACTCATCAATATGCTGTTTTAAGGCTTGGATATTGTGCTGTAAGCGATCGCGAACCGTTTCTGGGTCAAAATGTCTCGCTCCCTCAGCAGACCATTCACCCAATAGCAAAAAGGCGCGATCGACTGGAGGTTCTGGATAGCGGCTTTCATGAACACCAAACAATCCTGGAGCATCGCTGGTCAGGACTAGGACTTGATGCCCTCGATGTTGGAGCAATCTGGCGAAATCTGCGATCGAGCGTTCATATCCTCCTAACACTTGAGGGGGATAGAGATTCGTCAGAATCAGAATTCTGAGTGACTTGGCGCGTTGAGTGGAAATCGCGCGATCGAAAATAACTGAAGCAGTCAAAGCAACCTCCAGATATCAATACAATTCAAGAACAATCCTCAGCTTTGGGTGTAAATTGCCCACATTTGCTGATAAGCGCGTTCCATTTCACGGGCAAACTGTCTGCCGTTCCATAAAGGAGCCGATCGCTTTGATTGATGTAGCTTAGAAATGACACTTTGCCGTAGGGCTGCATCGGTTCCGAGCCGTACACCCCATTCAATATACTCGCGATCGTTAAAAGCGATCCCTTCTGTTACACCCGCATTCATCATCATTGTGTAACTGTTCCGAGCCGCGAATTGTTCACCGACACGAGTAACGATCGGAACTTCCATCCAGAGCGTTTCCATTGTGGTGGTGGCTCCATTGTAGGGGAAAGTATCGAGAACCACATCGGCGATTTGTAAGTTGGCGCGATGAATCGGACAAGAGGGATCGCCCTTGAGAAATCGGAGTCGATCGCGAGATACACCTTCTTCTTCAGCCAGTTTGAAAAAGAACTCTTGAACCGATTTCGCATCTGCGAGTCCTTTGATTAAGAAGTAACTATTTGGAACTTCCTGGATGATTTTGAGTTGGCAACGGACGTGATCTTGGTGGCGTTTGTAGCCGCGTTGAGCGCTAAGGAACACGATCGCATCTTTGGGAATGTTGAGATCTTCGCGGCGTAAGGTTGGGGGATCGATTTCAAAGCCATCCACTGCAATGTAAGACTGCGGTAAACGCCAGATCTTTTCGTGGTAATAACTCTGGGCATCGTCGGGAAGCACGTAAGGATCAGCGATGAAGTAATCGATTGTGGGTAAACCTGACGCATCCCAACCCAGCCAAGTTGCTTGAATTGGGGCAGGTTTGAGCGAGAGAATCTGACAGCTTACATCCAGCGTGATACTGTCTAGATCAATCAGAATATCAATCTCATCTTGGTAAATTTGATCCGCGATTTCTAGATAGGTTGCTTCGGCGTAAGTCGTGAACTTGTGAGCATATTCAACGGTGTCGGCATACCAAGCTTGCAGCGGATCAAAGGCTTCTCGATAACCGAGAAAATATCCGTGAAGTTCGATTTGTTCTCGATCGTGATGTTGGAATAACCATCGAGCCAACCAACCGACTGAATGCGTTGCCATGCAGTAGGACAGGTAGCCAACTTTCAGCCGTTGACCTATACGATCGCGCTTTTGATGATGGTAGAGTTTACCGATCGTGGCGGCATGATTTTGAAATCCAGTTTGGGCAAGCTTGATGACTTGGTTTTCTAGAGTTCTCCATTGTTGCGGCTGGTCTTGGAGGTAGGCGAGGTAATAGCCTGAATTGAATAGGCGCGTGAGTTGGGACAGTCGAGCATCAGACGGAGGTTGCTGAACTAGGCGTTCTAGTAGAGTTCGATGATGCTGTGCGGCTTCGACCGCCTCTTGCCAGAGTCCGCCTGCTCCAAGCAATCCCCGCAACATTAAGCCGTTTGAGTAAATTTGTTCAATCAGCGTTTCAGAGTGCTGATAGCGAAATTTAGCGACTTCAACCGCTTTTAGGTGATTACCCAGGTTATGATGCAGGGCGGCTAGTAATCCTAGAATGTCAGACTGAACGGGATTAATTTTGAGCGCACATTCGGCAATACGGATAGCAAATTCTTCCTCAAACGCTGTGAATCCAAAGCGCAGGAGTGCAGCGATGACCGAGTTTGCTGCCGCATCACTGTACTGTAAATGCAAAATTGCAACTTCGACAAAGGCAAGCAGCGCATCAGAAGCGGGAGCCGTTTTTAAGAGTCGATCGAACACCTGCCAGAGATATTCAAGCGAAACTTGGGCGTTCGGTTGTGCAAGCTGCTCAATCAGTCCGATGTCTTCGAGGAGTGAATCAGTTAGAAGATTGAGGTCGATCGAGAGTGTGACAATGTGTAGTAAGTTCTCGATATGCTCAGGGCATAGTTCTCGAAGATGCTGACGAATTACCCAAGCAGTTGTTTGCTCTAGTTTTGCGGTGCGGCGTTCTGCTTCAGTATGCAGAATTTGACTGAGTTCAGCAACGGCGGCATCCATCTGGTCGGTATCAATTTCAGAGAGCGCAAATAACCAAGTCGTTTGGGCTTCTTCTTCTTGTTCCTGAAGCAGCAGCAGTAATCCTAAATGCCAGTAGTGCGAATGGTTAGACGATTCGATCTCAATTGCTTGCTCGTAGAGGGCGGCGGCTTGAGCAAAACTGTCTTGCTGAGTGTAGAGGGCAGCTTGATGTTGCCAATCGATGGATAGGCTTGAGGGGGAAGTGAAAGGAGACATACGGAGGCTGATGCAATTTCGGACATAGTAGACGAAAAAAAGGAAAGTGAGCAGAGAGAATCTACTCACTTTCGGATTAAGCAATTTGAGCTTTAGGCTAAATTACTGAGCTTGAGTGGAGCCACTACCACAAGCAAGGGTAGTACCGCTAACAGTACCAACGGCGACTGCTGTAGTTCCAGGAGCGTTGTTTTCGCACAGAATTCCAGTCGTATTTGTTTCACTGGTGGTGGAGTTCGTCGTCAAGACAACAGTTCCACCATAGGAGCGAAGTGCGGTCACTTTAGAGGTTCCCAAGCTCAAGCTATGAGTTGCGGGGGTGGCGGCACCAGCAGCAGAGCCAGTGGTGGAGTAGTTGTAGTTTGTAGTCGAGTCAGCAACAGGCTGGGACATATCAGCCAAGTTGCTTGCGAAGCGGCTTTTCTCCATGTAGAACGCTTGCTGAGTCCGAAGCACTGTACCAACATATTGCTTCGCTTCAGATTGCTTACCTTTGTTTGCCTGGTTCAAGAACGAAGGAAGCGCGATCGCCGACAGAATACCGATGATGATGATTACAACGAGCAATTCAATCAGGGTGAAACCACCTTCTCTTTTTTTCGAGACCAAGTGGCTGAGGAACTTTGCCTTCAATTCAGATTTCATGAGAGACGCTTCTCCTTTAAGGTGTGGTTTGTTTGAACTTCTAACGCCTGAATCTAATCTGCCCAGCGTGATCAGATTTGATATCACCTGAAGTGAGAAAATCTTGAATCCGAATTTGGCGAATCACTAAACACCACTCTCGATCATGACATAGCCGCTTTCTTCTAAAGGCTGTAACAATTCTTTCACCCGCGCCAATGCTTCGGCTTCTGAGGTCGGTTCCAAAGTCACTAGATCAATCGGTCTCAACTTCTGCCACCATTGAACTAATTCCCGCACCGATCGTGATTTCTCTAATAGCGGCAGCAAGCATCCTGTCCCTTGACTATCAATCACAATCGATTCATCAGTCAGTGGACAAAAGCGATTCATCTCAAAAATTTTCGCCTCAGTCGCACAGCTCTTTAAGGCTGCGCGAAACTCATCGGTAATTAGATGCAAAGGTAGATGCACAATCGCAGTTTGCCAAGCTTCATCGCTCCATTCTGAGATCGACTCATATTGTTGTGATTGTCCAGGCAATCCACACCAAACATCTAGCAATCGATGGCGAGGATTCAATAACTCGTAGAGATGAAGCTGTTGCGCGATCGACTGATCTGAAAAACCCATCATCACATTAAATGGCAATTCACCAATGTCATTAAACAGTGAGAGCAAATCCCATTCCCGCCAATTCACCATTGAGATTAGTTCTAGTCCCACGCTCTCGATCGCTTCAAACAACTCTAGGATTGTCCAGCCTTTATCCCCGTCAAGCAGATAGTTCGCTAAAACTGCCTCATCGCTGGTTTCAAAATTTGAATTCCAACCATACTGTTTCACGAACACATCATTTTTCAGGCATTTCACTATTTCTCGCACAAGTTTTACTTCAGCTTCAGGTTCAGGTCTAGCCATAAAGCCAAGCTGCTTAAAGAATTTCTGAGCGCGATGATAAATTATTCGTTGCAATGAACTATGAAAGTTTGTGCGAAGAATTCCGTCCGGCTTCAGCACTTCTTTCATCGCCTTCAATCCCGCGATCGGATCAGGCAACAAATACAGCACTTCATCATTATTAATGTAGTCGAACTGCATTCCCAGACTGGGCAGATCTTCAAGCGCGATCGCGTGAAACTCGACATTCTCGATGTTGTGGTACTGCAATCGCTTCCGGGCTAAATCCACCGATGCCGGAGACAGATCAATTCCGACAATTTTCGCGCCCGGATTCGCGATCGCCAATTCCAAGGACTTATATCCGGTTCCACAACCCGCATCTAAAATCAGTTTTCCAGCCGGAGTCACTACTTTTTGATTCCGACGATAGTAAGCAGTGACCAGGCTGTGAATATAGAGTGCTCTTGGATTTTTGGGAAACTCTTCTAAGGGGATTCTGGGATACGGAGCATTGTCGAACTGCTGACGCATCTTCTCTAAAAAGTCAGACTTGAGCGGAGTCATTGTCATCGTGGTTTCTCTCGAATTCAGGGCTTAAACGGAAAACTCCTACCAATATGCACGCATCTTCAAGAATGACCTCCGTAAAGCTACGGCTTGATGCAGCTAGGGTAAAAATCAGGTGAGCAAATCTGTCGAGCAACCGAAATCTAAGCTCGATCGCTGAGGCGATCGTCGAGAGAACTAAATCCACAGCAGTATTTTCCGTCTTTGCCTCATACAAATTCCACATCAAATAAAATCACATGGCATAATGATGTGTCTGACCTAATTAGGGGAACTGATAGCACTCCCAAAACCGACTTAATTTAAGGAGAAAAAATGGCACGAGTGATGGTCGTTGGAGCGGGTGGGGTGAGCCGCGTTGTTACTCACAAACTTGCTGCACTGGAAGAGTTTGATCAAATCCTACTCGCCAGCCGGACTCTAGAGCGATGTAATCGGATCGCCCAGAGTATTTCTACAAAGTCCATTCAGACCGCACAACTCGATGCGGATGACGTGCCCGAAACCCTAAAGCTGCTGGAGACGTTTCGCCCCGATATTCTGATTAACGTAGCATTGCCTTATCAAGATCTCGCGCTGATGGATGCGTGTCTGCAAGCAGGCGTACACTATCTCGATACGGCAAATTACGAGCCTCCCGACAATCCCAAATTTGAATATCGCTGGCAGTGGGCGTACCAAGAGCGCTTTTTTGAGGCTGGACTAACCGCCATTCTCGGCTGCGGTTTTGATCCCGGTGTGACGGGCATCTTTACCGCCCATGCTCTCAAACATCATTTTGATGAGATTCACGAACTCGATATCGTGGATTGCAATGCTGGGAGCCATGGTCGCGCCTTTGCAACGAACTTCAACCCAGAAATCAATATTCGCGAGATTACGCAACCCGGACGCTACTACGAAAAAGGCGAATGGGTCACGGTACCGCCGTTGTCGATGCACCAGTCGATCGAGTATCCGGAGATTGGCGATCGTGAGTCCTACTTGCTCTATCACGAAGAACTCGAATCGCTGGTCAAACATATTCCAACCCTAAAGCGAGCGCGATTCTGGATGACCTTTTCCCAGAGCTATCTCACTTATCTAGATGTGCTGCAAAACCTGGGTTTGACTCGGATTGATCCCGTTGATTATGAAGGAACACCTGTGATTCCTTTGAAACTCCTGAAAAAGCTTTTGCCTGATCCATCTTCGCTGGCAGCAAACTACACGGGGCAGACCTCGATCGGCTGTCATCTGCGCGGCATCAAAAACGGCAAACCGCAGCAGTATTACATCTACAACAACTGCGATCACGCCAAGGCTTACCAAGAAGTCGGAGCGCAAGCGATTTCTTATACGACCGGAGTTCCAGCAGCGCTCGGAGCCTTGATGGTAGTAAACGGCGCTTGGCAAAAACCAGGAGTGTTCAACGTCGAGCAGCTTGATCCTGATCCCTTTATGCAGCGAATCGGAGCGCTTGGTTTACCGTGGCATGAAGTGATTGGACATCCCTCGCCGTTTGCGGAGGTCTAGCGATGATTGACAATACAACTTTGGCGACGATTCCGTCGCCTTGCTTTGTGCTGGATGAAGCGCGGCTTGAGCGCAATTTACAAGTGTTTGAGCGAGTCCAGCGATCGGCTCCCGTGAAAGTGCTACTGGCGCTGAAGGGGTATGCACTGTTTCATAGTTTTCCGATGATTCGGAAGTCTCTCGCCGGTGCTTCGGCAAGTTCGCTCTGGGAAGCTCGGTTAGCAGCAGAAGAGTTTGGCGGTGCGCTGCACGTTTACTCGCCTGCCTATCGCGATCAGGATTTGCCGGAATTGTTCGATCGTGCTTCTCATCTGACGTTTAATTCATTAAGCCAGTGGGAAAGATCGCGATCGTTGGCAGAGTCTACATCGATCGGACTGCGGATTAATCCGTTGTATTCCCCGGTCAAAACTGCGCTCTATAACCCGTGTCAGCCTGGATCACGTTTAGGAGTTTTGCCGGAGCAATTGGGCGATCGCTTACCCAATGGCATCAGTGGCTTTCTATCGCACAATCTCTGTGAAAGCGATTCTTTTGCGTTAGAAAAGACTCTGCTTCAGATTGAGCAGCACTATGGTCACTTGCTGCCTCAGATTCAGTGGTTGAATCTGGGCGGCGGGCATCTGATGACGCATGAAACTTATGATGTGGATCACGCGATCGCAGTGCTTTCTGCATTTCACGATCGCTATCCGCATTTGCAGTTGTACTTAGAGCCGGGGTCTGCGATCGTCTGGCAAACCGGATTCTTATTGAGCACAGTTCTAGATCTGATTCCGGTTCAGGATCTCACTCACGTCATGCTAGATGTGTCATTTAGCGCTCATATGCCTGACTGCTTAGAGATGCCGTATCAGCCTGCAATTGTCGGTGCTTCGGTGCTGGAAGCTGGAAAAGTCGGGTATCGTTTGGGTGGATCAAGCTGTTTAGCTGGGGATTTCCTCGGAGATTATCAGTTCGATCAACCCCTCTCGATCGGCGATCGCATTGTGTTTGAAGACATGATGCACTACACGATGGTTAAAACCACGATGTTCAACGGAGTAGCTCACCCCGCGATCGGCTGCCTCAAGCGAGATGGATCGTTTGAACTGTGGCGGCAGTTTGGCTACGAGGATTATCGCTCCAGAGTTGGGTGAAGATTGCAGAAGATCAACCGCGATCGTGAAAATCATGTTTTACGATGTGATTTGACGCGATCGTGGTTTCTTTATGTCTAAACGCAAAAAAGGCAAGCCAGAGTGGATCAAAGAAACGCTGCAAATGAGCGACAATCACGGCTGGAACTCTAAACCAGGCTACAAAATTTTTGTGGCGGGGCGGGGTGCCGTGCGATTTGATGTGCCGCAAGATTGGCATTTTGAACCCGATGAAAAATCTTTTTGCTTCCATGACGCGCCACCGCCAAACGACGACTGTCGGCTGGAAGTTTCTTACAACCACCTGCCCGAAAACGATTGGAGCTTGTTTCCACTCGCGCATACCGTAAAAAAGATTGCGATCGAAGACCGGCGCGATGTGATCGAGCAAAGCGAAGTTATCACACTAAAACGCCAAACTGCTCGAATTGCCTGGATACAAATTAAGTTCATCGATCCGAACGAAAATCGCGAAGCCTATTCCCGGATTTGTGTCGGGCTTGGCTCAAGGATTCAATGTCTGATCACGTTTGATTACTGGGCAGATCAAGCAGAAAAGCTCACGCCTGTTTGGGATGAAGTGATGAATTCGCTAGTGTTGGGCTTGTATATCCGCGATCTAATAACAGGCTTTGCGATGCCGGATTAATTAGACCTTTGCACGGGTTGCGGATGCCTATCGAATGGAATTCGGGCGTTGCATTTTATTCAGAATCTCGATCGTCCAGATTCGATTTCTGCTCCGATGATTTTGATTTTCCCGAATACCGTTCGATTAATGTGTTAAAAACACTATCTACAAAGCGATCGCTAAAGCCAATCAAAAACGATAATACAAGGATTACCTTCCCTGTAATTTGATTATCGCCGCTAGAAGGTAGAAACAATCCCGAAGTCAAAATCAAATAAAATGCAGAGCTTAGAACAATGCCTTGAACATGACGAGTAATCATCCATTTAGTTGCATCATCGAAAAAGTAGACAGACTTACGATTAAATCGATGAATTGTTGCAGCAAAACTACCAATAAAGCTCCAAATGATAACCGCTGCCGGAATTCCTAGAAGGTGAATGTTATGTTCAGCCAAAGGTTGATTTGAGTTAATAACGTTAAAAACCTTGATAAATCCAAGAAAAGAAATATCAGAAAGTTTTGGAAAAATTGTTGTGAGCAGTGGCAAAATGATAATGCAAGTTGCAATGAAAAGAATATAGCCAGTGACCATTGAAAGCGTTTTAGTACGGCGTCTCCGATCTTTCTTAACTAATTGCTCAACGTGTAATCGACGAAGTTCGATCGCAATCATGTCCCCAATCACTGCATTAGCTCTATCGTTATCGTCTAGTACATCCAGTTTTAATAGTTTTGTTGTACAAATCGTCGCTGAATCTTTAGGAGGATATTCGGTAGTTTCTAGAAGATGACTAATAGATTCAAGTAACATACTAATAATTTCGCAGTTACTTTCTGCTTCTTTTTTAAACTCTAAATGACCAATCTTAGAGACATACATTTTAATAACTTTTTCTCTGATTGAGATTGGCCCGATCGAGTTATTAAAAAGACCATTTAATCTCTGATAAATCAAATCAACCTTGTTTTTGAGATCTGCTAATTGCTTTCTTACCTTAGTATCATCAGCATCAGGAGTAGACCAAAGATCATTCAATTGATTGCTGTATTGCTTTAAGCAAACGGAATTTACAGGAGCTGCTAAATTCAACAGAGGCTCATAATCAGCTTCATTCTCCGACTTAAGGTAATTGGAATCAGATGTAGATTTTGATCGGCAATTCGGCTTACTTGGCGTTCCGATCGAGACGCGCACCGGGCCTAAACGTAACTGCCATCCAATTGGCTTGTGATTAACCTTACTTGGCGTTCCGATCGAGATTGCACGTAGCTTAATCAACGACACTAGCGCATCCGAAATGGGAATCAGCTTATTAATTTCCTTCTGCAAGCGCTCAAGCTCACCAGGATGTACAGAGTTCTCAGGATGTGTAAAGTCTAATTTGGGCAGTGTATTTCCGTTCATGTCTAGTACCTCAAAAGCTTGAATGAGATTCGTTAACGTAATGCTTTGCTCAGAAGCAGTGCGATCGTTGATGTTGAGTTGGCGATCGCACTTTCTAGCCTGTCTGTCACCCCGTAAGCTAAATGACCTTTCTGGCTTTCTCGTAGTATTGTTCACGATCGTCTAAACCGTTGTAACCTCCATTGACGCGAAACGTGACTTCCTCAACGGTTCCACCTCGGTCACATAACGCATTCATCTTGTTGTTGTGCCACCAAAATCCAGCGCTAGAGAAAGGATAGATTTTTGCAACATACTCACAGCCTTCCATCACCTTAGGATCACCGATCGCCTGCGCGAAAGCGGCATAGTTCGCTCGTCCGGTAAGCTGAATTGCGCCTGCTCCTTTGTACTTCGGACCGTCTCCCGGATGCACATTGCCCAAGTCAGCGCGGAATTCATAGGCAGTTCCACCGGCAAGTTCCTTTAACCAGCGCAGCCCACCAGACTCATGAGCAATCTGGCTGAGAAAGTGACGCATTCTTACGGGAGTGTTAATCTCATACCGTGCTAAACAAGCATTCAAATCCCGAAATTCTTGGTCATGGAGCGGATTGCCAAAAATTGCTTCTGCTTGCGCTTTGGTGATCAGGGCTGCTGCTGTAGAAGCAATGAACGGCTGCACTGCGCTGCTGCTTAATCCTTCCCAGTGTTCGTTGAACATATAGAATGTTCCGCTATTAGCTGCAAGTGTCACTTTGAAATGCCCATTCTCGGCAGTTTCAAAGCTAACCACCCCGTAGGATTTACCAACAGGAACGATTACAACTTCATGCGATTCAAGCTGTGATGAATCCAGCAGCTTTTTCTTTAGCTTAGTCTCAGTCTTAGCAACAATTGTGTGCATTGTTTTTGCTTAAATTTCCAATGAGTTTTCAGTAGACAAATGTGAGCAGCTTCAGAGCCGCTGGATGTCGATCGAGTCCTCGATCTCACTCTTGTACCAATTCCTTGCTCGGTGTAGTAACTTCCAAATCTTCCCCTCGCTGCTTAACCGAGAAGTCAGAGTCGCTTTTACCGGACTGAGCGAGACCCGCAGCACCTGCGATCGCGGTTCCTGCTAAGCCAAACGCAGCCGTTGCTTTTTCTTTATCGACATCCTTATTCACGACAACTAAGATTCCAATCGCAGCTCCGACTCCTGCTAAAACGAGGGGTGTTGCCGATCGAATAACTTCTGGATTCCAGAATTTCATAACTTGTTGCTCCTTTATAATTGCTGTGGTTCTTGAGGAGATGCGACCCTAGATTCCTTCAAAGAGGATTCAGTTTGTTAGTTCTTGATGATGTGAAACCAGGCGTTTTGCTCAGTTGAGAGCAATGTTTTGCGGTGGTAAATTGCATCCGCGTCACCATAGCCACTTGCCGCAACGCAGTAAGCATAGATGCCGTAGCTGGAGTAGCGTACATTATTGCCAGACTTGGAGGTGTCATACTGACCGCTCGAAAAATCAAACTCTGCATACGGATCATCAACGATGAAACGGTAAGAGAGTGTATTTGGGTCGGCTTCGTACCCAACCAGGCAGATGACATGACCCGAATGGCTGAACCAGCCATGAGTGATTACAACACAGCCATCATCAAGGGCAGCCTTAGCATCGTTCAAAGATCCCGTCAGAAGGAACTCGTAAGATTTGACACGCGGGCGAAGATATTTACCCATCACACTAGGATCGCCAGCAACACCGATCGCGTCTAAATCTGCGCGAATTCCATAAACGTCATCAGTCCCTAAAACTTTAGCAATACAAGCACTTTGGCAGGTATTCACATCAGGTTGTGCAACAAACTCTAGAACTTTGGACATGAAAGCGACTCCTATGAATTTGGGGTTTTTAGTTACAAATGAACCGTAACGTAATCTGCTTGACCAACTCATCTATTCGTGAATCTTAAGTTTTTTATAAACGATTTGACGGGCGGAAGAAGTCAGAATATAGTCGGACGAAAGTCAGAAGAAATACCGAAGAAAGTCGAAGTTTTCGTTTAACTCATTAGATTGAGTTTGTCAGAGCAAGGGATTCGCAGACCGCTGTAATTGCATCAGAAATAATCAACTAGCAAGGTGAAATTTCATCTTCGCTAACTTTTGCTGTTGAAGGATAAAGGAAATGACTACTGAGGAAGCATTAAAGACGATCGGACACGCTTTAGATCGGGGATATCTCAATCAAGTTGAAGAAATTGTATTTCGTGCAGTTTGGGAAGGTCGATCGTATCTTCAAACTGCCCAGATGTCGGGCTACGACTACGGTTATATCAAAGATACAGCCTACAAACTTTGGCGATCGCTTTCAGGCGCTTACAGCGAAAAAGTCACTAAGCACAACGTTAAAGCGATTGTACAGAGGGGTGGACAGAAACCGCTACAAGAATCACAATTTAGGTCGGAACAAATAACAGATTTTACAACATCTTATCAAGATTGGGGCGATGCCATTGATGTATCAACCTTCTACGATCGCACTCAAGAATTAACCAAACTGCAACAGTGGATCGTGTGTGATCGCTGTCGGTTGGTGACGCTACTCGGTCAAAGCGGGATCGGTAAAACAGCGTTATCGGTGAAATTAGCTCAGCTTGTAAAACCCGAATTTAAGTTTGTAATCTGGCGAAGTTTGCGCGATACACCTACGCTGACTGAGCTATTAACAGACTTAATTCAATTGCTTGCGCCCAACACTGATATTCCGGCAACTGTTGGTGGTCAACTTTCTCGATTGATTCACTGCTTGCGTGAGTCACGGTGTTTAGTCGTTCTGGATCACTTCGATATGCTCCTGACTGGTCGAACGCAATCAAATCAATATCAATTAAGCTATGAAGCCTACGGGGAGCTTTTGCGCCGCGTTGCAGAAATTCCTCATCAGAGTTGTGTTGTGCTAACGAGTCGAGCAAAGCCCGCCGAAGTGGTTGCGTTTGAAGGCGAAAAATTAGCAGTTCGATCGCTGCCCGTTGCTGGAGTAACGCCAGCAGCAGCAGAACAGATTCTAGCTGCAAAAGGCTTACAGGGAACTCCTGCGGAAATTGCAGCGATCGTAGCGCACTACGAAGGCAATCCTCTAGCGTTAAAGATTGCTGCAAGCTCAGTTCTCGATGTGTCTAACGGTAGCATTGAAAACTATTTGGGCGAACAAACACTCGATATTCAGACTGCTTAAATAGACCTCTTTCGTAGATCAAGAACTAAGCGCAAGTTCAAGATTGACAGTGCCCTCTCTCGCAAAGTGAGTCCGCGTTGGAGGGTTTTGTTTCTAGAGTCGCAAATTGATTCGCCCAGATTTCTTAATAGGATGGCCAGGTTGATACGATAATCAAGCGGTTTACAGTTTGATTCATGGTTCAGACGATTGTTGTGAAAATCGGGACTTCGAGCTTGACTCAGCCAGAGTCGGGACAGCTTGCATTGGCGACGATCGCGGCTTTGGTGGAAGTTTTAAGTCAGTTGCGCCGACAAGGACATCGCGTGGTGCTGGTGTCGTCCGGTGCGGTCGGCGTCGGATGTGCGCGATTAGGCTTGGTCGAACGTCCGCGATCGATGTCTCTTAAGCAAGCGGTTGCCGCAGTCGGTCAGGGGCGCTTGATGCGGATTTATGATGACTTTTTCACAGCGCTGCAACAACCGATCGCGCAAGTGCTGCTAACTCGTGGAGATTTGATTCAACGCAGCCGATACGTGAATATCCTCCGCACGTTTCAAGAGTTGCTCAATTTGGGGGTCATTCCGATCGTCAATGAAAACGATACGGTTGCTACCGATGAATTGAAGTTTGGCGATAACGATACACTCTCCGCACTGGTGGCAAGCGTGGTCGATGCGGATTGGTTGTTTTTGCTCACGGATGTCGATCGCTTATACTCTGCCGATCCCCGCAGCAATCCTGATGCTCAACCGATTACGATCGTCAACCATATCGATGAACTTGCACAGGTACAAACCGGAAGCTCCGGGACGCAATGGGGCACAGGGGGCATGGTCACGAAGATCGAAGCCGCTCGAATTGCCACGGGAGCAGGCGTGAGAACGGTGATTACCCAGGGTCGATCGCCGCAAAACCTACTGAAGATTCTTTCGGGTGAATTAATCGGCACTCAATTTGAACCGCAACCGCGTCCGTTTAATGCCCGTCAACGCTGGATTGCTCATGGTCTTGTTCCCGTTGGACAGTTGTATCTCGATGAAGGCGCGGTGAAGGCGATTCGGACATCCGGACGATCGCTCTTAGCTGCCGGAATTATTCAAGTCGAAGGCGAGTTCGATAGTCAGAACGCTGTCAAAATCTGCGATCGCTCCGGTGTCGAGATTGCGCGGGGCATCGTCAACTACAACAGTGACGAACTCGAAAAGATCCGGGGTCGTCAATCTGACGAAGTTGCAAAGATTCTCGGCTATGTGGGCGAAGAAACCGTTGTACATCGTGATAATCTTGTCCTTTCGTGATCGCCCCTGCTACAATTCAATCCCGAATAACCCCTCAATCCCGAATCACCCCTGCCGAGGAGACCTGTGACTCAAGTGACCTATTCTGAATCTGTGCAGTCCTTTCCAGTCCTAGGGCTACCGATGCACCTATTAAGCAGCTACGATCGCTGGCTGAGTGAGCGGATCGAGCAACGTTTGGGTTGTCATGTGATCACGCTAAACGCCGAGATGACGATGCAGGCAGAGCAAACTCCGGCACTGGCAAGGACAATTCATCAAGCTGAACTGGTGATTCCAGATGGATCAGGGATTGTGCTGTATGGACGGCTTCACGGCAAGCGCATCCAGCGAGTTCCGGGAATTGAACTGGCACAGACTTTACTGGAGCGATCGACCCAATTTAAAGAGCCTTGGTCGATTTTCTTCTTCGGCGGTGCGCCGGGTGTGGCTGAGACTGCGGCGCAAAATTGGCGACAAAAGATTCCAGGAATTTCGATCGTCGGAGTGCAAAACGGTTATCTCAAGCCCGAAGACGAAATGGAGTTTCTACACAGACTCAAAACGCTACAACCGCGTTTGATCTACGTGGGGTTGGGTGTGCCTCGCCAAGAGTTATGGATCGCACAGCATCGTCATCTTTGCCCGAATTCCGTTTGGGTTGGAGTCGGCGGCAGTTTCGATGTTTGGGCAGGCACAAAAAATCGCGCTCCTCAATGGCTCTGCGACAATCATTTAGAGTGGTCGTATCGACTGTATCAGGAACCCTGGCGCTGGAAGCGAATGATGGCGCTTCCAAAGTTTGTTTTGAGATCGGTCATGTATCGCCTAACCAAGCGCAATCCCGTAAGCGGATAAATGCACCGAATCGAGGATGTGTAACGGCATAGAATGAAGGCTGAAGGGGGATATCCTTCCTTCTTTGTATCCTTCATAGTTTAGATTCATGCTCCATCTCGAATTCAAGCAGCGACGCGATCGCTTTATGTCCAAAATCGGTAACGGAACCGCAATTTTCCGCAGTGCGCCGCTGGCGGTGATGCACAATGATGTGGAATACAATTTTCGCCAGGACAGCGATTTTTTCTACCTCACCGGATTTAACGAAGCAGATGCGGTTGCGGTATTTGCACCTTGGCATGAAGAACATAAGTTTATTCTGTTTGTGCAACCCAAGGATCGCGATAAAGAAACTTGGACGGGCTATCGAGTTGGAGTAGATGCGGCAAAAGAAAAGTATGGAGCCGATGAAGCTTATCCGATCACAGAATTGGATGAGAAGTTGGCGCAGTATGTCACTAAAGCAGAGCGAATTTATTATCACTTTGGACGCGATCGCGCCTTTAACGATCGCATCATTCGTTTGTGGCAGCGCTGTATTGCTCTACATGAACGGAATGGATTTGGCCCGACTGCGATCGAAGATCCAAGCTTCACGCTGCATCCGATGCGGTTGGTCAAGAGCGAACATGAACTTTCAGAAATGCGACGGGCGGTAGAAATTGCAGCGGAAGCTCATAATTTGGCGCTAGAGCTTCGCAAGCCTGGACTGTATGAGTATGAAATTCAAGCGCAGATGGAGCATCTCTTCCGGCTTAGGGGAGGACAGGGAATTGCTTACCCATCGATCGTCGCTTCAGGTCACAATTCCTGCATTCTGCACTACACCGAGAACGATCGCCAAATGCAACAGGGTGAATTGCTTCTAATTGATGCGGGATGTTCGTATAACTACTACAACTCAGATATCACTCGGACTTTCCCCGTGGGAGAGAAGTTCACCGAAGAACAGCGCGTTTTGTATGAGTTGGTATTGAAAGCGCAACTGGCTGCGATCGAGCAAGTCAAACCCGGAAATCCTTGGAATCAATTTCATGATGCTGCCGTTCGAGTGATCACCGAAGGCTTATTAGACCTGGGCTTGCTGCAAGGTGAGATCGAAGAAGTTATCAAAGAAGAGAAATACAAAGCCTTCTTCATGCACGGTACTGGGCATTGGTTGGGGTTAGATGTGCATGATGCCGGAGCGCGGAAGGTTGGCGAAAACTGGCTAAACTTCCAGTCAGGGCAAGTCGTGACCGTAGAACCCGGAATTTATATCAGATCGGACTTCCAACCCTTAGAAGGACAGCCCGAAGTCAGCGATCGCTGGCGCGGCATTGGCATTCGGATTGAGGATGATGTGTTGGTGACAGAAACCGGAAATGAAGTTCTTACGGCAGCCGTTCCGAAATCAATTGAAGCAATGGAGCGATAAGAGCGATGTTTGCACTCGTGTCTTGCGATCGCATCGAACTTCCACCCGGAGCCGTCCTGCGGCTTCCGGGAACTTGGCAGGACTACATCACTTTGAGCGAACAACGGGGAGATAAATCAATTCCTCGAATGAAGTATCGAGCTGGAGAGATTCTATTGATGTCACCGCTCCCCATACATGGACTAGGCGCAAATTTATTAGGCAATATTGTAGAAACGATTCTGGATCATCTAGAGCAGGAATACAATGCTTACACCCCTGTCACGATGACCATACCAGAAGCGTCTGGAATTGAGCCAGACGTTTGCTTTTACATTGATAACTGGCAAGTTTCATCCGGCAAAGATCGGATTGACTGGCAAGTTGATCCGCCCTTTGATTTGGTGATTGAAATGGATGTCACTAGCTATAGCAATGTGGATGATTATCTCCCTTTCAAAGTGCCGGAGGTGTGGATGTTCAAGAATAAGCAGCTTTGGATTTATGGATTAGAGAACGACGCTTACATACCACAAGAACGAAGTCGCTTTTTTCCAGAAACTCCTATCTTCGAGATTGTTGCTGAATGTGTTCAAATTGCCTCGGAGCGAACGACTAGCGCTGCAATTCGTAGTTTACGACAATGGTTAAATTAGGAGTAATCGCCTTATGACAACCACCTTAGTTCCATCTCAGAAACAAACTCCACTTCTGTTTGAAGCGCTTACCTGGCGGGAATTCAAAGCCGTTGAGCAATTGCTCGATCGTCCTGGCTATCGGCTTTCTTTTTTAGATGGAACGTTGGAGATTCGACAAATGCCTGGTGAACCACACGAAATGGTTAAAAAACGCATTGCTGCTCTCTTGGAGCTTTACCTATTGTTGAGAGGGTTCGACTTTACTCCTACAGGTTCGATGACCCTGGAGAGTGAATCTGGATTGGTCAAGCGAGAAGCTGATGAATTGTACAAATTTGCACCAGGAAGAGCGCATCCTGATTTAGCGATCGAGGTTGTTTTTACAAGCGGTGGCATCAATAAACTAGAAGCTTACAGACGCTTAAAGATTGCGGAAGTTTGGTTTTGGGAAGATGGTGTTTTAGAGATTTATCATCTACGGGGTGAAGGCGATCAGCTACGGTATGAAAAACTAACTAACAGCGAGGCAGTTCCCGGAATCGATCTTGAACTGTTTTTACGCTGTATCAATATGGTCAATCACGTTGAGGCAGTCAAAACGTTTCAACAAGCAATTCAGAAGTAAGGACAATGGAACTACCAGAATTAGATCGTGAGACGATCGATAGAATTCTCGAAATGGCATGGGAAGATCGCACTCCTTTTGAGGCGATCGAACTGCAATTCGGACTGAGCGAAAAACAAACGATCGCGCTGATGCGTCGGGAAATGCAGGAATCGAGCTTCAGAATGTGGCGCAAGCGAGTCAGTGGTCGTAAGACAAAACACTTAAAGCAGCGTGATTTTCTTGAAGGGCGGTTTCGCTCACAAAATCAAAAAGGCTCTTGAGCACAAATGCAGAGTTCTATTGAGAATTATTATTAATATGCTTGCTCTAAACTGCGAAATAATTGATAATTCTGGATCTCGGCTTATCGCAGTCACTAGAGCGCCTCATGTCAACCCCAAATTTTCTTAATGCCCTTAGCCGTCGGCAATTGATTCAGTTAGGACTGATTTCAGGGACAGGAGAGGAAATCTATGCCGATGTTGAAGATCAACTGAATGAGCGTAAAGTACCTGAATTCAAGAGTTCATTGATTGCGCTGCAAGATGAAGTCAAAGCTGGAGCTAAAAATGCAGAGAAAATCAGCACCGGATATCAATCTTCACTAAAGTCGATCGATGCTGCAATCAACGCTTTACCGGAATCTGAACGTCAATCTCCGAGATTTGTGCTGCAAGTGATCAATGGATTGTTAGATACGGCAAACTCGGAATATGGAGCGGCGATCGCAAACAATAAGATTTCTCATACCAGATTGATTTGTGGATGCGACAGATTCTCGCCCCCTAAGTCCCCCAGAATGGGGGACTTTGAGTATGATCTGTCGCATTCTATGTTTAATTCGGTATCAGCACTTTGTTTGGATACACCGATCGCTTGTATCTGGTTCAAGCTGTTGCTTACGTGGTCTTTCTGTTCACGGTGGGAAGCCTGTACTTTCAATCGCTGCTGGGTCGATCGTGGTTTTCACGGCGGCAAACTCCAAAGCAGAATTAATCCCATTCTGCCGCTTCTTCTGCTTCTGCTTGAGCGATCTCCCTTCTAACCGCTTGCCAATCAACACGCTTCTGATCTCGAATTAATTGTCCCTGCTGCAACTGTAGAACTCGATCGCTAAACTGTTCCGCCCATTCCAACTGATGCGTTACGACTAAAACTGTAGATTCTATTTGAGTCAGAATTCTTAGCAGTGTTTCATTCCGATTCGCATCTAGATTTGCGATCGGTTCATCGAGCAACAATACTTTGGGCTGACAAATGAGAGCGCGAGCGATCGCAATCCACTGCCGCTCTCCGGTTGAAAGCTCTAACTCAGATCGATCAAGCCATTCACGCGGAATGCTCATGCGGTCGATCGCGTGAGCAATTCGCTGATCAATCTCTCTAACATTTCTCAGTTTTAGCGGATAGCTCAATGCTTCTCTCACTGTCATTCCGAGTAGCTTCGGCTCTTGTGCAACAAACAGGATCTGCTGCCGTAACTGTAATACCGGAATGTCCTGATAACGGTTGCCTTCAAACTGAATCAATCCTGCACTTGGTTCTGCTAATCGATTGATCAATCTCAGCAATGTGGTTTTACCAGAACCCGAAGCCCCAACGATCGCAATCCGATCGCTTTTGTTCACCGTAAACGAAACATTTCGCAGAATCTCACTTCCTGCAATTGAAGTTCCTTTCTGCGTGATTCTGCTTGGAGCGAAGCTGACTTGATCTAACCGTATCAACATCAGATTTTTCCAAGCGAGATTGCTGTCGAAACTGTCCAAGCATCAATCAGCAACAACAAGAACGTGAATCCTAACAGAATCAAATACATCCACGGTTGCGACAACGGTTTCACATCAGTAGTATCAATGCCTGTTTCCGCTTGGACGCGATTCACTAATCGCGTAAATCCAGCCGCGCGCATTGGCAATAGATATCCTTCACCGGATTTACTTAGAAAGTAATAAACCAATCCGCCTTGTCCAGTCGATCGTGGCTTCAGCGCTTTGACTTCTGACCAAGGCAACTGCCACCCTTTGCGAAAGACCTTCGGAACCCAAGCAGGATAAGTCACTTGAATTCCGTCTGCATCCAAGATCACGCGCTCACTCAATGCACCAAATAATGCAATAAAGCCGATCGCAATTCCCGCCCATAGCCATCCACTTGGAACCGGAGCATCGGTGGTTTCAGCCAGCACAGGAAGCGGAGTTGTTAATGCAATATACAAACTGAGCAACGTCAATCGAATCAACGGCGAAATCCGAAAAACATCAGTTGAGGGCGTTTCAGTTGTGGACGTTTCAGAAGTCATGCAATTTCACCAATCCAACTCAGAATCTTACGATTTACGATTTCCGGTTGTTCATCGTGCGGACAATGACCCGCATTTTCAATCTCAACCAGTTCCAGCTTTTGATTGAGTTTGACACAAAATGCAGCCAGACTCGGCGGCACAAACTTATCCTGCTTGCCCCAAAACAACAGCATTGGAATCGTCATCGTCGGCAAAATCGATCGCGCCCGATAGTCCGTAATCTTTGGAGTTGTCACCATTGATCGCAACGCCTTGACCGCACGGGGATCACGCGCCGGAATTGATAAAATTTCCACCAGTTCATCGGTAATTCCGTCGGAACTCGCATACGCCTGCCGCGCCCACAGCCGAATCAAGCGCGAACTCCGCAACACGCGAAAGAACGGATTAAAAATCAGTGGAAACGTGAAAATACTCTTACCCACGGCTGCGATCGGACGAAACACTTTCACCAGCGCTCCCGCCCATTCCGGCGAATCCAGCACCGAAGAATCTGGCAGATTCAGCATCACCACCCCTCTCACCATTTCGGGATACGCCTTCGCCACCGCCAAACACACCGAAGACCCGATCGAATTCCCAATTAACACCACAGGCTCCCCCACAAAGGTTAGCCAAAAATCATGCACTTGTTCGATCCACAGCGCCACATTGTAAGGCGCGATCGCTTTCTCCGAAGCCCCGAACCCCAACAAATCCAAGGCATACACCGTATGATGCTGGCTTAACACCGAGACATTATGCCGCCAATGCCCGATCGAAGCTCCGAATCCATGAATCAGCAGCAACGGCGGCGAACTTTCTGATTTTTGCGATCGCTGATAAGTATATCGGGTTTGCCATCCGCGCCAGATCCAATCGCGCTGACTCCCAATCCGCTGCCGCCAAGGTAAAGCATCTACCACAATTTCACCGATATCACTCTGTTAATCTATTTTAATCGGATGCCCGAACCCCGGATTTTTGATTCCTGCTTTAGAATTTACGTAACAAACTAGAGAGAAATTTCCCCAGACTGAGTAGAATGGCGAATACAAACTCTCAGTTCGACCCCTCGATCGAGCTAATTTCATCGATCGAATCGTGTCGCCCTTATTCACATTATTCAACAGGTGCTTGTGATAGAAAAAAGACCCAATCGAGATATGCCCGTAATCAACGAGCGAATTCGATTTCCCAAAGTTCGTGTGATCGATGCAGATGGCTCTCAGCTAGGGATTATGACCTCGCGTGAAGCACAAACGATGGCAGACGAAAAGGAACTCGACCTCGTACTTGTGAGCGACAAGGCTGATCCCCCTGTCGTCAAAATTATCGACTACGGTAAGCACAAATTCGAGCAGGAAAAGAAAGCCAAAGAAGCGAAGAAAAAGCAGCATACCGTAGACGTGAAGGAAGTCAAAATGCGGTACAAGATTGAGGAACACGATTACAACGTGCGAATCACCCAAGCCGAACGCTTCCTCAAAGCTGGCGATAAAGTCAAAGCGACGATCATGTTCCGAGGGCGAGAAATTCAGCACAGTGATCTTGCGGAGACTCTGCTAAAACGAATGGCGACCGACCTCCAGGAAATTGCTGAAGTGCAACAAGCGCCGAAGAAAGAAGGGCGGAATATGATGATGCTGCTGGCACCGAAGAAGTAGGGAGTAGAGAAATCCTCCCCAACTTTTAAGCCAAATGACTGGGACAACGGGATGATTTCTCGCTGTCCCTTTTGCGTGTTTTGGGGGTTGCACACAATATCTTCGATCGCATCTTGGGCATCTTAGAAAGGATTCCGAGATCAGAGGAATCCTGTGCATGACTTAACCGGACACCCCATATGGCTTCGACAAATCAAGCTTCCAAGAGAGTCGGAGAACATCCCTTTCTCCGCTGGATTAATCTTCGCTCTGGTGAAGGCAATCGAACGTTTTGGATGTTCGCCTTCTATACCTTCACGTCAACGGGGTTGATGTGGCTCGAAGCCTGTTCGGTTGAGATGTTTCTCGCACAGTTCGGAGCCGCGAACTTACCCTTAATCTATATCGTGAGTGCGGTGATTAAGATTGGCTTGGGATGGCTGTATTCTGAGCTTCAGCGCTACTTACCCTTGAGAATGGTGATTGTGGCGATCGCCCTGCTGCTCGCGTCTCCATTGCCGATTTTTTCACTCGGTTTAAGCGGTGCGTTTGGAAACACGATCGGACAGTTCTACGCGCTGCAAGTAACCGTCTTTGCCATGCAGCTTTGGCTTGAAGCCAGCCATGTTCTCAATGATCTCAATGCCTCGATTACCGCAAATCAGCTCTTCAACATTCGGG
Organism: Cyanobacteria bacterium FACHB-DQ100; assembly: GCA_014695195.1. Classification (NCBI taxonomy): domain Bacteria; kingdom Bacillati; phylum Cyanobacteriota; species Cyanobacteria bacterium FACHB-DQ100. Next base: position 245,207 of record JACJNW010000023.1, on the reverse strand, counting down.
AAATTAAGCGCACCTATCCGCTGATTAGCAGCGGAATTTTGGTCGCAGATGTTGTGGGCGGATTCTCGCTGCCGTTTGTGTTGGGATTGTTTGCACGAGACACAGCGGTTTCACAAGTGTTGCTGATTGCTTTCGCATTTATGGTCGTTGGCGTAATCATTCTCTGCGGTCTGAGCCACACTTATCAACAGTCGTTTCCAGAAGGGCGACGCAAACGGGAAGAGCCGATCGCGGAGCATTCTACAACGCGACTGCGAGGACAGACGCGGCGATATATGCGGCTGTTGCAGATTTTCTTTGCGCTGGCTCAAGTCTTCTTGCTGCTGGTTGAATTTCAGTTTCTGACTCAACTAGGTCGCCATTCTGGAGCTTCGGTGCAGCTCGGCGGTGGTGAGGTTGCCGGATTTTTGGGAATCTTTAATGGCTCATTGGGAATTTGTGAGTTGGCGATGCAGTGGTTATTTTCGAGCCGCATTCTCGATCGCATGGGAGTATTCCGATCGCTGATGTTGCTGCCGATGATCGTAATTGCATTTACCGGAGTGTCGATCGCGGGAATGTCTTCAGTATTTCTGAGCGTTCTAGCAATGCGGTTTTTCTATGAGTTGCTGCACTACACTTTGCTGAGTGGCAGTGTGCCGTTTTTGTTTTACTCAGTGCCGGATCACCTGAGAAACCGAGAACAGGCAAAAGTGCGCGGCATTGCTGAACCCATTTCAACCGCGATCACCGGGCTGGTTCTGTTGGGACTGGGGAGAGTGGGGGCAAATGGAATCGGAGTTGCAGAGCAGAACTTGAATTTGGGGTTGATGATTCTGTTTGCACTCGGCTGGCTTGCGACGATCGTTTTACTCAAAAAAGAGTATCTCAATCTCTTAGTGCTGAATGCGGGACGGGGGCAACTGAGTACCTCAGACGTAGATATGAAAGCGCTGCGGCAAAAGACGATCGAAACCCTGGAAACCCCCGGAGCCGATGAAGATAAACGCGCCTGTATTGAATTCTTGAGCCAAATCGACGGTAAGAATGCGGCGGAAGTGCTTGCGCCATTGCTGTTAAAGCTCACTCCCGAATTGCAGCACAGAAGCATCGAAGTCATGCTGAATCATCCCAATCCAGCCTTCTTAAATCCAGTCAAGTCGCTCTGCTCTCAACGTCCTGAACCAGAAGTCATGGCAGTCGCCCTAGAATATATCTGGACGACCGGAGAGACGACTGCTTTTAGTGAACTGCGGCATTATCTCAAGCCAAGTCAGCCCTCGATCGTTCGCGCTACGGCTGCATCGTTGATTCTGCGTCAGGGTACGATGTCGGAAAAAGCAGAGGCAACCTATGTGTTACAGGCACTGTTAACACACAAACAGATGCAAGAACGGGTAATCGGTTGTCGAGCATTAGGCGGCGTAGTGCATTTGCAAGGATTGCGGCTCTGGCTCAAACCTTATATTCCAAGACTGTTAAAAGATCCCTCGATCGAAGTGAAATCTGCCACGCTCGAAGCGATCGCAGCGACTCGATCCGAGGAGTTTTACCGCTATTTGCTCAGCGGGTTGTATTGTCGTCCGACGCGCCCAGCCGCAAAATCAGCGCTGGTTCGTCTCGGTGATGAGGCATTACCCAGGCTGATTCGACTTGCCGATGATGTAGAACGTCCGCCGCTCGTTCGGAGTGAAGCTTTTAGCGCGATCGGTCAAATTGGCACACCCGAAGCGATCGATCTTCTAATTTCCCGCTTGGTGACTTCTTGGGGAACCACACGACGCTTACTGCTGCGGATTCTCCTAAAAGTACCAAACGAACGCGGCATCGAAGCGGTTGCAGAGCGTTTAGGCAGAGCGGGAATCGAGGAACTGATCGAACAAGAGTTAATGTTTATGGGGCAAATCTATGCCGCATTAATGGATCTGATTGAAGACCGAGTGCGCTGCGAAGAGACGAAACTGCTCAGAGCCGCCCTGGAAATTTTGCCGAAAGACAGCATCGAGCGATTGTTTCTGCTGATGAAGTTTCTTTATCCGATCGGCTCGATTCGAGTGGCAGAATTCAACTTCCAGTCTGATTCTCGTGCAGCGATCGCTCAAGGCTTAGAAATTCTCGATAGTACGCTCGACATTGCTAGTAAGAGAGCACTACTGGGGGTACTCGATCGAGAATTACCGATGGATAAGCTGCAAAGTTTATCGAGTCTTGTACCCTACACCCCGATGCAGCCCGATGCACGGCTGAATCATTTGCTCGAACTGCGGCATTTTATCTCAGATTGGGCACTCGCCTGCTGCTTTCATTTATCTAGGCGGGCACGCTGGAAGAATCTTAATCCAGATGCGATTCGATCCAGTTTGCGGCATCCCAGAGGATATGTGCGAGAAGCGGTATTGAGCTATGTTGCAGAGCAATATCCGCAACAGTTAGGGCGAGTTTTACAAGGATTCCAAAATGAGCGCGATCCGATCGTGGCAAAGCAGGTAAAACAGATGATGCAGGAGTCGGAGATTATCCTACCCGAAGAAATTTCGCGGGTGGTTCCCCGACATCCGAATCTCAGGGTGATCTAGTTGTTGTGTGAGAAAACGTGAGCGATGCTGAACAGTTTTGAGCGATTGCTGCTAGTACGAGGCGTTCCCATCTTTAAGGAACTGCGGGACGATTTTCTGGTGCGGTTGGCATCGATTATGGAAGAACGATCGTATGCGGTGCGGGAAACTATTCTGATCGAAGGTCAAGAAGGTCGATCGATGTATGTGATTTCCAAAGGAGTTGTCCGGGTGCATAACGGTAGCCGAGATTTGACATTTTGCAAGCGCGGCGATTTTTTTGGAGAGATGTCGCTGTTTGATTCTGCTCCCCGATCGGCTTCAGTGACCGCGATCGAGCCGTGTGAATGTTTGGTGCTCACTCAGCAGCAGCTTTATGAAGCAGTGGATGAAACGCCCGGAATTGCCCTGAATCTGATCAAAATTCTCTCGAATCGGGTGCGAGACATGAACAAAGAAATCGAAGTGCGAGATCAAGAAATCCGGACGCTCAAAGGCGAGCCGATTACGAAGATTCAGTAGAGTGAAGATTCAGTAGAGTGAAGATTCAGTAGAGTGAAGATTCAGTAGAGTCGAGCGCTTCTTTTGCAAGCTGCAAAATTTCCGATTTCACTTGTTCATGATGATTAGCTGCACACCAGGGACGCAGATACAGAATCGTGCTTTCTGGTGTAATCGATTCTACATGGCAAGTGGGCCTTGGTTCTCGCAAAACGAGCGGATGCGGTTGCACCAAAGACAGTAAGTGCGTAATGGTGGATTCGATGTCGCGTTTGCCAATATCAATGTGCAAATCGACTCGTCGAGTGCCCATGATGGTATTGTTTTTCAGCGTTCCGCTAAATAAATTACTGTTGGGAACGGTGATGCGAACATTGTCCGCAGCCACGATCGTGGTCGAAAACAGCCCAATATTATCCACAGTTCCAGAGACTCCTGCGCCTTCGATCGCATCTCCGACTTCAAACGGTCGGAAACTCACTAGCATCACGCCTGCGGCAAAGTGAGACAGGCTATTTTGCAGCGCTAGACCGATCGCTAGACCTGCCGCACCAATTACAGCAACGATCGTGGTCGTTTGCAGTCCGACTGCGTTGAGTGCCGCGACACCGCCTGCCATCCACACTAAAATTCCTGCCACTTGAATCAAGAATTTTTGCAGCGTCGGTTCTGCATACTTCAGCAAGCGAAATCCGATCGGTCTAATTAGATTCACTGTCCAGCGCGTGAATAGAAGAATCACGATCGCCCAAGCCAGCTTCGGGAGAACCTGAAGCGCTAAATTGATCAGATTGCGTTGCAGGAATAACTGATTAATGTTTTCGTTAATTGCAGTTGCTGCCTGAGCGCTGACGAATAGCATAGAAACTCCTTCTTTGTTGTCCTCGCTAGATTAATACATGAGAAATGGAAGCAGTCCTGAAGGGGATCAGTGTACCGCGATCGCGGCGACACGACTGATCACGCCACGACCAGAAATTTCGCAACGCTCAATTCAAGTACACCGTTCACCCATCAAATTGGTATCAGGTTGAACCTTTACGATCGCCCTTCAGTCTAAGGAGTGAAGCTGATTCGTTGGCTTTCAACTGTTCACTTTTCTACAGAAATGATGAAAAAATTCTCACTGATCCTCCCCGGTGCGATCGCGCTTTTGATGGTCGCAACTCCCTTTGCGGTTCAGGCTCGTCCTTCTGGCTTGTTATCACAGCAAACCCAGCAACAACCCAAACGCGATCGAGCGAACAAACTCAATCTCACGGATGCTCAGAAGCAGCAAGCAAAAGCGATTCGAGATCAAGTCCGCGATGGCATCGTTCGGGAAGTGCTGACGCAAGCCCAGCGCGATCAGTACAATGCGGCAAAGCAGCGCAACGAAAGAGTATCCTGGCGATCGCTGAATCTTTCTGACCAGCAAAAAACCGAGATTCGGAGCCGGATGCGGGCAGCTAAGGAGCGTATGGAGCGCGAAGTGTTGACGCAAGAGCAGCGCGACCTGATGCAACAGAGACGCAGCCAGCGCCAACAGCGCGGAGTTCGTCCAGGGGCATAGTCCAAGCTCATCATCTTAAGAGTTCATCGAGGGCATCTGAATTAGATGCCTTTTCTTTTTGTAATTGGCAAAGTTCTCCTGAAACGATCGATTGACACAAGTACCCCCAAGTGATGATAATGGGAGTTTGTTGAAAACTTTAGACTCCTGAAATCCCTTGGCTAACGTAGTTGTAATAGGTGCCCAGTGGGGCGATGAAGGTAAAGGCAAAATTACCGATCTGTTGAGCAAATCGGCGGATGTCGTTGTACGCTATCAAGGCGGTGTTAATGCTGGGCATACGGTCGTTGTCAAGGATCAGACCTTCAAGCTTCACCTCATTCCGTCTGGAATTCTGTACCCGGATACCGAGTGTATTATCGGTTGTGGAACCGTCATTGATCCGAAGGTTTTGATCGAAGAACTCGATCAAATCGAAGCGCTCGGCATTACGACGAAGAATTTGCTGATTTCTGAAACGGCGCATGTGACGATGCCGTATCACCGTTTAATCGATAAAGCTGCAGAAGAGCAGCGCGGCAATCACAAAATTGGTACGACTGGGCGCGGAATTGGTCCAACCTACGCCGATAAGTCGGAGCGGGTAGGCGTTCGAGTGATTGACTTGATGAATCCGGAAGGGTTCCGTGAGCAACTGGAATGGACGATCGCACAAAAGAACCTCATTCTCGAAAAGCTCTACAATCTGCCCCCGTTGAATGCCGAAGAGGTTTTCACCGAGTACATGGGCTATGCAGAACGGTTGCGCCCTCATGTCGTCGATAGTTCTCTGAAGATCTACGATGCGATTCGCCGCAAGCGCAATGTGCTATTTGAAGGCGCTCAAGGAACGTTACTGGATCTTGATCATGGCACTTACCCGTATGTGACCTCCTCGAATCCGGTATCGGGCGGTGCGTGTGTTGGAACGGGGATTGGCCCAACCGTGATTGATCGCGTCATCGGAGTGGCGAAAGCGTATACGACTCGCGTGGGTGAAGGCCCATTCCCCACCGAACTGCACGAAGAAATGGGCGCGTTGCTGTGCGATCGCGGTGCTGAATTCGGCACGACGACTGGACGACAACGGCGCTGTGGCTGGTTTGATGCAGTGATTGGACGGTACGCCGTTCGCATCAATGGTCTAGATTGTCTAGCGATTACGAAGCTGGATGTCTTAGACGCAATGGACGAAATCAAAGTATGTGTTGCCTACGAAATCGATGGGCAGCGCTGCGAAGATTTTCCCAGTAATTCGCGCTTGTTTGCTCAATGCAAGCCGATTTACGAAACCCTTCCCGGATGGAAGCGATCGACCGAAGACTGTCGATCGCTCGACGACTTGCCAAAAGAAGCGCTTGATTATCTCAAGTTTTTGGCAGAATTAATGGATGTACCGATCGCGATCGTTTCTCTGGGAGCCAAACGCGATCAAACCATTATTGTTGAAGATCCCATCCACGGACCCAAACGAGCGCTTTTGTACACCAACGAAACGCCTCAGCCTGCTAACGTTTAGTTACTTTTAGGTTAAATTATGCCGTTCTCGATCGAAGCTCAAAAACGTCCCGAAGGAAGCAAGCCGAATGCGCTGCGTCGCGATGGCAGAATTCCTGCAACTTTGTACGGTCACAATGGAGTCGAGTCCATTCAGCTCGTCGTCGATGCGAAAGCTGCGGGCTTCTTAGTCCGGGATGCTGCACCGAATAAGTCGGTTGTAGAAGTGAGCATTCCAGAATTGTCCTGGAATGGTAAGACTGTGATGCGCGAAGTACAAACCCATCCGTGGAAAGGTTCGCTCTATCACATCAGCTTCTTTGCTCAAAAAGATTAGTCAAAGATTTGTCGTTGCGGCTTGCCGACGAATCTAAGGTATATAAAGCTAGGGAGAGATCCCTGGCTTTTTTAGTGAATGGAATTATGACGACTACGACTCTTCCGCCGATTGTTGAAGCACTGCTTGATCCGACAATCTATGACCATCCGGTGAAGGATACGATCGAGCTTGTACAGACCCACGTTTCTTATGTCTTTCTCACCGGGGACTATGTTTATAAGCTGAAAAAGCCTGTGAATTTTGGCTTCTTGGACTATTCCACGCTGGAGAAACGCAAACATTTTTGTGATGAAGAGTTGCGGTTAAATCAGCGCGGCGCGGCAGAATTGTATCTAGGTGTATTGCCCGTTACGCAGGTGGGCGAGAAGTTCATTTTGGGCGGAGACGGTGAGGCTGTTGATTATGTCGTAAAGATGCAACAGTTTCCGCAGGAGGCATTGCTGAGTGAAATGTACGATCGCGGCGAACTCACCGAACAGCATTTGATTGATCTAGCAAAAGTTTTGGCAGCGTTCCACAAGTCCGCACCAACGAACGACTACATTCTGAGCTTTGGGGAAGTATCGCAGATTCGACAAGCGATCGACGAGAACTATGAACAAACCGTCGGATACATTGGTGTTGCTCAAACTCAAGAACAATTCGATCAAACAAAAGCTTACACCGATAAGCTATTTGCTGAGAATGAAGCTTTGTTTAAGAGTCGGGTTGAGCATCAATTCATTCGTGAATGTCACGGTGATGTTCACTTGAGAAATATTTGCTTCTGGAACAACAAGATTTTACTGTTCGATTGCATTGAGTTTAATGAGCCGTTCCGCTTTGTCGATACGATGTTCGACATTGCTTACATCATCATGGATTTTGATGCTCGAAATCGCTCTGATCTGAGCAATCTATTTTTGAATGCTTATCTTGAGCAATCGGGCGACTGGGAAGGCTTACAAGTTCTGCCGCTTTACAACAGCCGTCAGTCTTATGTGCGGGCAAAGGTGACATCGTTTTTGCTGAGCGATCCGAGTGTTCCGGAGTCTGTTAAGGCAGAGTCGAAAGAGACTGCAAGCCGCTACTATCGCTTGTCTTGGGAATATACCAAACCCAAACAAGGCAAGCTCATTTTGATGTCGGGACTATCGGGATCAGGCAAAAGCACGATCGCATCGAAACTGGCGCGAGAATCAGGAGCCATTCAAATTCGCTCTGATGCGGTGCGTAAACATTTAGGTGGCATTGGGTTAGATGAAAAAGGCGGTGATTCGCTTTACAGTGCTGAAATGACGCAAAAGACTTACGATCGTCTCCTGAATTTGGGCATCACTTTGGCATCTCAAGGGTACACCGTGATTCTGGATGCGAAATACGATCGTCAATCCTTACGCGCTCCGGTAATCGAGCAAGCACAAGCAAAGGGAATTGAGATCGAGATTCTTTACTGTGAAGCCCCGGAAGAGGTGTTGCGCGATCGGATTGCGCAGCGTCAAGGAGATATTTCTGATGCGAATCTCGGTGTCTTGGCTCAACAATCCTTTGAAGCATTTACTGAGACTGAGATGCCCTTGGTCAAAACAGTGAGCTAAGTCAACTGTTATGGAGGCAGAACTGGTTTTGCCTCTATACTTGAAACTACTCCAAGGCTTTCTTCTAGTTCAAATAGCGTTCTTTGGTCTGTTGAAGAAGCTAAGCTCGGAAGAGCCAAAGGTTAAACTGTATCCGGTTGCGGCTTCTGCCATTGCAGCGAAGTCAGCCGCATACACCATCAATTTTTTGGGAATACAGCCGAGATTGACACAGGTTCCGCCCAAGTTAGCAGATTCTGCGATCGCGACTTTTGCACCATAAGTTGCGGCTTTTTTAGCAGCAGCGAGTCCACCGGGATCTGCTCCAATTACAACAAGTCGTAAGTCATGATCACAGCTTTAATTTTGATCAAAGCGTAAATTGAGCGATCGCTGATTTTCGACTACCCAAAGAAAGGTTTAAGCAGAGTGAAGGGGAACCGCAGATAGAGGTGACAAAACGTTAAGCTGCTTAGAGTTTAAATGCAATCCTTTGAAGCGAAAATCATGACCGAGAAATTAAAAAAGGGCGACCATGTAGAGTGGAATACTTCTGGCAAAAAAACTGAAGGTGAAATCAAAGAAATTATCACCGAACCGACCGATTTTAAGAATCATCATTTTGAAGCATCAAAAGAAAATCCTGAGTATCGTGTGGAAAGTTCAAAGAGTGGAAAAGATGCCATTCATAAAGGTGAACAACTGAAGAAAACCAAGGAGAAAAAATAATGGCGCAACATACTGCCACGCAAAATCAAGAGACTCTCAAAGAGTTTCAAGAAGCGGTCAATATGTCGGCTAAAGAATTAGAAGCTTGGTTAAAAACAGAAGAATCTCTTTCGGTTGGAATGAAAAGCAGCGAAGATGCTGAATCCACTGGGCATCAATCGGGCAGACATACGATCAAACTTTTACATAAGAAAAAATCGGATTACGATGAGACTGACTTTAACCATATGCGGCGGGTGGTTAGCTATGTTCATCGACATTTAGCAGAAAAACCAAAAGGCGATATTGAACATACGCGCTGGCGCTATTCGTTAAAGAACTGGGGACATGAGCCGCTAAAAGATTAATCATTCGAGCGATCGTATGTGCGATCGCTCAGTCTAAAAGTTTAGGTAAATGATTATGATTCCTGAATTGGGTTTAGTTTGTATTTCTGCATCAAAAACGGTGCGATTTAAGACGATTACACGAAAGCGATTATTGCAATTTGATCTAGTCGAACAAGAGCGATTATTGCGCGAATTATATGCTGAGAATTTGCGGCGATTGGGGATTGCGATCGAGTTTTGTGCAGACAATAAAATTGGGCTTTATCGACTCGGTTCAGGAATGTTTCCGTTTGCCGATGATCCGTTAGGATCTGCAATTCTAGAAGAGTTTGCAGAAGCAATGGGGCTAGTTGGAGAGCAAGCTACTCAATTAAAAGTTCGATTGGTGCTGCATCCGGATCAGTTTGTCGTGTTGAGTTCCGATCGTCCAGAAGTGATCGAAAATAGCATCAAAATTCTCACGATGCACGCCCGGATTTTTGACCTATTAGGATTGCCTCAATCTCCGTGGGCATTGATGAACATTCACGGTGGAAAGGGCGATCGAGCCGATCGGTTAGTTGAAACCATTCGCAGCTTACCCGATAACATTCGCCTACGACTCACGCTCGAAAATGACGAATACACTTACGGCTCAGAGCAAATCCTGGCGGTTTGTCAGGCGGCGGGTGTGCCTCATTTGTTTGATGCTCATCATCATGTGATTCATGAAAAAGTGGAGAGCTACGAAGACGAAAGCGTGACTCGGGCATTTGAAGCGGCGCGATCGACCTGGGAGAATCCAGATTGGCAGGTCGTTCACATTTCTAATGGGGCGGAAAGTTTCTTAGATCAAAAGCACAATGATTACATTACGGTGATGCCAAGCTGTTATCGTCAAGCCCCTTGGATTGAGATTGAGGCAAAGCAAAAAGAATTTGCGATTAAAAAGCTTCAGGATGAATGGTTGTATTCGGATTTGAATGTGCTGCCACCTGTGATCACTGAAACAGAGGAGCCGAAAGCGGAGGAAATTCAAATTGAAGCGGTCACGCCCTCGACACAGGATGAAGAACCTTCTGATCTAATGGAGCAACCTGTTTCGGTGTAGTTAAAAGCTGAGTTTTTGAGGTTAATTATGACTTTTACACTCGATCCTGTCGTTGGTACTCCGAATCAAGAAGCTGCGCTCCAAGCCTTCGATCGGTTTGTTTCACAAATATCTCACTCCTCTAGAATGGTTGCCATTCATGATTCAGATGCCGATGGAGTGACGGCGGGAGTCGTGTGGCAACGAGCATTCGAGCGAGCCGGATTCGCCTCAGTGCATCGAGTCATTCCCGATCGAGAGCGCAATGCTTGGACACCCAACAATCGCGCGATCATTCAGTCGGCGAATCCGGCTTATCTATTTGTGATGGATTTGGGCAGCCGGTCTGAGCCTGTGATTGCTGGAATTCCGACTTGTTTTATTGATCATCACCATCCCGAAGGTGTTCCTGACGGAGATACATTAATTACCGCATACACTTGGGAACCGATTCCGAATACTTCACTGATCATTTGGCAACTGTGTCAAATGATCGCAGACATCTCTGATCTCGATTGGATTGCAGCGATTGGAACACTGAGCGACTTAGGCGATCGCGCTCCATTTGAACTGTTAACGACAGCAAAACGAAAGTACACCGCAAAGTACCTCAAAGAAGCAACAGCGCTAATCAATGCGTCTCGACGAGCTTCTCACTATGATCCGGAAGTTGCAGCACGAGCATTATTAAATCATTCCAGTCCGAAAGCATTAGTCAATTCAGAAAGTACGGATGTACAACACCTGCGATCGGCGCGGGAAGAAGTCAAATTAGCACTCGATGAAGCTCGAAAAACGGCTCCAATATTCTCTGGAAATGTGGCTCTAATTCGGATGAATTCGCCGTGTCAGATTCATCCGTTGATTGCTCAGAGTTGGCGTGGTCGTTTATCGAAAATGATTGTGATTGCGGCAAACGAAGGCTATATGCCAGGACGAGTGAACTTTGCAGCACGATCAAACAGTGCTAATGTCCTCGAATTTCTGCGGAGTCAAAACCTTTCAGTCGGCGAAGGCAGTTATGGGCATGGACATGATCAGGCATCGGGAGGTAGCTTAAGCATCGAGCTTTGGAATGAACTGTTAGAGAAGCTAGGCTTTCCCAGGACAGCGTTTGCAAAAGTATAAAACTATCCCTTAAGACTGAGCGATTTATCTCTGAGGTAGATGCAACTTTAGGTTTCGATAAACGAGCATAGAAATGAAAATCGCGTCCTCACTAAAGATAAATGCACGGTAGTTTAGTTGCGCCCCTGCCCACCCGATTGATGCCAGAGGCGATCGAATCCATTGTTACAAACAATCCCTACTACAAGGCTGAACAAACGTTCAGTGGGCTAATCGAAGCTGAGAACTTAGATCAGCGCCTGAGTGAACTTGCCGATCAGATTCGTTACTTTGAAACCGCGCTAACGTTTGCACTCAAGGAAGCTTACGATCAAGCGCAGGGTTCTGATGCAGCACATCTTTTCCTGCAGCGTGTTCTCTATCGAATCAATCGTTTGAACCTATTTTGGTATGACGATCTGACTCATTACACGAATGAGCGATCGCACTATCTGCAAAAGGTTCGCAACGAAATCGAAGCAGCTTGGCAAGCTTGGGAACTGAAGCAAATTGATACTGAAGGCTATCAATCGATTGATCTCAAACAGGCATTGCTCGATCGTTACCAAGCCGATCTCGATCCGGAGCTATCCGCCGATGCGATTTACCTGCGTAAAGAAATGCCGTTTGAAGGCTATCGGTATCTTTTAGCCATTACCTCGTTTGATGGATTGGTGGAAGCAAGCCGTTTATCGCGGATTCTTGGTGGTGCTGCAAACGAAGTACAAGCCACTTTAACAAAAGTGCTGCTTGAAGAATACGGCAATGGTCGCCTATCGCGGAAGCATTCGACCTTCTTTGCCAAGATGATGACCGAATTAAGTCTCAGCACTCAGCCAGAAGCATACTTTGATCTGGTGCCCTGGGAAGCTTTGGCAACGACAAATCACAACTTCCTGCTAACTGAATGTAAGCGTCATTTTCTGCGCTATAACGGCGGACTCGCTTACTTTGAGGTCGCAGGTCCTTCGGCATACCGCAACTATCTTGCAGCGGCACAGAGACTAGAGCTGTCTGAGGGCGCAATGGGGTATTGGGACTTGCACATCAAAGAAGACGAGCGGCACGGACGCTGGATGATCGAAAACGTGACGTTGCCTTTGGTTGATATGTATCCGCAGCAAGCTTGGCAGCTTCTGTTGGGATATGACCAAGAGAAACTCATGGGCGATCGTGCAGGTGCAGCCATTGTTGCCATGATTCGACGTGGAGTAGAAACGGAATCATTGCCTGCGATCGTGCCTCAGTAAGCGACTAAAGGTGTGAGGGGGCGGGTTGTCCGCCCTTATTTGTTTGTTGTGATTTGTGTTGTGATTTGTATTGATGAGGGTATTACCTTGACTGGGACATTATTAAAACCGATTTCGCAGACTACTGAAACCGAAGTATTTTTCTGCCCTGAAGAATCACATTTCTATTCGCATTGTTTAGAACGGTTAGTTTTTTCGCAGTGCGATGATTCACGGTTGATTGTTGAATTTGGTTCTGGGGATGGTAGCCCGGTAATCAATTCTTTGGTGCGATCGCGCTGTAATGATGTGATTCATGGGTTTGAACTGAATCCATCTGCTTATGGTGTGGCAAAATCGAGAATCAATCAGTGTAATTTGCACGATCGATATGTCTTGCACAATAAGTCATTCTTTGATGCTGCACCAACTGATGCAGATTGTTTGATCGCGAATCCGCCTTACATTCCCGCGCCGGACAATCAGATTCGGATGCCGCTCCTGCATGGCGGCATAGATGGAGCCACGTTAACGAATCGATTGCTGACCCTGGACTATGCGAACGTGATGGTCTTGATCTCAAGCTACTCGAACCCATTAGGAACTTTCAAATGTGCTGCCGAGCAAGGATACACGGTTGCAGATTTTATGGTGACACCGTTGCAGTTTGGTTGCTATAGCTCTGAACCGAAGGTGAGAAATTGGATTGAAAAGCTACGGGAAAACGGGCAAGCATTCTATTCGGACAACATCTATTTTCTTGCAGGTGTTCTGTTCCAGCATTCTAGTATTGCATCTGTCGATATGTCAGATGAGCTAGTTCGCGTCATGACTGCTTTGTAAAACCCAATTCTGTAAAACCCAATGTTGAGGGTGTGACTGATTTACACCCTTTTCCAATCGATATGTCTAAAGTTGATATCTTAATCCCAACCTACAATCGCGCTTCAGCATTAGCTGTTACATTGGCCAGCCTGATTGCTCAGACCTTTCAAGATTTTAATGTAATCATTTCAGATCAAACTGAAGATCCAAACGAAATTGCTTCCAACATAGTCCAAACGCCAGTTCGAGTTCTACGATCGCACAATCACAAAGTTCAAATCCACCATCACTTACCCCGTCGCGGCATGGCAGAACAAAGACAGTTCTTGCTGGATCAAGCAACTGCTCCTTATGTTCTGTTCATTGATGATGACATCATCCTAGAACCATTTGTCCTGGAACAATTCGTTAATGCGATCGAAGAGGAGAACTGTGGTTTTGTCGGCAGCGGATTGATCGGACTCAGCTTTATTCAAGATGTTCGACCGCACCAACAAGCGATCGAATTTTGGGATAGTCCAGTGCAGCCCGAAAAGCTCCAGCCGGGAATGCCAGAATGGGAACGTTGGAAGTTACACAATGCAGCAAACCTGTATCATATTCAGCGATCGCACAACATTACTCCAGACCAACCTCGAAAATACAAGGTTGCTTGGATTGGAGGCTGCGTGATGTATAACACTCAAAAGCTTCGAGAGGTCGGCGGTTTCAACTTCTGGACAAAGCTTCCTGAGAATCACTGTGGCGAGGATGTTTTTACTCAACAGCGAGTAATGGCAAAGTATGGCGGCTGTGGTGTGCTGCCATCTGGCGCATATCATCAAGAATTGCCAACAACGGTGGTCGATCGTAGCTTCAATGCTCCAGTTGTACTGTCGATCGATGAACCATTTGATACGATCGAGGGCAACGAGTTGAGCTTATCGTATGATTCCTGAGTTTTTCGATCGTGCTTCAGTCGGATCTGTTTGGCGTGTTCCGTATCAGCAACGAGCAATTGAAGCGGAACAATGGGCGAAAGAACACAACATTCCGCCTGCAAGTGACGATCGAATTCGGGTTTGTTTGCTAGCAATCGATGTGCAAAATACGTTTTGTATTCCCGATTTTGAACTGTTTGTTGGGGGTCGATCGGGAACTGGAGCCGTTGAAGATAATGTGCGACTGTGTGAGTTCGTTTACTGCAATTTAGGTAGCATTACCGAAATTGCTCCAACAATGGACACGCATACAGCAATGCAAATCTTTCATCCGATTTTCTGGATCAACGAAGCCAGAGAGCATCCCACTCCCGCAGCAACCCTAATTTCATATGAAGATGTGCAGAAAGGCGTGTGGAGAGTCAATCCAGCGATCGCGCCCAGCTTAAAAACCGATTACAACACCCTCAACAGTCACGCGCTCCACTACACGAAACAGCTAACCGACGAAGGCAAGTATCCATTAACGGTGTGGCCTTATCACTCAATGTTGGGTGGAATCGGTCATGCGTTAGTGTCAGCAGTTGAGGAAGCTTTCTTCTTTCATTGCATTACCCGTAAGAGTCAGACCAGCTTTGAAATCAAAGGCAGTCACCCGCTCACCGAAAACTATTCGGTGCTGAGTCCGGAGGTTCTAACGACAGTTGGCGGTGAACTATTGGCACAGAAAAATAGTCAGTTGATTGATAAGTTACTCAAGTTTGATGCGGTGATCATTGCAGGTCAGGCAAAGAGCCATTGTGTGGCTTGGACGATCGACGACTTACTCACCGAAATCCAAGCCTATGACCCTAGCCTAACCAAGAAAGTCTACCTGCTCGAAGATTGCACTTCTGCGGTTGTGGTTCCGGGCGTGGTCGATTATACCGAGCAAGCCGATCGCGCTTACGATCGCTTTGCTGCTGCTGGAATGCACTTGGTAAAATCGACCGATGCAATCTCCGATTGGTTCTAGCGTGAGGAACGGCGGCGGAGTCGGTCAATCGTGACTGCCACGATGATCACTAAACCTTTAACGACTAACTGCCAGAAGTAAGACATATTCAGCAGCGTCAAACCGTTGTTCAGTACCGCAATGATCAACGCACCCAGCAAGGTTCCGGGCATGGTTCCAATCCCACCCGTGAAGCTTGTGCCGCCGAGAATCACAGCCGCGATCGCATCCAATTCATACCCATTCCCCAACAGTCCAGTCGCACTATACAGGCGGCTGGAACTCATGATGCCTGCCAACCCTGCTAACAATCCACTCACACCATACACAAACAAGAGAATCCGACTGACTTTGATTCCGGTAAGTCGCGCTGCACGTTGGTTTCCTCCCACTGCATAAATCTGCACGCCTAGAATCGTCCGACGCAGCACAAACCAGCTTGCTAAAACAGTCAACAGCGCAATCACAACTAACCAGGGAAAGGGGCCGAGATAGTTATTGCCAACCCAAGCAAAGTTTAGATTGCGGTTCAAGACAGTCGTACCGTTTGCTACGAGGTAAGCAGCTCCTCGTAGCGCAGTTAAGCCGCCCAAAGTCACAATGAACGGAGGTAAGTCGAGAAAAGCAATCAGCGCGCCATTGATCAACCCGATCGCTAAGCCAGTTAACAATGCGGCTGGAATCGCAAACCAACCCAATGCGCTTGAAAGCGAAACCAGCACTCCAACAACCGCAGACACCCCCAAAATTGATCCCACCGAAAGGTCAATCCCTCCAGTCAGAATCACAAAGGTCATTCCCGTTGCTAGCACAATGTTGATTGATGCTTGCCGGAGAATGTTCACAGCGTTTCCCGCCGTGGGAAAGTTGGGAGTCAGCACCGAAAACAGAATGCAAATCAGAATTAGAATCGGCAGAATCCCAGCCACCTGAAGCCAGTTGTTTGCAGGTTTGCGCTGAACAGGGGGGCGATTGCTCGGTTCTCTTAACGGACGTAGTTCTGTTTGACTCATAGTGCGGCGACCTCCGATGCGCCAGTAGCATAAGCCATAATGTTTTCTTGGGTAATCTGCTGTCGCGAACCGTCAATCTCACCGACGATTCTTCCTTGACGCATCACTAACACTCGATCGCTGAGTCCGATCACCTCCGGCAGTTCGCTCGATACCATCAGCACGGCAACGCCTGTTTCCGCCAAGTCACTAATGATGCGGTAAATCTCGCTTTTTGCGCCGATGTCCACGCCGCGTGTGGGTTCATCGAGCAGAAGCACTCGTGGTTTAATCGCGAGCCAGCGAGCCAGGAGTAGTTTTTGCTGATTCCCTCCAGACAGATCCATTGCGCGAATTTCCAGGTTTGCCAGTCGAATGTTGAAGTTTTCGACCGCATCGTTAGCAATCTTGCCGAGCGTTCCCCAGTTAATCACTCCTGCTTTGGCATCCTTTCTCAGCATATTGAGGATGATGTTTTTGCCAGAACTCATTTCGAGAAATAAGCCCTGATCTTTGCGGTCTTCGGGGACATACCCAATTCCAGCGGCGATCGCATCTTTGGGCGATCGAATATCGAGCTTCTGACCATTTAGAAAAATCTCACCGCTCGTTTTTGGATCAGCTCCAAAAATCAGCCGCGATAGCTCCGTTCGTCCGGCTCCGACCAGTCCCGCTAAACCCACAATTTCACCCGCCCTCAAAACTAAATCAGTGGGTTGCACCTTGCGCCCATCGCTGATGTGCCGGGCTTCCAAAACAACATTGCCGCGATTTGAGCGGCGTTCATGTTGATAAAAGCCCTGCATTGATCGACCCACCATCATTTGCACCAATCGTTCCGGAGAGATCTCAGCGCGATCGAGCGTTCCAATATACTGACCATCGCGTAATACACTGACCCGATCCGCCAGCGCATATACTTCCTCCATGCGGTGACTGATGTAGACGATCGCAATTCCATCCCGTCTCAGTCGGTGAATCACTTCAAACAGACGTTCTGTTTCTCGTTCGGACAGTGCCGCAGTCGGTTCATCCATCACCAAAATGCGGCTATTGTCTTTGAGGGCGCGGGCGATTTCGACTTGTTGCTGTTCTGCAATCGACAGCTTTGAAACCACATCATCGGGTGAAAAACTCGCACCCAGGGCTTGCAGGACTTTGACCGCTTCCCGGTGCATGGCTTCGCGATCCAACAGTTGCCCGCGATTGATCTCGCTGCCCATAAAGATATTTTCAGCAACCGTCAGATTCGGAGCGACATTCAACTCTTGATAAATTAAATTAATGCCTGCTCGTCTGGCGATGCCTGGATCAGTAATGTTGAGCCGCTGACCATTCACCCAGATCTCGCCCTCATCAGCAATGTAAGCCCCCGCTAAAATTTTCATCAATGTGCTTTTTCCGGCACCGTTTTCACCCATCAGGGCATGAACTTCACCCGGATAAAGCGTGAGATTGACGTTTTGTAATGCAGGAACACCGCTAAACCGTTTCGTAATCCCCTTCATTTCGAGAACTGGAGTCGCGATCGACGGATTGTGCGGCACGGATTGTTGATTCATTGTCATTACTGCCACCCCTTGTATTGGCTCACGTTGTCTCGCGTAATCAACTGCACAGGGATTTGAATGTTGGGATTGGCGGGTCTTTGACCGTTGAGAATGTCATTACCGACCTGCACCGCTTTCTGAGTCATGCCCAATGGATTTTGGGCAGCAGTCGCGACAAACAAGCTGCTCTTATCTTCGATCGCCGATTTTGCTTCCGGTGCGCCGTCCACTCCGACAATAAAGAAATCACTGCGTTTTGCTTGTCGTGCTGCAAGTTCTGCGCCCACCCCGCACGGATCGTTGATGGCAAAGACCGCATCGATTTTAGGAAACGAGACCAACAAATCACTCATCACCCGCAATCCACCGTCCCGGCTCCCTTCGGCGTTTTGATCTTTGGAAAGAACTTTAATTCCGGGATATTTTGCAAAAACCTTTTCGCAGCCTTCAACGCGATCGAACACTGATTGCACAGGTGGACCATTCACAATCACCACATTCCCTTTGCCTTTTAAGCGATCGGCAATGTACTGACAGCTTAGTTCTCCCGCTTGCAGATTGTTCGAGGTAATGGTGGCATCAACTCCACCGCCAGCCCCCGTATCTACTGCAATGACCACCGTTCCAGCTTGTTTTGCTTTTTCAACCGCAGGCGCAATTCCTTGACTATCCGCAGCATTAAGAATGATCAAACTGGTGTTGGCTGCAATAAAGTTTTCAATCTGGTTGAATTGTTGGTTTAAGTCATATCCCGTCGAAACCACGGTTGTCCGAACACCATCTCCGCCGATCTTTTGCGCTTCGGATTGTGCACCTCTGCCCATCAATACAAAGAAAGGATTACTCAGATCACCAACGGTTACAGCAACCGATCGCAGCTTTGAGTTTGCGTTGTTCTGGTTGGTTTGCTGAGTCGATGAACACCCAACTAAAACACCGCTGATCAGCCCCAAAGCGCCCACCGCACCCAAACCACGGCATAACGCTCTGTGAAATCTATCCACGTTCTTTTCTCTCCCATAAGCAACTGAATGAGAGTCAACTGAATCTAAACCTGCATACCATCGCGCAAATTTGGCACGATCGAACCTGTCTCAGTCTTTCAGAACTTCATGCCTGAATGATGCGAAGGATTGAAGCGGACGACATAAAAATCGCGCTGCTACAAAGAATCATGATTAAATCAGTCTTGAAGTGAAGTCGTCTTGAGAACAGCGTTTCAATAAAGCGAAGAATTGCAATGGTTTTTGCAGAGATGTATTCAAATTGAATTCCTAACTTTTATCGTGCGCTGAACTAGAAATCCGACACATCCATCTAACTGTGTACGGCTAAGGATAGATTAAAAGAATGAGTCAGCAAAAGTAGCCCTGGCTGCGAATTTGCAGCTTTATTGCGTTTGATTGCAGCCAGAGGGGTTCGTAAAATGTAACCTAAAACACTAAGCTTTCTTTACCCAAAGCGATCGTGGCATCAGACAATGAATCGTCTTCGCGCCCGGTTCAATTCGTCCGATTCGCGCATCCATCGCTAAACTTGCCAGCGCATAACTATCCAACATCGATAGCTTCCTTAATCGTGCAATCCGCTCGATCATTTGCATCGAAGCAAGGTTCATTGCAGTCTGCACATCGGCATTTGTCGCCGTTGTGACATAACTATCGCGGGTGTCTTGCGTTGGATTAGGAGCGCGTTTCGGGCTGGCTTTCTTCGGCAACATACAGTAAGTGCCTTTCACCTGATTAACGATCTCAGCAACCTGGCAATCGCCGTAATCGTTCATGAACTGCTGTGCTTCTTTGCTCGATATGCGTTTCCAGTCTGAGACAAATTTCACCGTTTGTTCGTTCAGCATATCAACGGCTTTGTTGAGATCGCGATCGTATCCCAAAGTAATCCAGTGAGTTGGTGTTTCAATCCGAGGAAACGAGAGCGGCGTTTTTTTGATCACTTCGATCGTCATGTTCAATTCACTAAACGCACTCTCGATCGCGGTTAAATTCACTTCTCCATTTCCTTGTGCCGCATGAGAATCACCCGACCACAACAATGCGCCCTCAACAAACACAGGTAGATAGATTGTTGTTCCTTGCACCAATTCGCGACAGTCCAAATTCCCCCCATGCGCCCCTGGTGGAACCGTACTATATTGACCGCTTTCTGCTCTTGCAACCCCAAGAATTCCGGGGAACGGACGCACGGGAATCTCAATTCCCGGTAAAAATTCCGTCACACCCCGACCCAGATCGAGATAGAAATGCTTGACTTGCGCTTCAGTGAATTTGTCCGGGAACTGTCCTAATTTCAGATTGCCAGGAAGGTTCCAGTTCGCGCCATAGCTGCGGGGAACAATCCGATTGATCCGCACCTTCAGCACGTCACCGGGCATCGCTCCTTCCACGAAAATTGGGCCTGTGACGGAGTGAGGGCCGCGACCCGGATAATCGACGCGGAGTTTAGTGATTTGTTCGATCGACGATCCTGGCAAAATCTGATTCAACGATGCCATCATCGTTTCCATCACGACGGTATCACCAGATTTGATTCGAGCACGAGGCGGTTCTGCATTGTTAAACCAACCCCACTGCGCCGTTTCATCGTTCGCGGGTAAGAGATACACGCCGCCTTGATATTGACCGACGTAGCCTTGTCTTAGCGCGTTGATTTCAGGACGCTTAGAAGGTTGATTATCTTGGGCGTTTGCTTTAGAGAGCATGGATACAGCGGCAGCACTTGCAGCACTGCCGATTAGAAAATCTCGACGCTTGGGCATATAGAAATAATGGGTCAGGTCGGAATTCATTATTTCCTACGGGTTCGCTATAAAATGTGACATAAGCTACTGTTTACACGGTTGGCAGGTCGGGCAGAAATGCGACGATCGTCCCGCCAACTTTACCCGCTCGATCGTCGCTTCACAGTTGCGGCAGCGATCTCCATCCCGCCCATATACCCAAGCAATCCCGCCATAGTTGCCATTCACCCCCGACACATCGCGAAAATCGCTAAAACTCGTTCCTCGCGCTGCAATGCTATCTTTTAGCACTCGAATGACATTCGCTCGGAGTTTAGAGGCTTGTTCGATCGATAACTCACTACACAAAGTCTCCGGATGAATGCCACTGAGAAATAAAGCTTCATCTGCATAGATATTACCAATTCCCGCAACTAAGGCTTGATCAAGCAGTGCATTTTTAATCGGACGCTTCCGGTTTTTTAGCTGTTCGTAGAAGTAGAGATCTGAAAAGTTATCAGAAAATGGCTCATGGCCTAATCGCTGAAGTCCCGTAATAATCGTTTTTGGGTCGCGATCGTCCTCGACGTGCCACATCTGCCCGAACGTGCGCTGATCCACAAACCGAAGCTCTCGATCGTGATCAAAAAACAGTCTTACTCTCGTATGTTTCTGCAATGGGTCTGATTGTTTCACCCACAAAAGCTGTCCGGTCATTCGCAAATGCACACCGAGCCAGCCCACCGGAGCTAATTTCGCCAAAAGGTACTTGCCGTAGCGCTGCCATTCTGCGATCGATAAGCCCTGCAATCCAGCGATAAACTGATCAGCGATCGGGTAAGCGATCGTGCGATCAAGTAACACGTCTCCACCAACGATCGGCTGATTTAGCGTCACTTGGTTTAAACCCAATCGAACCGTTTCAACTTCAGGCAGTTCAGGCACAGCGAATACACTCGTAAAAGTCCATTCTAAAAAACTGAGCCAGCACCAACAGAAGAAAGGTACTGGCTCAAACTTAATTATCGCAGAGAAATTACTCTGCTTTCTTGGCTGCGGGTTTTGCCGCTGCCGCCGCTTTCTTTGCGGGCGGCTCAACTTCTTCGAGTTCGCTCAGTGCAAAGTTATTGGTGTTGACACCGCCAGCTTGACCACTGTAGCCCGTGTAATTGACCTTATCAAAGCGCACAATCACCGGATATTTGATGCCGCTTTGGTCGATCGAGGCGACGGTGCCGACATCGCGATACCAGTAGGACTCTTTACGCAGAATGCGGACTTTTGAACCACGTTGAACCATGACTGTTCTCTTCCTTTTGTTTTGAAAATTAACGAACTCAATCTATGCAAAAACACATGATGCCGCGTCAATTTTCCTCAATTTACTACGGGAGTTGAACCGAAGCGCGATCGCCGTTACGAGTTGAAACATTCTGATACAAATTCAGCCCAAAGCCACGTCCAGAAACATCATCAGCACAAATCCAATCATTACCCCTAGCGTCGCTTGCTTCTCGATTCCTAAGCTGTGCGACTCCGGAATAATCTCATCGCTGATTACAAATAACATCGCTCCGGCTGCAAATGCCATTCCCCACGGCAGCACGAGCGCGGCGATCGAAACGACCCCCGCCCCGATTAAACCTCCGATCGGCTCGGCAAGTCCCGTTAACAGCGCCACACCAAATACCTTTCGTCTGCGGTAGCCCTGAGCCAGAAGCGCGATCGCCACCACCAGTCCTTCAGGGAAATTTTGCAAGCCAATTCCTAGCGTTAGGGCAATTCCATTCGCGACATCGCCCCCACCAAATCCAACTCCGACCGCTAATCCTTCGGGAAAATTGTGCAGCGTAATCGCAATCACAAACAGCCACACTTGACGTAATCGGCTTGCAGTCGCTCCTTCTGCCCCTTTAATGAAGTGTTCGTGCGGAAAGTAGCGATTTGCTAACCAGAGGAACGCACCCCCAAGCAGAATGCCACAAACAACGATCGCGGCTGCGGTTAGTTTGTTCTGCGTCAACTTCTCCGCCGCTTCAATGCCCGGAATCACCAGAGAAAAAGAAGTTGCAGCTAACATCACGCCCGCCCCAAACCCCAAGAGTGCGCCCTGAGTTTGCGGAGTGATTTCCTTGATGAAAAAAATTGGGAGCGCGCCTACTCCGGTGCCCAATCCCGCGACTAAACTCCCCGCCAACCCCAAAAGTGTGACGTTATCCGCCATAAGTTCGACCCCGCCAGCTTTTCGGCTTTCGAGTAGAAGACAGGAAGATTCGGAAGACTGCGGCTGGATCGGCTAAAGGAGAGAACCAGAATAACCAAGCACCTTTGGCAGAAGAACGATCGTAGGACTGCAAGACCGCCGCATTTAATCCAATTCGCATCGCGACCAATGCTCCATTCAATCCAAGGGCGATCAATGCAGGTAATGTTGTATGTCCAGAAGAGACCATCCAAGCGCTTACAATCAACAACGGAATCGGCAATGCTTGCACCAAGATCAAAAATGCTAAATCTCCCCAAACTTGCGCGGGTGTTGCAGCATCTTTGAGATCGAGCGATCGACCCCATTCATCCCAGGTTTCCGCCATGCCTTCGTACATTCGGACTTTCAGCACGTTTGCACCATCGAGAAAGCCCACTTTTGCACCCGTTGCCGCAATGTTACGAACGAGCGTGACATCATCGCAAAAGGAACCTTTGGCGCTAGTGTAGCCGCCCACTGTTTGAAGGAGCGATCGCCGACAAAAGAAACACTGCCCGTTTGCCATCACCCGCTCTGGAGAGCTACCAATTTCACCCGCTGCCCCGAATCGATACACCAGCGTCATCAACAACGCAGGCTGAAGCCAAAACTCACCCGGATATTTGAGAATAAATCTCGGTGACAACGTGATCAGATCGTAGCCCTCAGTTGTCGCCGTTTCGAGCAAGCTACACACCAAACTTGGATGCGGAATCGTATCGGCATCAATTCCCAAAATCCACTCGCTGTCCGGCGAACTCGCCAAAAATCCGTTATGCAGCGCCCACGGACGACCGACCCAATCCGAAGGAAGCGGATCATCATTCATTAATCGAAATCGCGGATCAGTTTCTTGAGCAGCTTTAACCAAATCCGGCGTTTTATCGATCGATCGACTATCGACGATCGTAATCTCTCGCACTTCATACGTTTGGCGCGTCAACCCTTCGAGACAGGGCGCGATGCGATCGGCTTCATTCAGCGTCGGCACAACGACGCTCACCGCACCCAAAAAAGACGGATTCGGTAACTGAGGCTGAAGGGGGGAACGACGCACCGCACCTTTAAGCAACCGTGATAGCAAAATCGCCGCCGCCGGGATTTGAACCAGCAGCAACCCAAAGAAAAATCCATCTTGAAACGCAAAAGCCTGGGAATCGACTAATCCCAGGCAAATCATTCCGGTGTGCAGCATAAAATTCGTCAACCCTTTAACCCCTTATCGCTTTGAATGATTACAAAAAAGAGATGCTCGATCGAGCATCTCTTCTCAATCTCTATTTTTGAGAAAGTCCGACCGAAACGGTGGGCACATCTCGCGAGACCGTCCCAGAAAGCGAAGCTTCGAGTCCTTGAGTGGGTCTACTCATCCACCAAAGACCGATCGCCGGAACAACTCCCAGCACAATGCTCATGCAGGTTGGAATCAAATAGCGCGAATCCAATTCTGCCACCGTAATGATCGCCCCAAATGCAAAGTTAATCAGGTAAACCACCAGCGGCACTGTCAATTGAGCGCGAGTTAAGTTTAGCGGCTTTGCTCTCCAGAACAAGGAAGCCACAAACATAAATAGCGCACCAGTTCCGAGCCAGCCCGTGACATTGCGATAAGGCATTCCAAAGAATTCGCCGACTTCCCCAAATTCCCAGAACGGATAAGGTGCCTGGCTCATTGCCGGATCAAGCACGAAATCCCATGCCGTTAACAGAACTGAACCCAGTGCGATCGCTCCGGTTAATTGCGCCCACAGGGGTAACTTCAGGCTTTCTAAGCCTGCTCTTGCCAGCACAAAGCAGCACAAGCCGACATAAAACCACGACAGCGGAATTGTGAATGGCACAAGCCCTGCAATCTTATAGCCCAATCCGCTCAAATAGCCGTATGCCCCAAAGGGAAACCCTGTACTTGTACCGAGTAGTTCGCTTCCCAAAGATAGAAACACCGCAGGCAACATAAAGGTGAGCCAGTGCCGCATTCCGAGCGTTCGGTAAGCATAAAGAGCTACCGTAATCGCGCCGAGCAGAATATATCCCACACCGCCATTTGCCATGCTCCAACCGAAAGCAGATTGCCCGATCGCCGGGAGGGAAGCGATAAATTCTGGATTGGGCAGCACCAGTAATAATCCTGCCAATCCAAAAGCCAGCGCCAACGTATGTCCCATTAAACACAGGCGCTCCACAGTAACCAGTTGCTTCATACCGTTTCCTCAGAAAATATGGCACTCATTTTGCCTGATCATACAGTTTACAAATCTTCAGGCTCATTCTTGCGTTTCCGATGATGCTTTTTTAAGATTTCCGTAAAAAAGATCGCTGCATTCGGTTGAGGCCCGATCGCGCCAAAACTTCAGAATCATCTGAAACGTCCTTCTGATTAGTGATAGAAGATCTGTTGCTAATTTTCTTCCTTTACAATCTCTTCAGGATCTCCAGTTCCTTGCTATGATCCCCTCAATCTCTTCACATTCGGATTGAATGGCTCAGATTAATAGTGCGTTCACCCTCTTTTTGAGTTTGATGGTTGAGGCAATGCCCTTTTTGCTGCTGGGGGTATTGTTCTCTGGATTGCTTCAGTTTTTTGTGGATGAAAAGAAGCTTGTCGCGATTCTGCCAAAAAATCCGTTTCTAGGCGCGTTTGCAGGCAGTTGTATTGGATTTCTGTTTCCGGTGTGCGAATGCGGCAATGTGCCCGTGGCGCGGCGGTTGATGCTACAGGGTGCGCCGACATCGGTGGCGATCGGTTTTCTGCTGGCGGCTCCGACGATTAACCCGATCGTCTTTTGGGCAACTTGGACAGCATTTCGCGATCAGCCGGAAATTGTGTTCTATCGCATCGGGTTTTCGCTGGTGATTGCCACGATGATTGGCTGGGTGTTTAGCGCTCAGAAAGATGTGCGCCCCCTGCTGCAATCGAGCGTTGCATCCTATCTTTCTCGCAAACTAGATCCGCCTAAATCCTCGGCTTCACCGCTGTTGCAGTCGGGGACTTATTTTCTGGGACAGTCGAGCAAGCCGCTGATTACTGACCCGATCGAGCTGCAAACCGCCATGGAAAGCACCATTTCAAAACCCACTAGCTATCGCCTGAGATTGCTGCTCGACAACACGCTGCAAGAGATGCGCGAGTTGGGCGGCGTTTTGGTTTTAGGAAGCGCGATCGCGGCGATTTCGCAGGTGTTTGTGCCGCGTGAAATTATTCTCGGCTTGGGTCAGGATAATGTCACCTCGATTCTGGCAATGCTGATTTTGGCGGCGGTGGTTTCGATCTGCTCAACGGTTGACTCATTTTTCGCGCTGTCGTTTGCATCGACGTTTACGGGCGGATCGCTGGTTGCATTTCTCGTCTTTGGCCCCATGATCGATCTCAAAGGTGTGGGATTGATGCTGTCGGTGTTTAAGGCGCGAGCAATTCTCTATATTTTCGGATTGGCGGGATTGTTGACGTTTCTATTTTGCTTGTTTGTGAACTTGTATATCAGTTAATGATGTCTAGAATTCCTTGGCATATTTTGATCCCGTGGCTGGATCTGTTAGCGCTGATGGCTTGGGGTTTGGCAATTCTCAAGTTCTGGTTAACGAATGAATTATTTCTGCTGATCCATCCAAATTACAAGATTTTGACGATCGCAGCCGGATTCTCGCTGCTGGTGATTAGCGGTATCAAAGGCTTTTTTGTCTGGAAAGCCAGTCAAAATGCGCGACCGATTCCGAGCGATTTGCCGCATATCACGCTGTTTCCGCCAGGGCTGAGTAGTGCATTGTTGTTGGGGGTCGCGATCGCCGGATTGATCATCACGCCGCGCCCGTTTACGAGTCAGACGGCAATCGATCGCGGCGTGAATGATTCGATTACGCTGACGCGAGTTCGACCGCAAACGTTTCGCGCCTCGGCTCGGACTGAGGATAAAAGCTTGATTGACTGGATTCGGACGCTTCAGGTGTATCCGGAACCCGATGCTTATACGGGACAAAAGGCAAAATTGCAGGGATTTGTCGTCGTCACACCGGAATTGTCCGATCAGCATTTTTTACTGACCCGATTTGTGATTACGTGCTGCGCGGCGGATGTCTATCCGGTGAGATTGCCGGTGAAGTTGACCACGGGGTCGCGATCGGACTACAAGGTTGATTCTTGGCTCGAAGTCGAGGGTCAAATGACTACAGAAACTTTAGCTGGCAAGCGCCAATTAGTCGTTCAAGCAAGTTCAATTAAGCCGATTCCAGAGCCGAAGAATCCTTACGATTATTAGCAAACGGGCGGGGAGATGGTAGTTTCCTCGCCGACGCTTGACTATTCCACTTCGCCGGGTTCTAGAATGCGCTGGAACAGGTAGCCCGTTCCGCGTGCCGTCAGAATCAGTTCGGGGTTGCTGGGGTCGTCTTCTAGCTTGGCGCGGAGGCGAGAAATGTGGACATCCACGACGCGGGTATCGACGTGGCGTTCAGGTGTGTAGCCCCAAACTTCCTGAAGAATTTCCGATCGCGAGAACGGTTCCCCAGAGCGACTCACCAAGAGTTCGAGCAAACTAAACTCCATTCCGGTTAGCCGGATGCGTTCGTCGCCTTTATACACTTGGCGCTTGTTTGTATCGATGCGGATGCTGTTGATGTGAATCACACCAGAACTGGGAATTCCGGTGACACCTGTTTTATCCACGCGACGCAGAACCGATCGAATGCGGGCTTCGAGTTCCTTGGGAGAGAACGGTTTCACCACATAATCATCGGCACCGAGTTCGAGTCCGGTAATGCGATCGGCGACATCCCCAAGCGCGGTCAGCATGATAATCGGCACATCAGACTCTTTGCGGAGTTCCTGGCAAACCCCGTAGCCGTCGAGCTTCGGCATCATCACATCGAGAACCACCAGATCTGGATCGGCATTGCGGAAAGTGTCGAGGGCTTCTTCACCGTCTGCTGCTGTCACCACATCGTATCCAATCATCGACAGGCGAGTTTCTAGAATGCGACGGATGCTGGCTTCATCGTCTACAACCAGAATCTTTTCTTTATGACTTTCCACAGTTTGTAATGCTCCTTGAAGTCAAATCTGTAGTCGTTAATTTTTTCAACTTTTATTATGGAGATAGTAGCTCACTTTTTAATTCTCAGGCTATCAAATCCTGATTATGGCTGAGCTTCAGGCTTTCTTAAGCTTTACGAAAGTTCACAAGCAATCTATTTTTTTAAGTTTTGCAAATGCCTAAAGTACGATCGACGTTTGTTTGCAACGATTGTGGAGCGGAATTTTCTCAACATTTCGGTCGCTGTCCGTCTTGCTCGACCTGGAACTCCCTCGAAGAACAGGTCGCTCGTCCGGCAACTCCGCCCGCAGCGATGGCTCAGATTACACGGATACGCGGCACGAATGGCAAGAGTCGATCGAATACTCCTGCCCAAGCGATCGCGTCGCTAAAGCTAAACGAGATTTCTGATCAGGCTCAAGATCGCTTGGCATCGGGATATGTGGAACTCGATCGCGTGTTGGGCGGTGGGATTGTGCCCGGATCGCTGGTGCTGATTGGCGGCGATCCGGGAATTGGGAAATCGACGCTGCTGCTTCAGACGGCAAATCGATTGGCGACGCGCTATCGAACGCTGTATGTCTGTGCGGAAGAATCGGGACGACAGGTGAAATTGCGGGCGCAGCGATTGGGCGTGGGGAAAAAGGCGACTCCTGAAGAAGCGGAATTGATTGAGCCATCTGAGGAGGGCAGTCTTCATCTGTTGCCAGAGATTGATTTGGATACGATTCTGACCGAGTTGGAATCACTGAAGCCGAGAGTGGCGATTATCGATAGTATTCAGGCGCTGTACTACAGTGCGCTGACTTCGGCTCCCGGATCGGTATCGCAGGTGCGAGAGTGTACTTCGGTTCTGATGCAGGTAGCGAAACGGCAGAATATTACCCTCTTCATCGTTGGTCACGTCACCAAAGAAGGCGCGATCGCAGGCCCGAAAGTTCTAGAACACCTGGTCGATACGGTGCTGTACTTTGAGGGAGATCGCTTTGCAAGCCATCGATTGCTGCGATCAGTGAAAAATCGCTTCGGGGCGACCCATGAAATCGGCGTGTTCGAGATGGTCGATCAAGGGCTACAAGAAGTACTCAACCCGTCGGAGTTGTTCTTGGGCAGCCGAGAAGATGCCGCATCGGGGACGGCGACGATCGTCGCTTGTGAGGGCACCCGTCCGATCGTCGTGGAGTTGCAGGCGCTAGTAAGCGCGACGAGTTATAGTTCACCGCGGCGATCGACCACGGGAATCGAGTACAACCGATTGCTGCAAATTCTGGCAGTGCTGGAAAAGCGAGTCGGTATTCCCTTATCGAAACTGGATGCTTATGTTGCCTCGTCGGGCGGTTTGAATGTAGCTGAACCTGCAGCAGATTTGGGTGTAGCGGTGGCAGTGGCGGCAAGTTTTCGCGATCGTATCGTTGATCCGTACACGGTGTTGATCGGGGAAGTTGGACTCGGCGGACAGGTGCGCCCGGTTTCTCAGACCGAATTGCGATTGAAAGAAGCCGCGAAACTGGGATTCAAAAAAGCGATCGTGCCTAAAGGTGCAAATTACGGGGATGTAGGGATGGAAGTGATTCCGGTGGCGCGGGTGCTAGATGCGATTAGTGTGGCGCTGGCAGGAAGTCGGGCACGACAGCCAGAGGAGCATGAAACAGAGGAATAAAGAAAGCTCTGCCTCGATGAGGCAGAGCTGATTCTCTACAGGAATAAAAGCAGCATCGGCAAGCTAGGGTGATGCAAACCCATGGCTTTTGTCAACGATCGATACCCGGACTTGCGAAAGCTAGAAATCGCTCAAAAGGGCGAGCTTTCGCAAGTCCGGGTTCACCGCGACTAATTACTCAAAGCAAAGCTTGAGGTTATTTGCCGATGACCGCTTTCGCACGCGCTACAACGTTCTCCACGGTGTAGCCGAATTTCTTCATCGCTTCACCGCCCGGAGCCGAAATTCCGAAGCGCTCAATGCTGATCATGTCGCCTTCTGATCCCATGTACTTCTGCCAGCCAAAGCTCGAAGCTGCTTCTACAACTAAGCGCTTTTGATCCGCTTTCGGGAAAATCGTGTTTTTGTAAGCTTCATCCTGCTCCTCAAACAGTTCCCAGCAAGGCATTGATACCACGCGAACTTTATAGCCTTCAGTCCGTAGCTTCTCAGCCGCTGTAACACACAAGCTGACTTCGCTTCCGGTTCCAACCAAGATGATGTCCGGCAGGTCGTCGCTACCAGAGAGAATGTAAGCGCCACGGGATACAGCATCGATCGAGCTGCCATCCAGGTTCGGCAAGGCTTGACGAGTCATTGCCAGCAGCGAAGGCTGATCGCGGCGCTCCATTGCGATTTTGTACGCGCCAGAGGTTTCGTTACCATCAGCAGGACGGAAGACCAGCAGGTTTGGGATGGCGCGTAACGATGCGATCGTTTCGATCGGTTGGTGCGTTGGGCCATCTTCACCCAAAGCCACTGAGTCATGCGTCATGACATAAATGACTTGAGCTTGCGACAGTGCCGACAGACGAATGGCGGCTCTCATGTAGTCTGCAAACACCAGGAAGGTTGCACAGTAGGGAATCAGCCCTGAACCGTGCAGCGCAATGCCGTTACAGATTGCGCCCATTCCATGTTCACGGACTCCAAAGCGGAGGTTGCGGTTTTGATAAGAGCCTTTCTGGAAGTCGCCGAAGCCTTTGAGTAGAGTCAAGTTCGAGTGGGTTAAGTCGGCAGAACCGCCGATTAATTCAGGAACGACAGGCGCGATCGCGTTTAGAGTTTTCTCAGAGGTTTGACGAGTAGCTAAGCCTTTGTCTTCGGGAGTGTAGGTCGGTAGGCACTTTTCCCAACCGTCTGGAAGTTTGCCGCTCAGCATCCGCTCAAATTCTGCGGCTTCTTCGGCATACTTCGATTTGTAGTTTGCAAACGTCGCATTCCATTCGTCTTCGAGTTTTGTGCCGCGCTCGATCGCTTTGCGCCAGTGGTTCAACGCATCTTCAGGCACAACAAACGGTTCGTGATCCCAACCGAGATTGTTCCGTGTTGCCGCAACTTCATCGCCACCCAGTGCCGCACCGTGAACGCCTGCGGTGTTGGCTTTGTTCGGAGAACCATAGCCGATCGTCGTGCGAACTTTGATCAAAGTCGGTCTACCGGTTTCCTGCTTCGCCGTTTCGATCGCTTCTTGGATCGCTTGCAGATTGGTGTCACCGTCGGGAACGACTAAAACTTGCCAGCCGTAAGCTTCAAAGCGCTTGCCCACATCTTCCGTAAAGGAAACGGAGGTATCACCGTCGATCGAAATGTGGTTGTCATCGTAGAGTGCGATCAGTTTACCGAGTCCTAAGTGTCCAGCGAGTGAACAAGCTTCACCGGAAACACCTTCCATGTTGCAGCCATCACCCAAAATCACGTAGGTGTAGTGGTCTACGATCGTCGCCTCTGGCTTGTTGAACTTCGCTGCCAAGTGCGCTTCCGCCATTGCCAATCCAACCCCGTTGCAAATCCCCTGACCGAGCGGACCTGTCGTGACTTCTACACCCAGGGTTTCAAAGTTTTCCGGATGTCCGGGAGTGCGCGATCCGAGCTGACGGAACTGCTTGATGTCTTCGATCGTCACGCTGTCGTAACCTGTCAGGTACAAGAGCGCGTATTGCAGCATCGAACCGTGACCCGCCGACAAAACGAAGCGATCGCGATTAAACCATTTGGGATTTTTCGGGTTAAACCGCATGAACTTATCCCACAGCACAAAAGACATCGGAGCTGCACCCATCGGCAAGCCTGGGTGTCCGGATTTTGCCTTTTCAACTGCGTCGATCGCTAAGAAGCGAATCGAATTAATGCAAAGTTCTTCGAGTGACTGGGCTGCAACGACCATGATTTCTGTTAAGAATGAACGACGATTGGGCAATAACGGAAGAATTCGGACAGAACGCGAATACCTGTTTCCATTATGAAGAATGGTAGGCAAAACTACCTAATCAGAAAAAGCTATCGGAACCTGCTATTCGATAACAGCCTCCTAATAATCCTCGATAACGGTAGACACTTCAAGCTCAGGGCACAAACTTTTTGAATGCCAGTGTGACGTTGTGTCCACCAAAACCGAAGGAGTTTGAAAGCGCCACGTTGACAATATGATCACGGCTTTGATTCGCCACGTAATCCAAATCACACTCTGGATCAGGCTCAACTAAGTTAATCGTGGGAGGAACGCGATCGTGCTTGATTGCCATGACGGTTGCGACCGCTTCGATTCCCCCAGATCCGCCGAGTAAGTGTCCGGTCATCGATTTGGTTGAGCTGACGAGAATTTGATGAGCGCGATCGCCAAGGGCAGTTTTGATCGCCATGGTCTCGTTCGGATCATTCACGGGTGTACTTGTGCCGTGAGCGTTGACGTAATCAACTTGATCCGGGGTTAATCCGCCATCTTTGAGGCAGAGCTGCATTGCTCTGGCGGCATCTTTTCCGCCGGGAGTTTGGCTGGTGATATGGTAAGCATCGCAAGTCACGCCGTAGCCGACGATTTCCGCGTAGATTTTGGCTCCACGGGCTAGAGCGTGTTCCATTTCTTCGAGCAGAAGAATGCCTGCCCCTTCACCGAGTACGAAGCCATCGCGGTCTTTGTCAAACGGACGGCTAGCGTGAGCCGGATCGTCGTTGCGGAGGGAGAGCGCTTTACAAGCGGCAAAGCCAGCAACCGCAAGCGAGGTCACGGCAGCCTCGGTTCCGCCGCAGATCATCGCCTGAGCATAGCCGCGTCGAACCCATTGAAAGGCATCACCGATCGCGTTTGATCCGGCAGCGCAGGCTGTCACTGAACAAGAGTTTGGGCCTTTCGCACCGATTTGAATCGCGGTTAATCCCGCCGCCATGTTCGCGATCATCATCGGAATCATGAACGGGCTACAGCGATCGGGGCCTTTGGTTAGATTAACTTCTTGCTGATCTTCCAGCACTTTCAAACCACCAATGCCCGTTCCGATCAACACGCCGACCTGCTCGGCGTTGAGGTCGTTGATCGTGAACTCGGCATCTGCCAAAGCTTGCTTACTGGCTGCGATCGCGAGTTGACAGAAGCGATCCATCCGCTTGGCTTCTTTGCGATCCATATATTGATGCGGGTCAAATCCCTTCACCTCAGCCGCAAAACGGCAATCGTGCCGGGACGCATCAAACAGGGTAATCGGGGCAACGCCATTGCGCCCGCTCATCAAACCGTCCCAGAACTCAGAAAGCGTATTGCCGATCGGCGTAACTGCACCAAGCCCTGTGACCACAACGCGCTTATTTACCGAATTTGTCATGATGTCCAATAAAGAAAGGGAGTAGGGAGTTGGGAATAGGGAGCGGGGGGTGGCACATTGCGTCTCCCGACTCCCGACTCCCGCTCATTATGCGGTTTCTGCAACTCTGCTGCTGATGTAATCGACTGCCTCTTGGACAGTGGTCATCTTTTCTGCCGCTTCGTCGGGGATTTCGATTTCAAATTCTTCTTCGATCGCCATTACAAGCTCAACGACATCGAGCGAATCGGCACCGAGATCGTTCTGGAAGTTTGATTCCGGACGGATGGTGCTGGGATCGTCGATGCTCAACTGTTCTGCGACGATCGCTTTGAGCTTATCAAACAATTCTTGACTCATGATTCCTCTTGGGTTGCAGCAGCAACAAATCTGACTAAACGAAAAATCCACTCCTCCGTTGTTCTGTCATGGCAAAGATTGCTGGCTGCTGCGCACCCAACAATTTGAGCTTGACAATACGGTTTTGAGCATTTTTTCATCTTACCCCGTAAGAATCTCGTTTCAGCTTTAAAAGAGAGACACAAGAGCGATCTTATTTCAGTCCTTGATGAGCAACGTTGTACGCGATCGAGAGTGAGATTTAGAGCGATCAGTTAGGCGTCGATTGCTTTTCCTCAGGTGCTAAAAATTGATGCGCTAATTTCTGATGCTGGTGGAATTGGTTTCGCATCACTTAGAAGGTTAAGAGAAATTTAGAAGGTTAAGAGAAATTTTTAGAATGCAAAGCTGTGCATCAAACGGCAATAAAACAATACAGATTTCTGGGACAAAATCTATCCTAAAGCGTAATTTTTGAACCACGGCTTCCCTTACAACTGTTGAAGTTGACCAGATGCAGGTGGGAATGATTTCAGATCAGCCGATCCAAAAAGATGTTGAAGAGAGTTTTATTTTTCCAGCCTCATTTGCTCAACAGCGCTTATGGTTTATTGAACAACTTTTGCCGGGAGCCTCTCTCTATAGTATCCCCCTGGTCTTTCGGCTGACGGGTGATTTAAGGCGAGCGCAGCTTCAGCAAAGCATCGATGCGATCGTTCGGCGGCATGAAATTCTCAGAACAACATTCGAGCAGATTGATGGGCAGTTGCTTCAGGTCGTAGCTCAAGCCGCGCAAATCCCACTGAAATCTACTGATTTACGAACAATGCCTGCGAGTGTTCGCGAGAACATTGCAGTAGAGGAGATTTGGCAGGAGATTGAGCGACCGTTTGATTTGAATGCGGGGTCACTATTGCGATCGCGTCTTTGGCAGTTACACGATCAAGAGCATTTGTTTCTAATTTTGCTGCATCACATTATTTTCGATGAATGGTCGAGCGGCGTTTTAATTCGAGAGTTGGGGGAGTTTTATGCGGCGATCGTTCACGGTAAGCCTGCGGTCCTGCCAGAACTGCCTGTGCAATATGCAGATTTTGCTCACTGGCAACGACAGTATTTGCAAGGCGAGGTACTGACAACCCAGTTGCACTATTGGAAGCAGCAGCTAAAGGATTTACCTGCACTCAATTTGCCAAGTTCTATTTCTCGCGAGGATGAGCCACGTTACCGGGGGGCGAGTCAATTAATCGAGCTACCACAGCAACTATTAGACGCGCTGGAGGAATTAAGTCAGGAAGCGGGTGTCACGCTATTTATGACCTTATTGGCAGCGTTCCAAACTTTGATTTATCACTACACGGGACAGACAGATCTTGCGATCGGTTCTCCGGTTGCGAATCGTCACCAAAGCGAGTTAGAGGGCTTGATTGGCTTTTTTGTGAATAGCTTGGTGCTAAGAGCGGATTTAACAGGCGATCCAACGTTCCGAGAACTCTTAGATCGGGTGCGGAAGGTGACATTAGCTGCGTATGCTCATCAAGATTTGCCGTTTGAAAAGCTAGTTGAAGAACTCCAGCCGGTTCGGAACTTGGGACAGAATCCACTGTTTCAGGTTGTATTTGCGCTACAAAATACGCCGATGGAACAATTAGTGTTACCGGGTTTAGTGTTAAGTCCAGTAGATTTAGAAACAAAGACTTCGCGCTTTAATCTGGAAGTTTATCTTTGGAAGTGCGGCGATAACTTTCGGAATCTATGGGGTAAAGACTGGCAACAGACAGATGGATTACGCGGCATCCTTGTTTACAACACTGATTTATTTGATGGCAGCACGATCGCAGCTCTGCGCCAGCATTTTCAAACGCTATTAGAAAGCATTGTTGCGAATCCAGAGGCTTGTTTGTCTGAACTATCCTTGTTAAGTGTTCAAGAGCAAGACGCATTACTCAAGCATTGGAGCAGTCATCGATCGCATTATCCTGCAAGTGTCGGAATCCATCAATTGTTTGAAGCACAGGTTAAACAAAGACCAACTGCGATCGCGGTTCAATTTGGTGATCAATCATTCACCTATTCAGCTTTAAATCAAGGAAGTAACCAGCTAGCGCGGTACTTGCAGCGCTACGGTGTGCGGGCGGGAATGCCTGTTGGAATCTGTTTAGAGCGGGGGATTGAAGCGATCGCAGCAATGTTGGCTGTGCTAAAAGCGGGGGGTGCTTATGTGCCGCTTGATCCAAGCTATCCATCAGAGCGATTGCAGTTCATGATCGAAGATGCGGGAATTGCGATCATTTTAACCCAAGCAAGTTGGGCAGAGCGATTTGATCGAACTAGAGTGATGTGTTTAGAGCAGGAGTGGAGCGCGATCGCTGAAGAATCGGATGAAAATTTATCCAATGTTTGCACAGGAAATGAGCTTGCTTATGTGATTTATACTTCTGGTTCAACTGGAACACCCAAGGGAGTAATGGTGTCCCATCGCAGCGTTAATCGATTGGTGTGTGATACGAATTACATTGAGATAGAACCGAACGATCAAATTGCACAGGTAGCAAGTTTGTCCTTTGATGCAGCAACTTTTGAGGTTTGGGGAGCATTACTGAATGGAGCGCGATTAGTTGGGCTAGAGCGAGAGAGTACCCTTTTGCCGACTGATTTTGCGGCTCAATTGCAGCAGCATCAAATTAGCATTCTGTTTCTGACAACGGCATTGTTCAATCAAACGATTCGTCAGATTCCCGATGCTTTCCGTTCGCTCAAATTCCTATTATTTGGGGGCGAGATGGCGAATGTGGAGTGCGTACGATCGCTGCTGCATCAAGGAAAACCTCAACATCTCATGCATGTTTACGGCCCGACAGAAAACACCACGTTTTCAACCTGGTATGAAGTGCAAAGCGTGTCAGAGAATGCAGCTACCATTCCAATCGGTCAAGCGATCGCCAATACTCAGGTCTATCTATTAGATGCAAAGCTAAATCCAGTTCCCGTAGGGGTGAGAGGTGAGATTTACTTAGGGGGTGATGGTTTAGCGCAGGGATATCTCAACCGCCAGGAATTGACCGCAGAAAGATTTGTTCAGGTTGGAGACTTGAGGCTTTATCGGACGGGCGATCGAGCGCTGTATCGTCCTGATGGCAATCTTGAGTTTTTGGGACGAATAGATGACCAAGTTAAAATCCGAGGATTTCGAGTTGAGTTAGGTGAGATCGAGGCAATTCTCATACAGCATCCGAAGGTACAGACCAGCATAGTCATGGTGCGGGAGATAGACCACGATCGCCAGTTAATTGCTTACGTTGTTCCTCAAAGCTCTGAAGAGGTAACGGAGAAAGAGCTAAGAGCATTTCTCAAAGCTAAAGTACCTGCTTATATGTTGCCTGCTGGGTTTGTAATGTTAGATGCGTTGCCTTTGACTGTGAATGGCAAAGTTAATCCCAGAGCATTACCTCTTCCGAACTTCAGCAGCATAAAAGAAAATAGTCTGGTGCTTCCCGCAACCTCATTAGAAGCATCACTGATTGAACTCTGGATTCAACTGCTTGGGCGCGAACAGATCGGAACTCAAGATAGTTTTTTTGAGTTAGGGGGGCACTCATTGTTAGCGACTCAGCTTGTTTCACGCATTCGCGATCGATTTCAGGTTGAACTCCCCTTGCGATCGGTATTTGAAGCGCCAACGATCGCGCAATTAGCCCAAAGAATCGAAGCTTTAGGACAAACCAATTCGCGCCATCGTGAGGAAATTGAACTATGACGAACCGAACGATCGCTGAATTGGTGTCTTATCTTCAGAGTTTAGATGTTCAACTATCGATTAGGCATGATCATGCTGAAGTTCGATTGCGCTGTAATGCTCCAGAAGGAACTTTAACAAAAGAGTTACGCCAGGAATTAGCTGGGCGTAAAGCTGAAATCATTACGTACTTGCAATCTACTCAATCCGCTCAACTCAAAACTCAAGTATTTCCTTTATCGTTTGCTCAGGAACGATTGTGGTTTTTGTACCAACTTGCGCCTAATAATCCGTTCTACAATGTGCCTGCTGCCATTCGCCTGAAAGGAACTGTGAATCGAGCGGCTTTGGAGCGATCGTTTAATGAGATTGTGCGCCGCCATGCTGCCCTTCGTACTCGATTTGCTGTGGTTGACGGTCAACCCGTTCAAGTGATCGAACCGGATATCAAAGTTGATTTATCAGTGGTGCAGCTATCCAACGTCACAGCGCCTGAACAGATAAGCCAACAATTAGCGACGACTGAGGCACAGCGATCGTTTAATCTCGCAACGGATTCACTTTTACGAATCACACTGCTGGAGTTTAGCTCAACAGAAGCAATGCTGTTGCTCACCCTGCATCATATTGTTGCAGATGGCTGGTCGCTGGGTGTGCTGGTTCAAGAATTAGCGCACTGTTACACCGCATTTGTTGAGGAACGATCGCCAGAATTACCACCCCTACCGATGCAGTACGCCGATTTTGCTTGCTGGCAGCGCAACTGGTTGCAGGGAGAAATTTTAGAAAAACAACGATCATACTGGCTGAAGCAGCTACAAGATTTACCCGTACTGAATTTACCGAGCGATCGCCCTCGTCCTACAGTTCAAACCTATCGTGGCGCAACTTATCCTCTGCAATTTTCTCTAGAGCTGACCGAGCAATTAGAAGCTCTGAGTCAGCAGACTGGAGCCACTTTGTTTATGATTCTGCTTGCAGCATTTCAGACATTGCTACATCGGTATACAGCGCAAGAGGACATTGCGATCGGTGTTCCAATTGCAAATCGTCATCGCAGCGAAGTAGAAGGATTAATTGGCTTTTTTGTGAATAGTTTAGTGATGCGATCGGATCTGTCTGGCAATCCAACATTTCGTGAACTATTGGAGCAGGTTCGCAAGGTCGCATTAGAAGCTTATGAACATCAGGACTTACCGTTTGAGAAGTTAGTCGAGGAGTTAGATCCAGAGCGGGATCTGAGCCGTAATCCTTTGTTTCAGGTTGCTTTTGCACTCCAGAATGCTCCGATGCAATCTTTAGAATTACCTGGATTGACCTTAGAACCTGCACCCTTAGAGTCAGCTAGTACGCGATTTGATTTAGAGGTTCACTTGTGGGAACCTGCACACGGATTACGCAGCTTATGGCGATCGCAAGCAGGCTTAAGCGGATTTATTTCCTACAGCACAGATTTGTTTGATCGCGATCGCATCAGTCGTTTAGTTGGTCATTTTCAAACCTTGCTTGAAAGGGTTGTGGCGAATCCTGACGATCGCCTATCTGATCTCCCTTTACTCACTCCTGTAGAACACCAGCTTCTAGCTCAGTGGAACCAGACTGAGAGCCAACTTCAGAACGATCAATGTTTTCATCAAATCTTTGAAGCACAAGTACAGCGCGAACCCAACGCAATCGCACTTGTTTCAGAGCAAGAAACGCTCACTTATCAACAGCTCAACCAGCGAGCCGATCGCCTCGCACAAACTCTCAGACACCTGGGAGTGCAAGCCGATTGTTTAGTGGGATTGTGTGTCGATCGTTCTGCCAATCTGCTGATTGGGATTCTCGGAATTCTCAAAGCGGGAGGAGCCTATGTGCCGCTCGATCCAAACTATCCCCACGATCGACTCCGCTTCATGCTGATGGATACTCAGGTTTCAGTTTTGCTTACACAGTCTTGGCTGATTGATGTTCTCCCTGAATCATCCGCAAAGATTGTGTGTTTAGATCAACCGCTTCCACTTGATGAAGAGTGCGCGATCGCTTCTCCCCCAACGCCCGATCAGCTTGCTTATGTGATTTATACCTCTGGCTCTACAGGCACACC
This sequence comes from Cyanobacteria bacterium FACHB-DQ100, assembly GCA_014695195.1. Taxonomy (NCBI): domain Bacteria; kingdom Bacillati; phylum Cyanobacteriota; species Cyanobacteria bacterium FACHB-DQ100. Next base: position 206,057 of record JACJNW010000023.1, on the reverse strand, counting down.
TAAGGGAGTGCTTTTATCGCATCGAGGATTGTGCAATGTGGTTGAAGCACAGCAACGAGTGTTTCATCTATCTCGCAACAGTCGAGTTTTGCAATTTAGTTCCTTGAGCTTTGATGCCTCCATTTTTGAGATTGCTTTAGCACTGGGTTCTGGCAGCACACTCTACATCCCGTCTAAGTCTGCTCAGCTACCGGGAATCGCTTTGATACGCTATCTACAAGACAATGCGATTACTCATGCTTTATTAACGCCAGCCGTCTTAGCTGTGTTGCCGTCGGCGGATTTGCCTGCGCTTCGGGTGCTGATTACAGGGGGAGAAGCTTGCTCTCAGCAGGTTATCGATCGTTGGGCAGTCGATCGCTTGTTCTTTAATGCGTATGGCCCCACCGAAACCACAATCTGGTCAACTGTTGCCGAACTTCACCCCGGCGATCCTCCTCTGTCGATCGGTCGTCCGATTGTTAACACGCAAGTTTATCTCTTAGATACCCACCTCAATCCGGTTCCTGTTGGCATTCCAGGCGAATTGTATATCGGCGGTGTAGGGCTTTCTCGGGGTTATCTCAATCGCTCGGAATTAACTACGGATCGATTCATACATAAAAAAGACCTGAGACTCTATAAGACAGGCGATCGTGCTTGTTACCGCCCGGATGGTTCGATTGAGTTTCTTGGTCGAGTCGATGATCAAATCAAAATTCGAGGATTCCGGGTTGAACTCGGTGAAATTGAAGCCACGCTACAGCGTCATCCTGCTATCCAAGATGCAGCCGTTCTCGCCTCTGGAGCAACGTCGAATGAGATGCGGTTAGTTGCTTATTTTAGTTTAGATCTTCAACAGTTACAGCAAACATCGCTTCAAACTCAACAAGTCGAGCAACAGGTCGAACAATGGCAAACGCTCTACAACCAAACCTATCAATCTCCAGCCTCTCGTTTTAACATCACAGGCTGGAACAGCAGCTACACCGGAGAGCCAATTTCCCCAGAGCAAATGCAAGAGTGGATCAGCGATCGAGTCCAGCAAATTCTCGCGCTTAAACCAAAACGAGTGCTAGAAATCGGCTGTGGTACTGGATTGTTACTGTTTCAGCTTGCGCCGCATTGTCAGAAATATGTAGGCACAGATTTTTCAAAAATTGCTTTAGAAGGAGTTCAGAACCAACTAGCAACACTTCCTCAAGTGGAACTATTGCACCGAATTGCGACTGATTTTACAGGGATTGAGGTTGAATCATTTGATGGGGTGATTTTGAATTCGATCGTGCAATACTTCCCCAGTGTGGATTACTTAATGCAGGTGCTAGAAGGAGCGATTCAAGCTGTAGCACCAGGAGGAACTTTATGGATTGGTGATGTGCGAAATCTATCATTGCTCACTGCTTTTCATGCTTGGATGCAATTTTGTAAAGCAGACGCAGGAATGGAGCGATCAACCCTGCAAAAGTTGATGAATCGATCGCGCTTTGAAGAACCAGAACTTGCGATCGATCCAATGTTCTTTTACGCATTACAAGATAGGTTTCCTCAGATTCGCTCTGTGCAGATTCGATTATCACGCGGGCAGCACCACAATGAAATGACTCAGTTTCGCTATAACGTTTTACTGCACATTAAAGACAGCTTGATAGATGAGGCTCAACTGAAATCTCCTGCAATTCAATCCCTAAACTGGAAAATCAACTCAGTGAATGTCGAGAAGATTCAGGAAGTTTTAATTCAGACGCAGCCAGAAATCCTCATCATCCAGAATGTTAAAAACAGTCGAGTGAATGCTGCTGTTAGAACTGCAACTTGGTTAAGTCGTGGAAAAACACCAAAAACAGTCGGGCAAATGCGAGAACAGTTCCAGGAATCGCCTGAATTTGCGATCGATCCTCAGGATTGGTACAGCTTAGAAGCATTACTGCCCTACACCGTCGAGCTTACCTGGACAACTGAAACAGAGACAGGTGATTATGATGTATCTCTGATCCGACAAGATATTGATGCTAAAACTAGCTCTCGTTCGGGAAGAATCAACTCATGGCAACAATACACAAATAATCCGCTTCAAGCTGAATTTGCGCGGCAATTGGTTCCTCAATTGCGCCAATTTCTCAAAGAAACCCTGCCGGAATATATGATTCCGGCTATCTTTTTACCGCTAGAAGCACTTCCAATCACAGTAAATGGTAAAGTCGATCGTCAAGCTCTACCTGCCTTCAGCGAAGACATCACCCACAGCGCGATCGCTAAAAGTTCAACTCATCCTACAACTGCCACAGAAACAACCCTATTAGAGATTTGGCAAAATCTTCTACGACTGAAGCAGATCACAATTCACGATAACTTCTTTGAGTTAGGCGGGCATTCCTTGCTCGCAACCCAAATGACTTCTCGTGTTCGTGATGGGTTTGGGCTAGAGCTACCCTTAAAGAGCGTGTTTGAAGCACCCACGATCGCTCAACTCGCCCCCGTTCTCGATACTTTACAGCAGCCCGCCTCAAAGATTCCGCCCTTAGTTCGACTCGATCGAACAGCCTTCCGCCGTCAACGATCGACTCCAGCCTCGAACATTCCCGACAAACCCTCTGTATCCTGGTCGCCCTTAGTCCCGCTCACACTCGGAACCAGCAAACAACCTTTCTTTTGCATTCATCCGATGTTTGGCGTTGTGCTGCCCTATCTAGAACTTGCAAATGCTCTAGATTGCGATCGCAGCTTTTATGGACTACAACCGTTGGGGCTGGATGGAAAAACACCACCGCTCAATCGAATTGAAGCGATCGCAGCTTACTACATCAAAGCAATCCAAACGGTTCAACCTGATGGAGCTTATCTTCTAGGAGGCTGGTCTTTTGGTGGCATTGTCGCCTTTGAAATGGCGCAACAACTCACCCGTGCAGGATATGAAGTGAAACTCTTAGCAATGTTAGACACCCCCGCTCCTTGCTATAAACCTTCCTTCTATCAAAGCCTGAAGTTTCTTTTAGGCACTGCACTTTGGTCAACCCTGCCATTTTTGCTCGACTATAGTACCCTTGCGCTCGATCGACTACAAGCTCGAAATTCTTGGTTTTCGCGCTGGCAATGGTCTACGATTTTGCGCTTAATTCCCGAAGAAACTCGGCTCCGATTTCTAGAAGAATCTGCCATTCCCTCACTGCTGCGGATTGTCTATGCCAATGCTCAAGCGACCTATCAATATGTACCTCAAGCTTATCCACATCGTATGGTTCTGTTTAAAGCGGCTGAACAGTCCGATCGCAATTCAATCGATCGCAATCCAACTTTAGGTTGGGATAGTTTGGTCGATCACCTTCGGGTACATCAAGTCCCAGGTAATCACCTCTCTTTACTCAAACAGCCCCATGTGCAAACCTTAGCGCAACAGTTGAATCACTATCTTTTAGATTAAAGCCCTTTAGATTAAAGCCGCCGGGCAGCGCAATATTTACGGTCTTGATCCGATTGCGGCTCCTGCCAAGAATAAGCAAAATGACTAATCGCCGAAATACGCGGTGACAGCGATCGCAATGCCTCCATTTGCACCTCTAACGGCGGACGATTGCTAATCGATTCCTGCCAAACTCCAGCTAAAACAGGTTTTACCTCGGTTCCCGGTGCTGCCTGCGCTAACACGCGCTGAACCTGCTGCACAACGCACTTTGCATTCCCACAAGTCGCATAAGACATCGGATGCCATGCGATATTATGCGGAAAACGATCCCACGGCTGCAAGCGAGAATCATACCCCTGCCCGATCGTTTGATTGCCCTCTGGAAAAAACACCGCTCCTGCTGGCAATCCTGCTTGTCGCACCGGATAGACTGCCAGATTGAGAAAATCAACCACGCCCTGCATAGCATGAGCCACACTCAACCGCCACAACTCTGCTTGCAAAACTCCGGCTCGCTGAGCCGAAGAGCCACGGGCTTCGATCGTGCTGGGAACGCGTCCCTGCCACATCGGAACTTTCTCACGCGGAAACAGCTTATCGACTGTCGCAACATCGCTAGCACTGATAAAGCCACGATTGATATAGCGTTTGATCAATTCCCGCCCTTTGTTATTCAAACCCCGATCGATCAGCGCTTGCCTCGATGCCTCTCCAAAAATCCACAAATCCTGCACGCTGGTTGTAATTGATTGTTTACCTCGACTGCGCGGATAGCGAATGTAATCAAACAGCACACCATCAGGCTTACGCTTGAGGACTTCTTGCATCATGCGGTAATAATCCTGTTTTGCCAGCAGACTATACGGGTCAATAAAGGCTTCATCCGGGTTCAATGTGCCTAAATCGGTACTCAGCCCCGCAACCGTATTGGCACGAAAGCTAGTCTGCCCACGACCATTACGTAACAAGGTCACTTGCTTTTCAGGCTTGATCGCATAGGTGTAGCCAAAGTTCATGCTAAACATCCAGGCATACACTTTTAAGCCACGATCGCGCCCTTTCTGAATCACCTGAGCTAACAAATCAGCATTATTCGGAGATTGCACCATCGATTGCCAGGCGGTTGGATTGTTCGCAGCAGGCAGCAACACTTGTCCGTTGAAGAATGTTTCCACATAAATCTCGTTGTAGCCGCGATCGACAATTCGATCTAATACCTCGTCGATCGCGCCCGGTCGAGCATCACAGGCATACAGTCGCAGCCAAATCCCCTGAGTTTTCAGCCAGTTCTGATTGCGACACTGCCGCAGTTGCTCCGCCTGTTGCCGAATTAAAGTTTGATAAGATTGCTGGGCTTCAGGGGTACCATTCAGCGCTGCCCGACGAGCCCCATCTTTCTGCCGGATTGCGTCTGTAGTTTGCTGGCAATAAGGCAGAAACTCCGCCTTAGCAACGCTCTGACATAGACCTTGGGCAACTAAACTGGTTGTAACGATCGCAAAAGCGATTCGGCTCCGAAGCCGACAAACGGAAACGAACATAAAGTCAGATCAATTCAACAGGTTCACAGTCATTCCAGAGTTTAGCGTTGAATTCAAAACTCTGAAGCAGGAGAATGGTCTCTTTATTTAGATGAAAGCCGCATGAGTTGCGATCGTTGAAAAATTTTCCCTGCATTAGCTCCGCGCCCAGCGAAACTTCCGGTCTGATTCCTGAATCGGCAAATCGTTGATGCTGGCTTCACGTCGTCGCATCAAACCATTCTCGGCAAACTCCCACTGTTCATTGCCATAGGAACGGTACCAGTAGCCAGAATCGTCGTGCCATTCATACTCAAACTTAACCGAAATCCGATTGTCGGCAAAGCTCCAGAGTTCTTTTCTCAGCCGATAATCTAGCTCTTTATTCCATTTGCGCCTGAGAAATGCCCGAATCGCCTCGCGCCCGTTGAGGAACTCCGATCGATTGCGCCATTGCGAGTCCTCAGTGTATGCCAGCGCTACGCGATCTGGATCGCGAGTATTCCACGCATCTTCAGCCGCTTGAACCTTAGCTTTTGCCGTTTCAAGCGTAAACGGCGGTACAGGAGGTCTCATTTCCATCAGTTAGCCCGAAAATGTCGGTGTTCATTCTACGCGCTAGATTCAACCCGACAATGGACAAAATGCTTAAGCTTTTTCACAACAAAACGCACCAGCCTGCTTGAACTGATGCGCCTTCAATCCCGTTAGCGATCAGAATTAAACCGCCATATTGCCCGGATCGGAGTTGTTTCCAGCGGCAATTCCTAGCTGTTTGCGGCTTTTTTTGAGTTGTTTCCACAACGATCGAATTTCTTGAAACGATTCTTCAGGTGTCATCTTACCGCCTGTCTCCAGACAGCAAATATACGACACTCGCTGAGAAAACTCCTGCAAATTCGCATTAAACACCAAATTCTCTGGTTTGACTTGCCCCCGATAGCGGCTGCGCGGGTATAAGAAATTGTGTTGATCTGCCATCTCTTAATCTCCTGATAAAAAGGGTTTTGGTGTTTGCGCTTCAGCGACATTATTCGCTGGGTTGCACGATCGCGGGTTGCTCCTGTATGAGAGGAAATCTGACCAATGTTCTAATTTACCTTGTCTTAACCAAAGGTTAACCTAGTCTTCCGGAGGATGTTGTATCTAAAAACACGATTTTGCCGAAATTAATTCAGATATCGAACTACAACCGTAATCTCAGTTTTCACCGATTTTGGCGCAAGCTTTCACAAAGCATAGTTTGTTGTTGGATAAGTTGCTCACTAGGTTTAGAGACGATTAGTAAACCGTAGTTTGACAGTGGCGTTTGAACACTGAATAAAAGATCGAGAATGCAGCACATTGAATGCAGTAAATTGTCTGTCTTTGTAATAAGCCGTAAGAAATCTGTACGATAGGAGGGATTTTCGGTCACATTCGCGTGTGCTATAGGCATCGCCCACTCCAATATGATCAACTCCCTGTCCTGGTTCAACTCGTTTGTTTTTTCACCCCCACTGCTCGCTGCTGCCGAAGCAGAAAGCAGTTCTCTCGTATTGGCAGGCGTTCTGCTCAGTTTAGTCGTCGTGTATTTTGCCAGCAAAATTGGCGGTGAGATTTGCGCTCGACTCGACTTGCCCTCGGTTCTCGGTGAGCTTGTTGCGGGTGTGATTGTCGGTGTGTCCGCGCTGCATTTGCTGGTGTTTCCAAGTGCGGAGTTCGATGCAAGCCGATCGCTGGTGATGCAAGCGCTCCAAATGACTGCACATCTTAGCCCCGAATCGCTCAATCTCGTATTTGAAACGCAGAGCGAAGTGATTTCAGTGCTTGCAGAGATCGGAGTCGTGATTCTGCTGTTTGAGATTGGGTTAGAATCCGATCTCAAAGAACTGATTCGGGTCGGTTGGCAAGCCGCGATCGTCGCTTGTGTCGGGGTCGCCGTTCCCTTCGCGCTTGGCACAGCCGGACTGATGACCCTTTTTAATGTCCCTGCAATTCCGGCAATTTTTGCAGGAGCTGCCCTGACCGCAACCAGTATCGGCATCACCGCACGGGTATTGTCGGAACTGCAACAGCTTAGCTCTAAAGAAGGACAAATCATCATCGGAGCGGCAGTTCTAGATGATGTGCTTGGAATTATCGTGCTGGCAGTGGTTGCAGGACTGGCAAAAACTGGAGAAGTACAAGTCACCAGCGTTATTTATCTGATTATCAGTGCTGCTGTCTTTTTAATCGGTAGCCTCTGGCTCGGACGATTGCTCAGTCCCTTGTTTGTCACCCTGGTGAATGAGCTGAAAACTCGCGGACAGCTACTGGTAAGCGCTTTGATCGTGGCGTTTGTGCTCGCAGATATCGCCGCCGTCATTCAGCTAGAGGCAATTTTAGGCGCGTTTGCTGCGGGATTAATTCTGGCTGAAACCGAGAAGCGGGCGGAGCTTGAGGAGCAAATCAAGCCGATCGCAGATATGCTTGTGCCTGTCTTTTTCGTCGTCGTCGGTGCGAGAACCGATGTCAGTGTGTTGAATCCGTTTGATCCGGCGAATCGCGAGGGCTTGATTATGTCTGCCTTCTTGATCGTGGTCGCGATCGTGGGGAAAGTGGTCACGGGCTTTACGCTGTTTGGGCAATCCGGATTAAATCGACTGGCGATCGGAGTCGGAATGATTCCACGCGGCGAAGTGGGGCTGGTGTTTGCGTCGTTTGGTGCCAGCACGGGCATCCTCTCAGATGCGTTACAGGCAGCGATTATTGTCATGGTGATTTTAACCACCTTTCTTGCACCGCCGCTGTTACGCGTCGTCTTTCCTCAAACTGACTCTGTAGCTGTTCCAAATCTCAGTAGCGTCGATGACCTCTGAGCAAAAAAATTAGGCTGAACTTGAGGCATCCATACTAAAATGCTCTAGCCCAAACCTGAGAAATGAGATTTTTTAGGTTTGGGATGTCCTTGTGTCACGCTTTGGGGTGTATGCAGCCGCTATTTCTAAAAAATTTGATCTCGCCTTTAAGAAACTCGATCGGGGTTCTTTGCGTCGCCCACACCGAGTCTAGACAACTCTATTTTCCAAACAAAACGAAGCGCAAATTTCCAGATCTCAGGAACGAGCTTGGGAATATTAAGTCAGTCGATCCAGTGATTTGATTTTGCTCTGAATTTTTTGAGTAATAATCGTTGAATTTCTGCGGTGAATATCAGCTTCAGTCTTGATGTTTAGCTGAGCAAATATTCATCGATCGTGGGTGAGAGAGGATGCAAATTTAATTTTGGCGATCGAAGCTGTCAGCGAAAAGTCTTAATTTCGTTGCTCAATTTTGATTATCAAAGCATAGAAATGATTGCCGAAAAATAGCGGCGCAACGCACAAAAGGAGAGAAAAGTTGGAACGCGGTCTTCAGTCTACCAGTGCAAAAAAGTCTCAAAGAAGATTTCATTTCCGGACTTACTTTTTGCTCTGCTCATTCTATTTTTTGCTATTCACCTTTCCGGCTCAAGCAGCAAGATTACAGTCCTGGCGCTTGAGTCCAGCCCAGAATCAATTGGAATTTTCGACCGATGATGGCGTTCAGCCCAAGGCACAACTGCTGAACGATCCAACTCGATTGGTAATCGATCTGCCAGGTGTCACATTCGGGCGACCACAGGTCACAGAATCTTATAACGGTGGCGTGCGATCGATTCGGGTGGGACAGTTCGATCGCCAAACCACTCGAATTGTCGTTGAATATGCACCTGGATACACTGTTGATCCGAGCCGCATTCAATTTCAAGGCAGAACCGCAAATCAATGGTCGGTACAGCTTCCTACGCCAACCTTTTCAGGCGTTGCAACCCCTCCTGTAACCCAACCTCCCATTACCCAGCCTCCCATTGCTCAACCCCCCATTAGCCAACTGCCGCCAACTTCGACAGGTCGCACCTTTGTTCAGAGCCTTCAAGCAACCGGAGATGGCTTATTTCTAAGAACAACGGGCGCTACTCCACAAGTTCGATCGCTGAGATCGAACGATCGTCGCCAGATGATCATCGACATCTTTGGCGCAACCCTTTCTCCGAATCTGTTTCCGCGTGACCTTCCAGTGAATGTAAGCGGTGTCTCTCGCGCTCAAATCTCACAATTCACGCCAGATAGCGTTCGCTTGACCTTAACGCTGTCCCCCCAGAGTGCCGATTGGCGAGCTAGCGCGAGTCCTTCTGGCGGGTTAATTGTCTTACCTCAAGCTGTAGGTTCAACTCCGGTCACACAGCCTCCGGTCACACAGCCTCCAGTCACGCAGCCTCCTGCCAGTCAAACCGCGATCGTTCAATCTGTCGAGCTTGATGCGAATCGCCAACTGATTATCCGTGGCAATCAGCCGCTTAGCTACACCACAGGCTGGGATCGAGCGACTGGAGCATATCGAGTGTTGATTCGATCGGCACGCACCGACCAGAGCTTTAGAGGGCCTCAACTGCCTGCAGGTAGCTCAATTCTGCAAGCGCGAGTCCGGCAAGACGGCAACGATCTCGCACTCTTGTTCGTGCCTGCTGCAAATGTGCAGTTTGGCGACATTGTGCAGACATCTCCGCAGCAGTTGATCTTACCTGTGCGTCGCGGATTGTTCCCGGTTACTCCGCCGACGACACCCCCAATCACGCCTTCTCCGCTCCCAGCCCCGCCTACGACTAATCCGCGCCCCGTTCCGCCGCGTGTTCCCAATGGTCGCCTAGTCGTGGTAATCGATCCGGGACATGGCGGGCCTGACCCCGGAGCCGTTGGCATCAGAGGAATTCAAGAAAAAGAAATCGTGCTCGATATCAGCCGCCGTGTCCAGGCAAATCTAGAGCGAGGAGGGGTTCAGGTCGTGATGACCCGCAACGCTGATACTGACCTTGATCTCCAGCCCCGCGTTGATATTGCACAGCGAGCAAATGCAACCGCATTTGTCAGCATCCATGCCAACGCCATCAGTATGAGTCGTCCCGATGTGAATGGGCTAGAAACATACTATTTCCAAAGTGGCTTGGAACTGGCCCGCACAATTCATCGCAATGTCCTGCAAGGAACTGGAGTTCAAGATCGAGGAGTTCGCAGTGCCCGCTTCTTTGTTTTGCGCCGCACCTCGATGCCTTCTGTTCTAGTGGAAGTTGGGTTTGTCACAGGTCGGACTGATGCGGCTCGCTTGGTAGAGTCATCCTATCGTCAGCGCATGGCGGATTCGATCGCTCGCGGCGTTCTCGAATATCTAGGGAGCCGCAGTTCGCGTTAAATCCTACCCATAATCCTACCCCTACGGTGTTGAGCCACTTGACAAGAGCGCTTAGACTGAGATGAAAGTAAGAAGCCTGAAGCAAAAAATCAGAGTACGATTGCTTCAGCCTTCTGGCTTTTGATGTTCTGATCTGAATGTTCTGAGTGGTGTGAGGAAGTAAGACATGATCAACCTGGGAGAAGAGTTCGGTTGCTTAGCTGAGTCACCGAATGGCTCAAATCCGATCGGGCTATTTGATAGCGGGGTCGGTGGCTTAACGGTGCTGCGCGAGATGTATCGCCAGCTGCCGAACGAATCGCTGTTGTATTTTGGTGATACTGCTCGTGTTCCGTATGGCACTCGATCGCAGGCCGAAATTATTCAGTTTGTGCGCGAAATTTTGAATTGGATGGTAGAACGTCGCGCCAAAATGGTGATTATGGCGTGTAATACCAGCTCGGCATTGGCGATCGAAACCATCCGCCAAGAGTTTCCAAGTCTACCGATTCTGGGTGTGATTCTGCCAGGTGCAAGGGCAGCCGTCAAACAAGGACGACGCATCGGAGTAATTTCGACTCCTGCCACTGCTGCCAGTGATGCCTATCGCCAAGCCATTCTTGAAGTTGAGCCGACCGCTGAAGTTTGGCAAATTGGCTGTCCTGAGTTTGTGCCATTGATTGAGCAAGGGCGAATTGAGGATTCTTATACTTATAAAGTCGCTCAACGTTATCTCAAGCCGCTATTAGATCAAAGCATTGACACGCTAATTTATGGCTGCACGCACTATCCGCACCTCGCTCCGGTTGTGAGATCGATCGTCCCCAGTTCAGTACAGCTGATTGATCCGGCCGTCTCCGTTGCGAAAGCAGCCGCGCAGGAGTTGGAATTGCTGGGCTTGCGATCTGCACAGCCTCCTTTACCGACGCAGTTTTATGTCAGCGGCACTCCAGAGCCATTTGTGGAAGTGGCGCAACGCTGGCTCGGTTACACTCCGACAGTACAGCAAGTGACACTCTCGGAATCGGTCGCCGTGGGTTAAGACCATTGGTTAAGACTATTTGGAGCTTGGTGAAGGAGCTAGGTTTGCGCTTGTCGCCACTGCTTCAATTCCTCAAGCGTGTTGAAGTTAAGCGGCGCGATCGTGCCGCTTGAAACCGGCTAAACTGAGAACCGCAAATTTTTAATCCCCTAGATTTGCGGATTTATGAGTAAAATAAGGTCACAAGCCGTAAAAAAACTTAACCTATAGCTTCTGAGTCGGCAACTACATGACCTCAGCCACATCCCTCTTTTCTCCGGTAGAAGCGGATTTACGTTTACTTGCCGAGAACCTTAAAAATCTGATCGGTGCGCGTCATCCTATTCTTTACGCTGCCGCAGAACACCTGTTTAGCGCCGGAGGAAAACGTATTCGTCCCGCGATCGTCCTGCTCGTTGCTCGTGCTACGATGCGCGGACAGGAGATTACTCAGCGTCATCGCCGTCTTGCGGAAATCACTGAGATGATTCATACCGCTAGCTTGGTGCATGATGATGTGATCGACGAGTCGGAGATGCGGCGAGGACTTCCCGCAGTTCATAGCCGATTTAGTACACAGGTTGCCGTATTAGCCGGGGATTTTCTGTTTGCTCAGTCGTCGTGGTACTTGGCAAATCTAGAAAATATCGAAGTGATTAAGCTGTTGTCTGAGGTGATCAAAGACTTTGCCGAAGGTGAAATTCAGCAAGGATTGCTTCGTTTTGATACAGGTTTAACGATCGACTCTTATCTAGAAAAAAGCTATTACAAGACGGCATCTTTGATCGCAAATAGCTCGAAAGCGGCAGCACTATTGAGTGATGCTTCCGATGCAGAGGCACACAAGCTGTATCAGTACGGACGGCACTTAGGCTTAGCGTTTCAGATTGTTGATGATATTTTCGACTTTACCAGTTCAGCCGAGGGGCTTGGAAAACCTTCGGGATCGGATTTAAAGAGTGGAAATTTGACGGCTCCGGTGCTGTATGCCTTAGAAGAAAAGCCTTATTTAGAAGAGTTGATCGATCGAGAATTTGCTCAGGAAGATGATCTAGAACAAGCCTTGGCGCTGGTAAGAGATAGTCAAGGCATTCAAAGGGCGAAGGAATTAGCAACCTATCATGCCAAGGCTGCGATCGAACATCTATCAGATTTGCCGCCTTCTGACTCGCGCCAAGCTTTGATTAAGCTGACAGACTATGTATTGAACCGATCGTATTAAAGCTTAAAGTTGGACTTCACTGAATCTAGGCAGGTAACCCTGCCTTTTTTTATTGCAAAATCTAACCAGCGATAGAAGAGATTCGCTTCTATCGCTATCTAGCTATATAAACTTATCCTACGATTTCTGACTCCTGAAGGATGGGGATTGCGCCATTTATTACTACGCTTAAACGCAATGGTTATGAAATTTCACATTTGTTTTCATTCATCGTGTTTTGGTAAGAGAAATTATGGCTATCTCAGGTGAGCGTCCCCGGATCGCATTGATTTCCGTGCATGGCGATCCCGCGATCGAAATTGGCAAAGAAGAAGCGGGCGGGCAGAATGTCTACGTGCGGCAAGTGGGCGAAGCGCTCTCGCGGCAGGGGTGGCAGGTCGATATGTTTACTCGTCGATCGACTGCTGATCAGCTTGAGATTGTGCAGCATAATCCACATTGCCGCACGATTCGGCTCACCGCAGGCCCGAAAGAATTTATTCCGCGTGATGATCTGTTTGGTTATTTGCCGGAATTTGTGCAGAATTTTCAGCAGTTCCAAACTGATTTGGGCGTTGAATACCCGTTAGTGCACACCAATTATTGGCTATCGTCTTGGGTTGGCATGACGCTGAAAAAGCTCCAAGGCTCGAAGCAGATTCACACTTATCATTCATTAGGAGCCGTTAAGTATCAATCGGTTTCAGCGATTCCGATGATTGCAAAGACGCGGCTTGCAACGGAAAAACAATGTCTCGAAACCGCAGAGCGGATTGTTGCCACCAGCCCTCAAGAGCAGGAACATATGCGATCGCTCGTTTCGCAGCACGGCAACATTGATATCATTCCTTGTGGAACTGATATCAAGCGGTTTGGTCAAATTTCTCGCGCTGAAGCTCGTGAGGTTCTGGGATTGAATCAAGATGACAAGATTGTGCTGTATGTGGGACGGTTCGATCGACGTAAAGGCATTGAAACCGCAGTCCGCGCTGTCGGGCGATTACAGCACGAGAATCTGAAATTGATTATCGGCGGTGGCAGTCGTCCGGGACAAAGCGATGGGATGGAGCGCGATCGCATTGAAGGGATTGTAAATGAATTAGGCTTGCAAGATATCACGCTGTTTCCCGGTCGTTTGGGGCTGGAGAATTTGCACTTGTACTATGCTGCGGCAGATGTTTCGGTGGTGCCGAGTCATTATGAGCCGTTTGGATTGGTGGCGATCGAAGCAATGGCAAGCGGTACTCCGGTGGTGGCCTCAGATGTGGGTGGATTGCAGTTTACGGTGATTCCTGAAGAGACTGGACTGTTAGCACCCCCGAAAGATGATGCGGCATTTGCACAAGCGATCGATCGAATCTTATCTGATTCAGCTTACCGCTATCAGTTGGGACGGGCGGGACGCGATCGGGTTGAACAGATGTTTAGCTGGGATGGAGTAGCCTCTCAGTTGGGCAAGCTGTATCAGCAAGTATTAAGTGTGCCTACGGTTGAGCGATCGGCGGTGAGTGCATAGCGATCGGAATTCAAATTGCTTAAAGCTCCAACTTTTCTTATTGTGAAAGGTTGGAGTTTTTCGATGTTTATTCAGGGATTGGCGGCAATAAAATCTCTAGCTGGATTAGCAAGGGTGGCAATTCTGAATGAATAATTGTCCACAAAGTTTGTTGGCTGATCCAATCCTGCAATTCAACCATTTTCCCAAACCTGAAGCACTTACATTTACATTAGCGAAACGTGCGCGGCGATAACTTTCCAACCGTCAGCCGTTCGCATCCAGGTTTGGCTTTGTCGTCCAGTTTTACCAGAGCGGACAAACTCCGTATTTGCTGTAGCAAAATCCTGCCCGTAAGTGGTGATCACTGTATGGTGTAGGGTTCGATCGAGTCCCACCGCCGATCGCCCTGCCCGAAATTGCGCGATCGCTTCATAGCCATATAAATTCTCAGTTGCACCATAGCGAATCGTATGCGGACTTTGCCAAAAAAGCTGATCTAACACCGCAACATCATTACTAATTAAAGCCTTTTCATATTGTTCAAAAAGGGCAGTCACTTCCGCCAACACATCAGGAAGGTTAATTTCCATCGCAATTTGCTCCTCAACCTTTAAGACTATACTTCCTTGCAGATTTCAAACATCGTTCAGTTTGATACGGTCAAGCTATCCCGAAATGATGTTTGAAATCATGAATTTAGCCGTCGCCGAGCTTCCTACCGAAATTCCCACTGATCCGATCGAGTCTGCCGAAGCGGTTGGATTACACTACATCAGCGACGAGATGCCAGGAATTCGACGCAAGCGATCGGGAAAAAGCTTCATTTATTTTGATCCAAATGGCGATCGTATCAAAGACGAGAAAACCATTCAGCGCATTAATTCTCTCGCAATTCCGCCTGCTTATCGGGACGTGTGGATTTGTCCGCTTGAAAATGGGCATTTGCAGGCAACTGGACGCGACGCAAAAGGACGAAAGCAGTATCGGTATCATCCACTGTGGCGATCGATTCGCGACCAGACAAAATTCTCCCGCATGATTGCTTTTAGCCAAGCCTTACCAGAGATTCGGCGGCGATTAGAGCAGGATTTAGCGCTTCCCGGATTGCCGAAACAAAAAGTATTAGCGACTGTTCTCAAGCTCATGGAACTAACGCGAATTCGAGTCGGCAATGAAGAATACGCGAAAACAAATGAGTCTTACGGTTTAACAACATTGCACGATGATCATGTGAATGTGATTGGCTCAAAAGTTCGCTTTACATTCCGGGGAAAAAGCGGAGTTGATCATGCGATCGACATCAACGACAAACAACTTGCAAAGATTGTCAAACGTTGTCAAGATCTCCCCGGTCAGGAGCTTTTTCAATATTTAGATGAGAATAAACAACCGCAAGATATTAAATCGAGTGATGTGAATGATTATCTGAGAGAAATCACAGGTCAAGATTTTACAGCAAAAGATTTTCGCACTTGGGCAGGAACAGTTTTAGCCGCTACTCATTTAGCTGAAATTGGCAAATTTACCTCACAAACAGCCGCAAAAAAGAATATTACACAAGCGGTTAAATCTGTGTCTTCTTATTTGGGAAATCGCCCTGCAACTTGCCGGAAATATTATATTCATCCGGGTGTATTAGAGGCGTATTTAGATGAATCGCTGCATGATTTAGTTGAAAAACACAGCACGATCGTCATCGAAGACTGCCACGCGCTCCAGGCTGAAGAATTAGTCGTGGTGGCGCTGTTAACAGGAGAAGTAAAGGATTAATTGCATCCTTGAGCAAACTGCTTACTATGGATTAGAGCGCACGATCGCAAATCTGACTGGACTCAAATTCGGTCAGTTGAAATGCCGCGCTCAAGGTAAAGTAGGGAAAGTTTTATTAAGAAGCATTACATCGGGTTCATGGATCTGCGATTTCTGTACAGTCAGCTACTCGTTCAATGCCTCCTTGGATTTTCTGCAATTGTTCTTGCAGAACTGATACGGGACGCTTATCACCTTGCCGGACACTACTGGCAACCCCTAAAACGTTTTCATAATCTCCATCACAAAGCTTATCGTCCGGATTTGACGATCGCCAGTTTAGAACTTTACCAACGGGCGCAACTCTACAACGATGTGCCAGAATCAATGGCAATGTTCAGCGCCACAACCCTACTGGCAGGTTTGACCCAAATGCCGGGATTCTGGTTAGGATCACTCTACTCGCTGGTGTTTCTAATTCCAGCTTTGGCACGATCGCAAGGCTTACTTTTACAAACCGATGTCACCCACAAGCCTGGGGATTTAATTGATTTACCAAAGCCTTGGATTGTGAATCGCACTTACCACTGGCGACACCATTTTGATCAGCCAAATGCTTATTTCTGTGGTCACTTTACGATCGTAGACAAAATGCTGGGAACAAGCTTGTCGCTCAAAGATAAAGTCGTGGCGGTTACAGGAGCGTCTGGCACGCTGGGACAGGCGTTAGTTGCAGAATTAACTCGGCAAGGTGCAAGAGTGATCGCACTGACAACCCGTGAAAATGCAAGCTTTGATCCCAAAGTTGAGGTGCTGCAATGGCAGATCGGAGCGGAAGAAGACCTTCGATCGCGCCTGCAAAAAGTGGATATCTTCATTCTCAATCATGGGGTGAATGTGTATGGCGATCGTTCTCCTGAAGCAATTCAGACTTCATACGAGGTCAATACTTTTTCGACTTGGAAGCTCGCAGAATTGTTCTTAGAAACTGTTACTGTGTCTTCGCATAAAGCGCTCAAAGAGCTTTGGATCAACACTTCAGAAGCAGAAGTAAACCCTGCTTTTAGTCCGCTTTATGAACTATCGAAGCGAACATTAGGTGATTTGATTACTTTGCGGCGATTAGACGCACCTTGTATTATTCGGAAGCTGATTTTAGGCCCGTTTAAGAGTCAATTGAATCCTTATGGGGTGATGTCAGCATCGGGTGTCGCTTGGGCGATCGTTGCTTTAGCAAAACGAGATTTTCGCGACATTATTGTGACGATCAACCCGCTTACCTATGCGCTGTTCCCGGTAAAAGAGGCGTTGCAGTCGCTTTACTTCCGATTGTTTACAAAACCCTAACTTTTAGATTTCGAGTGGTGTAAGAACTCCGGCTGCATTAGGCGATCGGAGTTCTGTTGTTTTCAATAGAATAGAGAAAGCGCGAGGAAAGCCTATGTCATTCAGCCAGTTCAGAACGATCGGTGAAGTCGTCAAAGAATTCCAAGTGCGATATACCGAAGCAGAATTTATTCAGCAACTCGCATTTCAGATTTCTGAGTATTTTCGAGAAGATTTGCAGTTAATGCTGCGCGAGGCAGTCGTTGATAATTCTGAGTTTGCGATTTGTGAGAATTTAATCTATCCCGTTCTGAAGGAAGTTTGGAAACACTACCGCGATCGCTTCATCATCTGGAGCCATCAATCCCTGAACTACGATGAAAGGCTGGGTGGCTTTCCAGAGTACATTCTGGCACGTCGGTCTCCACTCGGTAAAGTCGTGTTTGACAAACCCTATTTGCTTCTAGTCGAAGCGAAACAAGACAACTTTGAAACAGGTTGGGCGCAATGCCTTACAGAAATGATTGCGGCTCAGAAACTCAATGGAGAACCGGAAATTATCATTTACGGAATTGTGTCGAATGGTGATCGCTGGCAATTTGGCAAGCTCGAAGCCGAGGTCTTTACCCGCAACACAACCTTCTTCACGATTCAGGAACTCGATGTTCTGTTTGGCGCATTGAACTACGTGTTTCAACAGTGTGAAGTGCAACTGAGAAGTTATGTTGCGGTTTAGTTTTTTACAGTTTGTTACCTTGTCTGGTTCCTCACCATCAACGTTTTAGACTTGTAAAGCATCCTCGATCGAACCCCGTATTTAACGCTATGTTTCCAACCCATCGCCCTCGTCGGCTCCGCACCCATCCCCAACTGCGCCGCATGGTGCGGGAAAACGTTTTAACCACCAGCGATTTAATTTACCCGTTGTTTGCTGTACCCGGACAAGGAATTGCCAATGAAGTGAGATCGATGCCGCGAGTGTATCAGTTGTCGATCGATAAAATTGTCGAAGAAGCAAAGCAAGTTTACGATCTCGGCATTCCTTCGATCATTTTGTTTGGCATTCCTGACGATAAAGATACCAATGCAACCGGAGCTTGGCACGATTGCGGTATTGTCCAAAAAGCAGCAACAGCCGTCAAAGAAGCCGTTCCAGAGTTAATCGTGATTGCGGATACGTGCTTGTGTGAATACACCTCGCATGGGCATTGTGGCTATCTCGAAGTGGGCGATTTGACTGGGCGCGTTCTCAACGATCCAACCCTAGAACTGCTGAAGAAAACCGCAGTTTCGCAAGCAAAAGCTGGAGCCGATATTATTGCGCCCTCTGGCATGATGGATGGCTTTGTCGCTGCAATTCGAGCAGGATTGGATGAGGCTGGATTTCAAGACATTCCGATTCTGTCTTATGCAGCGAAGTATGCGTCTGCTTATTACGGGCCATTCCGGGATGCTGCGGAATCGACTCCGCAATTTGGCGATCGTCGCACTTATCAAATGGATCCTGGCAATTCGCGAGAAGCGATCAAAGAAATTCAACTCGACATTGCAGAAGGCGCAGATATGCTGATGGTGAAGCCTGCTTTGGCTTACATGGACATCATTCACCAGGTCAAGCAAGCGTCTAACCTTCCCGTCGCGGCTTACAATGTGTCGGGTGAGTATGCGATGGTGAAAGCCGCAGCCCTGAACGGCTGGATCGATGAAGAACGAGTCGTCATGGAGACCTTGCTCAGCTTTAAGCGGGCGGGAGCAGATTTGATTCTGACTTATCACGCGAAAGATGCAGCCCGTTGGCTAGGTGCATGATTGTTGAATAGAACTTTTGCGTGAATGCTTTGCCGAATCAAATCTGCGGCTATCCAAACGAAGTCCGTCTACATTTGATTCGGCAAAGCATTCACGCTTCACGCAAAGATTTAATATCAGTGTCAAGCGCGATCGTGCTTCTCATGTTCTAAGCAACCTGTAGTTTCAGGAAAAGTTGTAGGAGAAAAACTGCGGTAGAATTCCCCTGCACTGGATAGAAGGAAGTGTTGTGAACTGGAAGCGAATTCTGCCTTATCTCACTCTGTTACTTTGGGTTTTGCCGATCGTTCTAATTCGCAGTTCTCAGCAAAGCCTGATGGCACACGATGAAGGGATTTATGCAACGCAGGCACGAGCCATTCTGAGAACCGGAGACTGGATTACGCCACAGTGGGGCGGGGGATATAGCTTCGATCGCACGATCGGAATTCAATGGCTGATTGCCGGATCGTATTTGTTATTTGGAACGAATGAGGGAGTCGCACGACTCCCAAGCGCGATCGCGTTTGTGCTGAGTGTGTTGCTGACGTACGCGATCGGGGTACGGTTGACTACGCCTCGAATTGCTTGGCTTGGGGCAGCGATTTTTAGTGTAATTCCGTTAGTAGTGCAATACGGACGATTAGCTACGCAAGATATGGTTCTCGTCTGCGTGGAACTGATCGCAATTTGGACGCTACTCATGGCAGAATCTTCAGAGCGTCCCTGGAGGTTTCTCACAGGCTTGATGTTTGGTGTGGGATTCATGATCAAAGGATTCATGATTATTCCCGCGACGATCGCGCTATTTCCTTATCTAATTTTTCAGCATCGCCGCCATCGTCATTTGTTTGATCCCCTACTGTACTTGGGATGTGCGATTGGGTTATTGCTACCGATTTTTTGGCTATGGGCAGCAGTTGAAAAATATGGAACCGCCCCCATTCAAGAACTGTTTGGTAAACTAATTCATCTAAAGGGGCAAACCTATCAGGGTGCAAATCAGTTCTATTATCTCTGGAATATTCCTGCAAATGGTTTTCCTTGGGTCTTTTTTGCGTTAGCTGGTTTGTGGCTTTCGTGCTTTCATTCTGATATTCGAGCATTGTTAAAATCGAAGCAGAGTCGTTTTTTACTGATTGGCTATCCGGTTATATTATTTATTGAATTAAGTATCTTTGGAACGCGAACACACTATTATCCAATCCAGTTAATGCCGTTTATTGGATTATTCGCGGCGATCGCACTGTCTCATCTTGCATATCTTTACAGGCAGCGCAAACAAACGGGTTTATTCATCGGGCTAAATCTATTTATAGGCGCGATCGCAATAATTTTGCTCGTCATTGTGAATCGGCGCATGATGATTGCTCAGGTATTTTCAACCACACTGCGGAGTGGCACGATCGAATCGATTGCGCTGGTTGTGCTGGCTGTGGGATTAGGGTGGCTCAGCCTACCTGTAATTTGGCTACTGCGGAACCGTGTTTCGAGGCATCAATCTGCAAATTATTGGATCGCAGTTTGGCTACTTACATCCTGGTTAGCAATGGCAATGCTGCACCTGACTGGATTATGGGGAGACTATGATCCCCGACTCAAACAGTTTTTGTCACAGCCGAATGTTCAGTCAATTTTGCGATCGCAGCCTGTGAGTTTTGTGGTGAATGAAGCGTTGATTAGTCGCGACGATCGCAAGCGGCAATTGCTGCTGAATTTTTATACGCCCCAAATTGGGCAATACATCAAAGATCCGAAAATTTCACCGAATACAAAGTACGCCTGGATTGATCCCAATCTTGCCAAAACGCCGATCGTGAATTACGAGCCTGAAGAAATTTTTGAGGGTTGGGTCTTGGCGAAGCGCTCAGGCTCTTGACAAATTATCACATCCTAAGATTCCAAAAGTTTGAGAGATTTTTGCAAAAGAGTGCCTCAAGTCTGGCGATAGAGTCTAGCGAATGAAGCCTGAAATGCTTATCAGGAAGAAAAATCAAGAGGAGCAGGCGAGCCGATCGTCCTTTTTTGATACATTTGCTTGACAGTGATTCCAAACTCCTTTAAGTTCCTTATTAGTAACTTATGTCAATTAAGATAGAATTTGCGGGCAGATTACTGCGAGTTCTAGCTAGTTTGGGCATCTCGAGTCCTGGTGGAACACTTCAATATGACTATGAAAAGACGGCTTTTTTTGGCTTCTGGTGCAGCGATCGCCGCTGTGACTGCCCATCAAATTTGGGGATTCAACACCGAACAATCGATCGCCGCACCCCGCGTTCTCAATCTCTACTCTGCTCGTCACTACGACAGCGATAACGCTGTCTATCAAGGCTTTACTCAAAAAACAGGCATCAAAGTTAACTTGGTGGAAGCGGATGCCGACAAGCTGATCGAGCGGATTAAAAGCGAAGGCGCAAACAGTCCCGCAGATGTTCTACTCACCGTGGATGCAGGACGGTTGTGGCGTGCCCAACAGGAGAACTTACTCCAGCCTGTGCGGTCTTCGAGGCTCACCAGTGCAATTCCTAAAAACCTGCGCGAACCCGGTGGACACTGGTTTGGCTTTACTCGGCGGGCGCGGGTGATCGTGTACAACAAAGACCGCGTGAAGCCGTCTGATCTCTCGACCTACGAAGATTTAGCCAATCGGAAATGGAAAGGACGGATTGTCGTGAGATCGTCGAGCCATGTGTATAACCAATCGCTCACAGGGTCGATGCTGGCAAAACATGGTCCTCAAAAGACCGAAGAATGGGCGCGGGGACTGGTCGCAAACTTTGCGAGATCGCCTGAGGGCAATGACACCGCTCAGATTAAAGCAGTCGCCGCCGGACAAGGCGATCTCACCCTGGTTAATACCTATTACGTAGTGCGTCTAGCTAAGTCCAACAAACCGGAAGACAAAGAGATCGCTTCTAAAATCGGAGTCTTTTTCCCGAATCAGAAAGAGCGAGGCACTCACGTCAATATCAGCGGTGGTGGCGTAGTCAAAACGGCTCCCAATCGTGAAGCAGCGGTACAATTTTTGGAATATCTCGCCAGCCCGGAAGCTCAGGCCATCTTTGCGGGAAGCAACAACGAGTATCCAGCGGTAAGAGGTGCGACGATCGATCCGGTCTTATTAAGCTATGGTAGGAACTTCAAAGAAGATCCGCTGAATGCTTCGGTGTTTGGTAAAAACAATGCAGAAGCGCTAAAAATCATGGATCGCGCAGGCTGGAAATAGCAGAAATCTCAATGTCAACGCTGTTTGATTTGATTGCGAAAGGCGGTCCCGTAATGATTCCAATTGCGGGACTGTCGATCTTGACGATCGCTTGTGGTTTGGAGCGATCGTTGTTTTGGTCAAAAGTATTACGGGGCGAAGACCGCATCGCTCACCGAATCTTGGATGCAGCTCGATTTGATTTGCTTGAAGCGCGATCGATTGCAGAAGCCGCAACGAATTTGCCGATTGCACGGTTCATGTTAGCAGGGCTGAAACTTGATCAGCCTTCTCCCGAAACGATGCGATTGGCGCTCGAAGCAGCGGGCGATCGGGAATTTGTGCAGATGCGAAAGGGCGATAAGCTGCTTGAAACGGTGATTGCAATGGCTCCATTGTTGGGGTTGTTGGGAACAGTCACCGGATTAATTATCACGTTCTTTAATCTCCGAGTTGGAGGTGGAACAACGGTTGACACGAATAAAGCTGCGGCTGGAATCGCCGAAGCCTTAATCACCACCGCAGGCGGCATGATCGTGGCGATCGTGGCACTGGGCATTTTTCGGCTGTGTGTGGCGTTGCAGGCGAATCAGGTTGATTATTTTGCGGATATGGGCAGCGAGTTGGAGTTAATTTATCGCCAATGGTATGAGCGCAAACGAGAAGATTAAACTTCCTGTCCGAGTGCGGCAAGTTGCGCTCGTGCTTTTTGCAAAGATTCAAACCACTCTCGTTCGGGATCGCTATCTGCTACAATTCCCGCGCCAACCTGCCCCCAAACGATCGCGCTCTCTTCCTGACGTGCATACAACAACGTGCGAATCAGAATGTTGAGATCAAGATTTCCACGTCGATCGAGATAACCACAAGAGCCATAAAACAAACTGCGCCGCACAGGTTCTAACGCTTCAATAATCTCCATGCACCGGACTTTCGGGCATCCGGTAATGGTTCCACCCGGAAACAGAGCGCGAATCACATCGATCGAATTAGACTGTGGCTGTATCTTGCCGATCACATTGCTGACTAAGTGCATCACATGGCTATAGCGTTCGATCGCGAGTAATTCATCAACCTGTACACTGCCCCATTCACACACTCGTCCCAAATCATTACGCTCTAGATCCACTAGCATAATGTGTTCAGCTTGCTCTTTAGTGTTGCCGAGTAATTCTTGAGCTAGATCGCGATCGTGTTCGATTGTGGTTCCACGCGGACGAGTTCCAGCGATCGGGCGGGTTTCTGCGATTCCATCTTTTAGTTTGACCAATCGTTCTGGAGAACAGCTAATCACATCCCCCCAAGGCGTTTTCCAATAGCTGGCAAACGGTGAGGGATTAATGGATTGCAGCGATCGATAAATTGTCCAGCTTTCAGCTTCGGTTCTCGCTTCAAATCTCAGAGATAAATTAGCTTGAAAAATATCACCCGCCCGGATGTGTTGTTTAGCCTTGAGAACGATCGCTTCATAGTCCGTTTGCTTCATGCAGAACTGAGTCTCAAATGCTGAACTTTTGAAGGAGGTTTGAACTAAATTTGATAGCCGTTTCTCAAGCTGATCCAATTGAGGTTGATTACTTGCCGCCAACCATAAAACTTGCTGCTCGTGATCTAACACCGCAAAGCATTCTGGCTCATACCAAAACGCCACCGGAAACGGTAAAGTCTCTGGTTTGAGATACGGAAGCCGCTCAATTTCCCAAGCAAGATCATAGCCCAACCAACCCAACCAACCGCCCGTAAACGGTAAATGCTCTGGCGCTTGAGACGGGATTTCCTGCTCGATCAACTGATTGAGAAACGGCAAAATTTCTCCGATCGCAGGTGTCCAAACTCTAGCCGCTCTAGGCTGTCCCGCGCAGATAGAAAAGCGCCCCAACTGCGGATAGTCCGGCGATGCTGGAGAAGGACTTTCTAATAAAGCTGCAATCTTATCCTGCAAAAACAAAGCAGCAAACACTTCTGAACCTGTGCGCTGATGCAATGGAATCGATCGCCAAACCCAAGGAAGCAACATAAAAGAAAACAGCAACAACGTAAGCTAACGACAGTTCGACGAGTCTTTCTGCTTCGTTGAGTGCGGCGATCCGAATCCATCATCAAAGCAAGTTACTTCTGTCTCACTGACATTAAGCCTTATCCTACGATGTGCTGTTCCAAATTAGTGTGTCAGCAGTGCCACCGGAAAATCTTTCAGGGCATCTTTGAGCGCGATCGTGCTTCCAGTATGTTCAGTCTCAGAGATCGCATTCTTCCAACCTGAAGCGGGAAGCTCAATTGCAGTATCTGCCCAAATTTCGCCAATTGGCAGTTGATTCGGTTGAATCAATCGGGTGAAAAATCTGGGTGCGATCGTCACCACCATTTGACCTGCATCTTTACGCGCAAAGGCAATGATGTGATCTTTGAACTTTCCGGTTGCTTCTAGCGGAATATACTCGCCACTGAGAAAGACCGACTTGAATTGATTCCGCACTTTTAGCGCTTGCAGTGTCAGGAACAGCTTCACTTGTCCGTCTTCTGGCTTTTCTAAAAGTTTTGGCATTAACGCTGAGGGTGCTGCGGCTTGCATCGCATCTAGAAACGCTTCACGGATTGTAAAATCAACCGGACGGCGATTATCTGGATCAACCAAACTGAGATCCCAAAGTTCAGTGCCTTGATAAAAATCAGGAATACCCGGAGAAGTAATTTTGATCAAAGCTTGGGATAAAGAATTGAAAATCCCATAGTGCGAAATCTTCTGCTGGAAGGGCAGGAATTCTTTGAGAAACTGATCGTCCGCTAGAATTGCTTTCACAAAGTTAGTGCAAGCTTCTTCATAGGCACTATTTGGACGTAACCAAGCCGTAGAGACTTTCGCTTCTCGAATTGATTTGATCGCGTACTGCTCGACCCGATCGACAAACCCATCCATTTCGCTTTCCTGAAACGGATACGCCCCCACTAACGTTTGATAGAACGCATACTCGTCATTCGCGCTGGGCATCGACGCTTTCTTGTGTTGAATCTTGTATTGATGATTCATTTCACGCCATTTTTGTACTTGCGCTTGCCATTCATCAGGAATTTCCGAAAGCACATTAATTCTGGCACGAAGGTCTTCGCCCCGTTTTGTATCATGTGTAGAAGTTGCATTCATTGCAACGTTCCAATGCTGTTGCCGATACTGATTAAACTGGTGAAACTCGGTTGTACTAATACCAAATCGACCCGGATCACCACCGACTTCATTTAGAGAAATCAAGCGGTTGTACACAAAGAATGCAGTATCTTCAACGCCTTTTGCCATCAGCGGCCCGGTGTACTGCTGAATCCGCATTGCAAAATAAAGCCATTGTTCTTTATCTTTTGCCGTGAGCGAATCATCGTATTCAAGCAGCAGCACTTTTTCGATAAAATCTAATTCCTTTTGTGAAAAAGGTTGATTTTCGCGAGCAATCTCGATCGCATTTTTGACGTAATTACGATCGTCCTCTGCAACTCCCTCTTCAGTGGTGTAAGTGCGATAGATCGAAAATTGAATTAGGACTTCAGCGATCGCGCGTTTCAAGCCATTAATCGTGAAGTCATTTCCGTAGCGATCTTTAAGCGAAATGTCTTTTAGCAAGGTGGCTAAATTATCTAAATCGCCTGCCAAATTCTTATCAAGAATCAAGCGCTTCTTATCAAGCACAACTTCTTCAAAAGGAATCGATCGACCCTGAATCCGTTGATAAATTTCATCAAAGCGCGGCTCGTTTTGCACATCACAAAACACGCTATTGAGGTAATTCAAGTAGTCGTATCCTGATGTTCCTTGAATACTCCAATCTTTTGGCAGATCTTCTCCAGGCTGTAGAATCTTTTCTGCGACAATGTACGTATCGCCTACTTTCTCCTGTAGCCGATGTAGATATTGTTTTGGATTGGAGAGACCATCAATATGATCAATTCTAAGTCCGGTAACTTTACCCTCTTGGATGAGCTGAGCAATGAAATTATGCGTGTAGTTAAACACTTTTTGCTCTTCAATTCTCACCGAAATTAGCTCATTGACTGTAAAAAATCTGCGATAGTTGATTTCCTCGGCTCCAACCTTCCAATAAGATAAACGGAAAAACTGCTCTGACAATAGCTTGTCTAACCAATCCACGCTGTGCGAATTGCCTGCTTCACCGTTGAAAAATTGAATATTTTCATCAATAAAAGTTTTAACTTCAGGATTTCCTTCATACAGCTCCCAAAGCAATCCTTTAACGAATTCAGCTTGGTCTTGTCTCTGTTTACCACCCGACTCAGCAGGTAAGCTTTTTAACATATAGAGAACAGCAAGAAGCTTAACAAAATCAGGATTTCTTCTTCCTAAAGTTTTAGCTAATTTTCCTAAATCGCGAGTTAGAAAGATCGAATAAGATTCAAGCCTTAAAGGAACTCGAAGTGCATAATAATTAACTGATAATCCCTCTTGACCGTACTGAAGTTTGATATCTCCATTCTCTAAGCAGGAGCCATAAAAGTCCCCCAGTAACGGCGCGAGAATCGGTTCTTGACTGCTTCTAAAGGGCGAATTCCAAGCCAGATCAAAGAACTGCAAATATTCTGAATCAAAGCCGTTTTCTAAAACGTCCATTAGATAGCGATTATTGCTGTCGTAAGACATATGATTTGGCACAATGTCTTGCAGCCATCCCATATTGTGATGCTGTAATTTTTCGACGAGTTGATCAAACACTTCTGGTGTCCCTAATTCTGGATTGAGTTGTGTCGGATCAACTACATCATATCCATGACTACTACCCGCTTTCGCCTTAAAAATAGGAGACGCATAGAAGTCAGAAATGCCTAACTTTGCCAGATAGCCCACAATTTTGGCAGCCGCTTCAAACGGAAACTCTTGACGTAATTGAACTCGATAAGTTGCTAGTGGAATTCGCATAAGTCCTCAATTAATAGCGTTCATAAACCACAAAACTTTGTGCGCTCACTTGCCCACTTTCGCCGTGCTGCCCTTTTTCTGGCGCGGTCACGCTTGTGTGTGCCGAAGGCAGCGCTTCCTTGCCCATCCAGCGATCGTCTGATGAATCTAACAGCTTCCGCCACTGCCCATCTGGAAACTCAAAAGTTTGCTCCGACTGGTTGAAACTCATCAGAATTAACAGCGTTTGTTCAGCGCTCGATCGCTGCAACCAAACAAACTGCTTTTCTTCTTCAGCGCAAGCTGAAATCGAATCACGATCGCGATTGATTAATGCAGGCAGCGATCGACGCATTCTCAATAATTCCTGATAAAACTCCCAGAGGGTTTTATACTTCCCGGCCTGATGGCGCTCCCACTGCAAAATGCATTCTTCATAAGTTTGCACAGCTTCAGGATCAGGCGGTTCACCATCAAAATGAAAGTGTTTAAACTCTGCTTTTCTGCCTTGCCGCACCAGTCGAATTAACTCAGGATCAGAATGGCTGACAAAGTAGGTAAAGGGCACTTCTTCTCCGTATTCTTCACCCATAAACAACAGCGGAATATATGGTGAAAGAATGATTGCTCCTGCCGCCAACTTCAAGCCTTCAAATGAAATTAATTGCGATAACCGCTCTCCTTTCATTTGATTACCGATTTGATCATGGTTTTGAATACAAACTACAAATTGAGTCATTGCACAATCGGTTGCAGGCGCACCATGAAAGCGCATCCGATGGGGGGCATATTTCCAGTCATAAACAAACGTTTCACGATACGCTTTTGCTAGATCTTCACAGGTACCAAAATCCTGATAATACCCAACATCTGATCCCGTTAACAAAGCGTGTAAAGCATGATGAAAATCATCGCTCCACTGTGCATCTAATCCAAATCCATTCGCTTGCTTCGATCGCACTAATTTCACATCGTTTAAATCACTTTCAGCAATTAGGTAGAGCTTGCGGTTCTGCTGGCGTGAAAGGTCATCAACGCGATCTGCGAGTTCGGATAGAAAATGTCGTGCACCAAGATCGTAAATTGCGTGTACCGCATCTAATCTCAGCGCATCAATGTGAAATTCTTTCAGCCAGTACAGCGCATTTTCTATAAAATAGCTGCGAACACAATGACTATGAGCATCATCGTAGTTAATTGCTTGACCCCAAGGGGTTTTGTAGGTTTCAGTAAAGTAATCCCCATACTGATGAATGTAAGTTCCTTCAGGACCGAAATGGTTGTACACCACATCCAACATCACAGAAATTCCGTGTTGATGACAGGCATCAACTAGCTTTTTCAGACCCGCTACACCGCCATAAGAATTCTGTACCGCATAAGGATAAGTCCCGTCATATCCCCAGTTGCGATAAGCCTTTGGATCGTCGGTTCTACTGTCTCCGGGAAACTGTGCGATCGGCATAAGTTCGATCGTCGTAATTCCCAATTCTTGTAACGTTTGCAATCGCGGAATAATTGCCTCAAACGTTCCCTCTGGCGTAAACGTTCCAACATGCAACTCATAGATCACCATCTCTTCTAAGGTGATCCCTTTCCATTCCCCGTCATGCCACTCAAACTGATGATCTACAACTGCTGAAGCTTCATGCACCCCGAATGGCTGGAATTGCGAGGCGGGATCAGGATAAGACTGCTGATCATCCAGCCGATAACGGTACTGCGCCCCCGGTTTGACATCAGAAACGATCGCGCTCCAATATCCCTCAGCCTTCTGCGCCAATTCGACCGATCGCTCACCCAATTCCAAGGTCACACTCTGCGATCGCGGTGCCCAGACCGTAAACTCAGCGCGATCGTCGCCTAAATACCAAGCCCCTACTTTCATAGCAATATCGATGAAGGTTCAGCAAATTCCCGCCAATTGTTCCCGCACGTTGAAAAACGTTACAATCAGCTTGCTGTCACAGTATCTGAATTGCCCCGATTGGCTTATCTATCTGAAGTGGGAGTCAAGGGATGAAATTTTATCAGAGCAAACACCCAATCGGACGATCGCTGCAAGGAAATTTTTCGCTTCGGTTTGAGCGCTGCCCCGGATCTTAAGCAAAAAATTTAGAAAGCTTTCGGGCTTCGACAGAAGTTTATTCTGATGTCGAAGCCATCTAAAAATGGTGCCGATCGCAGCAACATTTCTTAAGTCTAAAGAAACACCCGATGTTGCAGTGACGGCATTTGTCGCCGGACTTGCTCTAATCGCCCTGGAATGATTTCCGCGATCGCCACTCCCGGCATTTCTCCGGCATCCGCCAAAATCACACCCCACGGATCGATAATCATCGCGTGCCCGTGAGACTGCCGCAGCGAATTGTGTCGTCCAGTTTGAGCAGGCGCAATTACATAGCACGTATTCTCGATCGCTCTTGCCTGTAACAACACCTGCCAGTGATCCTTCCCGGTATGCGCCGTAAACGCAGCTGGAACAAACAACACCTCTGCGCCCATCTGAGTCATCTGGCGATACAGTTCAGGAAATCGCACGTCGTAACACACCGACAGGCCAATACTGCCCAGCTCTTTCGACGGGTGGATTGGCGGCACTCGCGTTCCGGCTACCACGGTTGCCGACTCGCGGTAAGTATTGCCATCGGGGAGATTCACGTCAAACAGGTGCACCTTCTGATAGCGGGCAAGTTCTTGACCATTCGGAGCCACCAACAGGGCTGTGTTGTAAACCCTGCCTTGCTCCACCGGAACCGGATAGCCACCGCCCAAAATCGTCACCTGAAAGCGTTGCGCCATCATCTTGAGGAATTTCTCACTCTCAAGCGCGATCGTTTCCGCCTGGGCAAGCTTGGCTTCTTCGTCCCCCAAAAACGAGAAATTTTCGGGCAAACCAATTAACTCTGCGCCCCGGCGAACCGCCAGATCAATCAATTCTTCTGCTTGTGCCAGATTCTTGTGCAGATCAGGCAAGCTATTCATTTGTACAGCGGCAGCTAAGTAAGACTTCATAGGATCAACTCACGGAATAGGTTAGAGAATAGCTCTAAATTTTACCGAGTTTTTAAAGCAGCTTTAAGTGAGCAAAATCACCTCTGGAAATTGCTCACTTACTACTTTAGACTGCGGTGATCCCGATCGAGATATCTTTTCTATAAATCCGATCGCTCTGGCGGATTATGATGCACCACGAGATGCACCATCGAGTTAATCGTGCCCGCAATTCCTGCAACTAATAAAAACATCATCAGCATCGCCAATGCCGAAAATGGCGATACCACAAATAAGATTAGCAACGTCATCACTAAGAGCGACACTACAGCCCGGTTCATATTCAACTCCTACGCTTGAAAGCCGTTTTCACCTTAGCGATGCAAGATAGGATTTGCCCTCTAACGAAAGCCACAGTTCAATTTATCCAAGCACAGAAAGCGTAAAATTCCTTCACGGTTGCATTGCAAACATTCAAGTTATGATCACGCCTAATGAGCGATCGAGCGCGATCGTCAAGAGCAGGTTAAACCTATAAATTCTGTGCAATTTCCCCGGCAATCACTGTTATGAATGAATGGCAAAAAGACTGGTTTGAAATGTTTGACACGATCGCGGATCAGATTGAAGGTTTTTTTCTCGATGTGGCGTTAGATGTGACCGAAGCGCTGAATGGAATGGTTGAATTTTCAGAAGAAGTTTCATCACATCTAAACTCGGCGCTCGTCGATGAGGTTGAGCAATCGCTGACGGTCTTAGTTAGCCCAATTTTAGAGGCGTATTTTGGCATCGGAGGAGCGATCGAGGACATCACGCAACCTGTTACCCAAACCGTCGAACCGATGCTGAAGCAGCATCCGGTCTGTTCGGGCTGTCGTCACTTTCACGGACAGTATTACGGAGAAAGCTTGCTGATCTGTGGAATGCACCCCTACGGAGTCGGAGAAGGAGCTGAAACCTGCCCGGATAAGGAAGCGGTCAACTGGGGCGTATTTAGTCGCTCAGACGACTCTGAAATCTGGTAGATTGCGCTAGAGGCGCGGACGGGGAGCCGAAGCCATCCGGGGCATCGGAGCCGCCGGTTTCCGCGCCATATGACCATTCTGAGCAGGCGGAACCGCCTTCAAAACTTCCAGGTTGAGCCGATAGCCGACATTACGAACGGTTTGAATTAGATTCGGCTGACGCGGATCGATTTCAACTTTTTTCCTCAGTGAGAGCACATGAGTATCCACAGTCCGAGGGTTATCGATCTCATCGGGCCAAGCGCGTTGTAGAAGTTCAGCCCGGCTCAGCGCCGCTCCACCCGCCTGCGCTAGGACATAGAGCAAGCTAAATTCTTGCGGCGTGAGTTCGATCAGTTCGCCTTTGAATCGCACTCGTCGATGCACTAAATCGATCTTCAAATCGCCAAAATCGAGGTTGATCGGGGGTGCCGCGACTCGTTGTCGGCGCATCAGTGCTTCTACTCGGGCAAGGAACTCTTGCATTCCAAAAGGTTTAGTCAGGTAGTCATCCGCGCCCGATCGCAGACCTTCGACAATATCAGATTCGGCTGTCCGTGCAGAGAGCATCAAAATTAAACACTGTTGCTGCTGAAGCCAGCGGCAAAATTCCAGGCTGTCACCTAAAGGCATCTCAGAATCGAGGATCACCAGATTCGGTTGGCGAATTAAAAAAACTTCTCGCGCTTGGTGCAGATCAGCGGATTGATGCACTTGGTAGCCCGTCTGCTGAAGATGCCATCCTAGCAGCGATCGCAGGTGCGGATTTCCCTCAACGATTTGTATGTGAATGGCTCCCACGGGGGCTAATATCCTCAAAATGCTTGAGATAAGGGTAACAAAGCTTATCCGGTTCGGTTTGTAACGGGTGCTACCCCATTTAAACGGGTTTAGACGATGACCCACCCCTCGGTATACCGATCTGTAAAATTGCTATACCGATCTGTAGAATTTCGATACAAACCGAGAGACTCCGGGACAAAATGTTAATGTTAGGTAATACCACTGTGAGTCCGATGTCAAACGGCATCTATATTCTCGTCGATCGCATATGCTTCAAGATTCATTGACGATCCGTTACTATCAACGCCTCTCCGACAACCTCGTCGAACTCTGGAACCGTGGCTATCGCTTTGATGATCTACGGCTTTATCTGGACGGCTATTTGTCGGCACTCAGACAGGCTAGCGTTCTAGAGCCGTATCAAATCAATCGGCTTGAAGAGGAAATTACGCGCTACATCTACGATCCGTCTAACTTTGACAGCGTGATGCCGGAACCAGATTATCGATAAAGAAGGGGCACGATCGTGCCCCTTCTTTGTTGAGATTAGGAGGCAAGGGCAACTTCGACGAGTTGTTGCAGTTCGCCTTTCTGATACATTTCGATCATGATGTCCGAGCCGCCGATAAATTCCCCATTGATATACACCTGGGGAATGGTGGGCCAGTTCGAGAAATCTTTGATACCTTGGCGGATCTCGTAATCTTCCAGCACGTCTACGGTTTCATACGGAACACCGAGAGTGTTGAGAATTTGCACGACATTATTAGAAAAGCCGCACATTGGCATTAATTTACTGCCCTTCATGAACACAACGATTTTGTTGTTAGTCAGGAGGGTTTTGATTCGATCTTGAACGTCGGTAGTCATAGGAATTTTACGGGGGTAAAGGAAACGTCAGTTTTTCGTTGCCCATTCTTCGGGCGTGTAGGTATTCAGTGAAAGTGCATGAATTGCCTCGGATGCCATCGCTTGCTGAACCGCACCATAAACCAGTTGGTGCTGTTGAACTCGCCGCTTTCCAGCAAATGCCGGGGAAATTACCGTCACCTCAAAATGTTCACCATCTGGGCTGACCGCTGTAACTTGGGCATCCGGCACTCCTGCTTTGATCATTGCCTCAACTTGATCCGGGCTAATCATGCTTTCTCCT
Organism: Cyanobacteria bacterium FACHB-DQ100; assembly: GCA_014695195.1. NCBI lineage: Bacteria > Bacillati > Cyanobacteriota > Cyanobacteria bacterium FACHB-DQ100. The sequence goes on along the minus strand of JACJNW010000023.1, from coordinate 173,328 downwards.
CGTGGTTAAATCGATCGCTCGCTTTTCTAGTCTAGCGGTTGATGCTAGCGGATATAGAGAAAAACTTGCTATCGAATTCTTTTCCATTGCTGAATGGCTTTTTGTGCTTCGGCGTACACTTGAGGGCGATCTTTGGGAACGAGTTGCGCAGCGGCGATCGCTTGCTGGAACTGCTTCTGGGCGGCACGTTGGCGGGCGATGTCGAGAATGTTACGGCTCCAGCGATCGATATCTTGCTGTGCTTGAGCGTAAAGCGGATCACTAGGGGGAATTTCACGGGCGCGATCGATGGCTTTACTGGCATCAGACGCGAGGGTGGGCTTGATCAGCGATCGAGCTTCGTTCAGGGTTTGCGCGGAGGAGTTTGTCGCTGGATTGGCGGATGCGCTTGGAGAGGCGATCGCTTGGGGAGAAGCCTCAGTTTTTGCAGTCTGCTGACCTCCCGTAAAGGCTGACCAGTTGCGGAACAACACACCGAGCAGCAAGATCAGCAGAATTGCACTTCCGCCAAAGATTAGCCGCTCCCAAAACATCTGATTGTACTGAGGTTCTTCAGGGGGTAAAGGTGGAATTGGGTCTGGATCAGATTGAGTTGGGGCTTCAGGCAAGCTCAGGTCGGGTACGGGGTCTGGCTCGATTTCAACTGGATCAAGGATAAATTGTTCTGGAAGATCTGCGTGGGGCGGTATATCTCCTGCGGTTGCACCCATGATCGTCGGTTGAGCCGCGAAATTATAGAATGACGGATCGCCGTCTGCGCTCAGATATAAATCATCCTGGATGGCAAATGGATTTGAGGATGCCGCTACCCAGGATTCTGTTTCCGCCCAGTTTACAGGCATGATGACTTGATAAAGCTGCTGTGGGTCGGAGACGACTAGCACTGGATCTTGAATGGGTCGATCGTTGTGATCGCACAATTCCGGCAGACGCGCCTTGAGGAACTCTTCTAAAGCAGACAACGTAGAGCATTGATGCGATCGCAATCCTTCGATCAATGCCTGAGTAAATAAGCCGTGATTGTGGGCGGGTGCTTCGTGAGAAAACTGCTCAGGACGACAAGATAAAAACGTCGGAATACCCGATTCACGCGCCAGCGCGATGGTTTGTGTTCCAACTTTTTCGTTGGAAACGGATGCCGAACGATTGATATCGAGCAATACCAGAATCTTTTGAGTGGGGAGCGATCGCAAGGTTTGAAACAGCGATCGGACTGATATTCCTGTTTCTTGAACGCGAGTCGGATCGCCATCGATCGGAAGCAAATAATCTTCGCCATCTGTACAAATACTGTAGCCGCTGAAGTAATACCACAGACCCTCTTCAGGCTGGAGCTTATCTTTAAGAACGGCTAACCAATGCAGTAAATTTGCGGAGGTGGGATCGGTGGAATGCTCGAACAATTCCGGTGAAGTATCGGTAAGCAACAAACAATGTTCGGGTAAAAAACCAGCATCACCGACCAGATTTTCACAGAGAGATTGGGCATCTGGTTGGGCAAAATGAAGGGGTTGAAGGAACTGGTAGTGATTGATTCCGATAGCGATCGCCCAATAGTTGCTCATCCCAACACCTCGACTGTTTCTAGAGACTCGCGCAGTTCTCGCGCTAACACATCATATGAAAAAAACGCTTTTTTGCAACAAAAACCTAACCCTCAACTAACATGAATCGCAGCTTTTCTATTGTTGTTCGTTCTTTGACTCCTATGGCTTTTCGTTCTTCGTTGGTTCTGAGTTTGCTGACATTTGGGTGTGCGATGTGGAGTATTGAGGCGATCGTTGCGCCGATCGCGACTGAGGCATATACGTCTCGGATTGAGGTGACGCTCGATCGAGGGTCGAGTGAGACTTATGAAAGCTTGGTGCGACGAGCGGAGTTAGTGGCGCGGACTGCCGCGCAGCGGGGATTCGATCGGGATTTGTTAGCTAGCGAGATGTCCATTGTAATCGTGGGGCGCAATGGTGGAATGGCGGCTCCGGTGGTGACGCTGTGGGTGACGCGATCGCAGTGGCAGTCTCTTCCAGATGCTCGGCGCTGGGCGACTTACTATCGAAATTCTGCTGGATTGCTGGGATTTTAGTTGGACAAAATCGCCCTGAATTCAGGGCGATTTCTTTTAATGTGCGTACATTCGATCTAGGCGCAGAAACGTCTGTAGCAGCACGTTCGTGCCTTGAACACATTCTTCAGGCGAAGTGTATTCTTCGTGAGAATGACTAATTCCCGCACGACTCGGAATAAAAATCATCCCCATATCCGTAATTCGTCCAATTTCTTGGGCATCGTGTCCGGCACGACTCGGAAGCTGCATATTCGATAGGTTGAGCGTTTGACACACCTGCTCGATCGTGTTCATAATTCCCGGTGCGGCTAGCGTCGGAAGAATGTGCAAGGTTTGACGCATTTCGATTTCGGTTCCGGTGGCATCGGCGATCGCGCTAATTTCTGCTCTCAGTTGCCCAACCAGTTGTTCCAAGTGCGATTGCGACAAATCCCGCAGATCGATCATTAAATCGACTTCTCCAGGCACAGTGTTCGTCGCATTGGGGGAAACGGTTAAATAACCCACGGTTGCAACTTGATCTCCCGGTGTCTCTAACGCGAGTCGATTGACTGCAAGAACGATTTGCGCTCCGGCGACTAACGCATCTTTCCGCAGATTCATCGGAGTTGTTCCCGCATGGTTTGGGCGACCTTTGATCTTGACTGCAAAGCGATATTGACCGACCACACCTGTAACCACGCCGATCGGAACTTGAGCATTTTCCAAAACGCCGCCTTGCTCAACGTGCAGTTCCACAAATGCAGCAAGATCTTTGCGTTTTGCCGTGGCAATCTGCGACCAATCGCCACCGACTTTAGCTAAACAGTGCTCGATCGATAAACCATCCAATCGGACGTAATACGCTGGATTTTCATGCACTTCACCCGCGATCGCTTTACTGCCAATCACCGATCGTTCTTCGTCGCTGAAGACGATGACTTCGATCGAATGATTTAAGCGAACGTTGTTGTCTTTGAGTGTCCGCACAACCTCGATGCCTGCCAACACCCCCAAACAACCATCAAATGCACCTGCAACTGGAACGGTATCAATGTGTGATCCGGTTGCTAAAGCGGGAGCATTCTCGGATCGACCTGCATAGCGACCGATCACATTTCCTGCCGCATCAATTCGCGTCGTCATGCCAGCTTCTTCCATCCAGGCTTGCACCTGCTGTCTCGCTTGCACATCCGCATCTGTGAACGCGATCCGGCAGACTCCACCGTTTTCGAGTTTGCCGATCGCGGCGAGGTCGGCAATGCTGCGATTTAGGCGATCGCCATTAATCGATAAGCGGGTTGTCGTGGATAAGGGTAAGGGGGTCAGGGTCATACTGTCACCTGTTGTAAAAGACGAAAATAAGCAATCTGGGAAATTTCAGCGATCGCTTGTCGCATCTCTGTGGCTTGGGAATGTTGCAGACGAGTTTCAAACGCTTCGAGAATACTGGTTTTGGTGTGATTCTTGACCGCGATGATAAAGGGAAACCCGAACTGAGATTTGTAGCGCTGATTGAGCGAGTGGAAGCGATCGTACTCGTCGGGTGTGAGGCGATCGAGTCCGGCTCCAGCTTGCTCTTGCACCGAGGCTTCCGCCATTTTTGCTTTACTGCCTAGATCCGGATGGGCACAAATCAGGGCGAGTTGCTGCTCATTACTCATAGTGCTGACAATTTCAAGCATTTTCTGATGCAAATCATCCACGTCCTTGAAGGGTCGCTTTTCCCAGGCTTGAGCCGCGATCGTCGGAGTTTGTTCAAAAATCTCGCCTAATGCTTCGCTAAAGGCGGATTGATTCAGTTGATTGAGTTGTTCGAGCGAGTAAGACATTATTGCAACGGCCCTGTAAGAATCGTTTTGGCGATCGCACCTGTGACAGCGCTAGGAGCTTCCTGGCGCAGTTGGTCGTACCATTGAGCGGTAATTTCAGGATCTTTGCCGTGAATCACCTCGGCACGATTCCGAGCTTTTTTGACGATCGAACTGGTGCGATCTTTGCGAGAGCTTTCGTAACGCTTCAAGGCATCTTCAACGCTAATGTTTGTGGTCAGCAAAAAGTGATTCAGCATATACACATCTTCGAGTGCCTGACAGCCCCCTTGCCCCAAATCTGGACAGGTGGCATGAGCCGCATCACCGAGCAGTGCCACTCGTCCCCGCACCATGCGATCGACTGGGCCGACATCCGAAATTTCTAAGCGATTTGTTTTTTCGGGATCGAGGCGCTGAATCAACGCTTGAACCGGATCAGCCCATCCCTGGAAATGCTCCACCAGTTCAGAGCGAATTAATTCAGGTGGCGCACTAGTTCCCGACGGTAGCGGCACGTCAAAGAAGAAATACAGGCGATTTCCGCCCACGGGCATCATGGAAGCGCGTTGATGATTGCCCACATAAATTGTCCAAGTATTCGCGGGAGTTAAAGCTTCATCCACTTCGACCAATCCGTTCCAGTTCACATAATCGCGGTAAGTCGGCTGCACTTCGCGATCGAGCACATATTGCCGCAGGGTCGATCGCACTCCATCCGCAGCAATCAGTAAGTCACCGGTCGCCTGATGTCCATTTTCAAAGGTTGCCGTCACTTGCTCCCCGTGTTCTTCCACTGCAATACAGCGATGTCCCAGATTCACTTTGCCGGGATACGCATCGAGTAACATCGCTTGCAGGTCTGCGCGTGCAACAGGGTAAGGGCGCTGTCCCACTTCTTCGATCAAAGGCAGAAGGCAAATGTGATTCAGGATTTCGCCTTGGCTGCTGAGATATCGCATCGCATCCATTTGACCCCCGATCGCCGCAATCTTTTCGCCCAGTCCGAAGCGATTCAGCACTTTGACCCCGTTCGACCAGAGCGAAATTCCAGCCCCCCGTGGACGCAGTTCTTGTGCGCGTTCGTAGACCTCGACCTCATATCCAGACTGAGAAAGCGCGATCGCAGCAGTGAGTCCTCCAATTCCGGCACCAATCACGACGACCTTTAAGCGATACATATAGCGATTCCCCCTAGAGATTGAGCGGATCTTTATCTTTCACAGATCCGCCCGAAAAGCGGGTGAACTCCGGGCAGATTTTTCACTGACAGATTTTCACCCCTTGATTGTTACAGATTTCAAGCATACTGTATACAATTGAATTCCGTTCTCGGCATTGAGAAGGATCTATCTTGCAAACCGAAAGAGATTCCAATGCTTGAGCGGTCTAGGTCACGCAACGCTAAAAAATAAAGAGTTGCTAACCCAGAGCAGTACGGTGAAACCGTTCTTTTGAAAGTTCTATACCATGACAAAAGGAGAGTTAGTATCGTGACGAGCAATGTGACCCCCGGAAATCGTCGTGTCTTTATTTGTGGCTCTGCCCTCCGGGGACAGCCTGATCATCAGAATTTACAAGGTGCAGAATTTATTCGGACTGCTGCAACACAACCGCGCTACCGCTTGCACGTTGCGGGAGAGGATTGGCACCCTGCGATTCATGAAGTGGAATCGGGCGGAATTTCGATTCCTGGGGAAGTGTACGAGATGACGCAAGCCCAGTTCAATTACCTCGCTTCAAATGAGCCACCCAATATGTATCCGACCGATGTGTATTTGGATAACGGCGAAGTTGTGACCGCTTTCCTGTATCCCAAGGCACTGATCGATGAGTACAATCTGCCCGACATTTCTAATACTTATGGCGGCTGGGCAGCGTATAAGGCGAGAACTGCTGCTGTTTGATTAATTGAGTACCTTTTCATGATGAATCAGGCGTTAGAGAATCGATTGTTTCTCACTCTCAATGGCGATCGCCTTTGTCTAAAAAATGTGTCGCCTTCGATGACCCTGCTGCAATATCTCCACCAAACTCGCCGCACCGGAACGAAAGAAGGCTGCGGCGATGGGGATTGTGGCGCTTGTACAGTCGCGATCGTCGGTCGCGATGCTGCGGGAGATCCCACGTATCAAGCGGTGAATAGCTGTTTGATTCCGATGGGGGCGATCGCAGGTCGAGAAGTCGTCACGATCGAAGGCATCGCGAACGGAAAATTGCATCCGGTGCAAGCGGCAATGGTTGAAACGGGTGGTTCTCAATGCGGTTACTGTACGCCTGGTTTCATCATGAGTATGTTTGCTGCGTATTATGCGGGCAATGTTGATGATCTTTCAGTCGAAGGGAATTTGTGCCGCTGTACAGGTTATCTACCGATTCGACGGGCAGCGCAACAAGTCACGAATGCTCAACCTTCAGATCAGTTCTCTGAGCGGTTGAAGCAAGCGGACTTAGATCTCAGCCCGATTACATACAGCAATCAGGAACAGCAGTTTTATCGTCCAACGCAGTTATCCGAAGCTTTAGAGTTATTGCAGCAATATCCAGATGCAACGTTAGTGGCGGGAGCAACGGATTTAGGCTTAGAAATGAGCCATCATCGTCAAACTTTTCCGATTTTGATTTCGCTGGAAGGGGTGACGGAACTTCAGCAAATTGAGCAAACCAACGATCGTGTCACCATTGGTGCAGCCGTCCCACTTTATCAAGTCGAAACCAATCTACACGGGATGTTTCCCAGCCTCGATGAAATGCTGCATTTGTTCGCAGCGCGACAGGTGAGAAATCGAGCGACGATCGGCGGCAATATTGGAACTGCTTCACCGATTGGGGATTTACCTCCGGTTTTGTTGTCGCTTGATGCAGAAATCGCAATCGCGAGTTTAACCGGGGTGCGATCGTTACCATTAATGGAATTCTTCAAAGGCTATCGTCAAACTGACCTAAAACCTAGCGAAATTATTGTTTCAGTAGCGATTCCGAAAACGATTTCTGAAACTGCTGTTAAACGTTTGAATCATTCCTACAAGATTGGTAAGCGCGGAACTGATGATATCAGCATTGTCGCGGCTGCTTTCACGATCGATCTCGATTCTGATTACAAAATTGTTCATGCTCGATTGGGATATGGCGGAGTTGCAGCCACTCCAGTGAGAGCGATCGCAGTTGAAAACGCGCTAGTCGGTCAACCTTGGACGATCGAAACCGTTCAACAAGTCAAACCCTTATTAAAAGAGATCTTTACTCCATTAACTGACTTACGCGGCAGTGCAGATTATCGAAAGCTGCTGGTTGCAAATTTGTTTGAAAAATTCTTTGTAGAAACGGAGGATCAATCATGAGCGTCGGTCAGCATAAATCCCACGAAAGCGCAGCCCTCCACGTCACCGGAAAAGCCATCTACACCGATGAGCAACGCTTACCCACTGGAATGCTCTCGGTTTATCCGGTAATGGCTCCTCACGCCAAAGCGAAGATTCTCAGGATTGATCATGCTGCCGCATCCGAAGTCGAAGGCTTTGTCACAGTCGTGACTGCGGCAGATGTTCCGGGTTTGAATAATACAGGCGTGATTGTTCACGATGAAATTTTGTTACCGACGGATAAGATTAGCTATTGGGGTCAAGCTGTTGTCTGGACAGTTGGAGAAACCGAAGATGCAGCGCGAGAAGCAGCAGCGAAAATTAAGATCGACTACGAACCGATCGAGCCAATTTTGAGCATCAAAGATGCGATCGCAAAAGACAGCTTTCATTCAAAACTTCCCACGATTAAACGCGGCGAGCCGCAAAGCGCCCTTGCCACTTCTGCCTTCACGCTGAGCGGCGAAGTTTCAATGAATGGTCAAGATCACTTTTACCTTGAAACCCAAGCAAGTTGGGTCATTCCAGATGGTGAAGGGAATTATCAGGTCTATTCATCAACCCAACACCCCACCGAAACCCAAATCATTATCGGTCATGTGTTAAATCTGCCTTCAAATCGAGTCACCGTCACCTGTATTCGCATGGGCGGCGGATTCGGCGGCAAAGAATCTCAAGCGAATCCCTACGCTGCGATCGCTGCGATTGCCGCTCATAAAACAGGTCGTCCGGTGCGGGTGAAGCTCAAGCGATCGCACGATATGATCCTCACCGGAAAGCGCCACGGTTTTCTCGGAACCTATCAGGTTGGCTTCACGGAGACTGGAAGAATCACAGCGCTCGATGTGGATCTCTATGCTGATGGCGGCTGGAGCTTAGACTTGTCGCCGCCTGTGTTGCTACGGGCAATGCTGCACGTCGATAACGCTTACTACATCCCAAATCTAGAAGTGCGAGGCTCGATCGCCAACACCAACAAAGTCTCAAACACCGCCTACCGGGGCTTTGGCGGGCCTCAAGGCATGGTTGTGATTGAGGATATTGTCGATCGCATCGCCCGTACCCTCAATCTCGCACCTGAAATCGTGAGAGAGCGCAACTTTTATCACGGTTCCGGCGAAACCAATACCACACACTACGGTCAAGAAATTGTGGATAACCGCCTCGATCGCGTGTGGAGCGAAGTTCAAGAGAAATCCAATTTTGGAGAGCGAAAATTCGCGATCGCTCAATTCAATCAATCCAATCGCTACAAAAAGCGCGGACTTGCGATTACTCCAGTTAAATTCGGAATTTCTTTCAACAAAACCCAATACAACCAAGCAGGCGCACTCGTTCACATTTACACCGATGGCAGCATTCAACTGAATCACGGTGGAACCGAGATGGGGCAGGGCTTACATACGAAAATGCTGCAAGTCGCGGCAACGACTCTGGGTGTGAACGTCGATCGTTTCCGTATGATGCACACCAGCACCGATAAAGTCCCCAACACTTCCGCGACTGCCGCTTCCAGTGGGGCTGATCTCAATGGTCAAGCCATCAGAATTGCTTGCGAAACCCTCAAAGATCGGCTTGCGACTGTTGCCGCGCAGTTACTCAAACTCGATACGCCCAGTGAATTAGTATTCGAGGACAATTGGATTTACTGCCCTAGCTATCCCAGCACCCGCATCTCATTCGACGAAGTAGTCAACCAGGCTTACGGCTATCGCGTTTCGCTCTCAGCCACTGGATACTATCGCACCCCAAATCTGACTTGGGATAGCGCGACCGGAAAAGGTAGACCCTTCTACTACTACGCTTACGGGGCAGCAGTCAGCGAGGTCGAAGTCGATGGCTTTACGGGAATGTTCAAACTGCGTCAGGTGGATATCGTGCATGACGTGGGAGAATCGCTCAATCCCTTGGTCGATCGCGGTCAGATCGAGGGCGGTTTTGTTCAAGGCATGGGCTGGCTGACCATGGAAGAGCTGGTCTGGGATGCTCAAGGACGGCTCCGCACCGATGCGCCCAGTACCTACAAAATTCCAACGATCTGCGAAGTGCCCGAGGCCTTCAATGTTCACTTATTACAACGTGCAGCCCAAACAGGCGTAATCTACGGCAGTAAAGCGATCGGAGAACCCCCGTTTATGTTGGCACTGTCGGTGCGTGAAGCGATTCGATCAGCGATCGCGGCATTTGGGCAAGTCGATTCTGTGCCGATCCCCTCTCCTGCGACTCCCGAAACGATTTTGTGGGCGATCGAGCAAGTTCGCGCTAGTTCAATTCAACCTGCACTTAGCGAAGTTCGTTAATCGTCCTCAACTTTTAATAGCTGCTCATCGATCGTTTTCAAGCGCGGTCGCACTACTTCCTCAGACAAAATCCGCTTTCTGAGGGCATCGTTCAGCGCGTTTTTCTCCGCCAACAACAATCGCCGCCGCACCGCATCAAAGCGCGAATCGCGAATCGCAATTTCCGTTGCCTTTTCTGATCGCCGATTATAAAAATTTCGCAGCGATCGTTCTGCGGCAGCGATCCGGATTTGATAGCTCGATCTCAATTCTTCATACACCGATTTCGGCAGCACTCCACTCTTCAGCAAAGTATCCAACTCATCTTGTGCTGCCTTTGCGGTCATTAACTGCGACTGCAAGCCTTCAATCCATTGCTGCACTTCGGACGTGTGCGACAGCCTTAATCGCTGCACGGCGAGGGGTAGTCCGACTGCTTGACCCACGAGCGACAACAAAACGGCTCCAAACACAATCACAATCAGCGACTCTCTGCCCACAATCTCCTCTGGCAAACTCAAGACCAGCGCCATCGACAGAGAACCCTTAATATTTCCCAGAAACAACACGTGCTGCCACTTGAGCGGCACAGGTCGATCGAACACTTTCACCAGCGCCAACAGCGGATACACCGCCAGCAATCGACCGATTTGATACGCCAACACCGCCAGCAACACAGCAGGTAGAGCGCGACCCAATGCATCGAGCCGAAGCTCCAACCCAATCAGCAAAAAGATAAACGTATTCACCCCAAACCCGGCATACTCCCAAAAGCTCAGCACCGTAATCCGACTCGATGCCGACACACTTTGAGAGCGCTCCAGATTCCCAATCATCAATCCGGCAATCACAACCGCTACCACGCCCGACACTTGAAGAAATTGACCCAACTGAAACGCACTCAGTGCCACTGCCACCGTCAACAAGATGCTACTCAGCGGATCGTCCTCGGATTGTCGATACAGTCCTACACCCAAGTAGCCCAGCACCAAACCGATCACCATCCCACCGACAATTACGACCACAAACTCACGAATTCCATCAATGACTGTAATATTTCCAGTAGCGTTAAATTTCAAAATCAAACTAAATAAAACGAGCGCAATCCCATCGTTAAATAAACTCTCGCCTTCGACGATCGTGATTAACCGCGATGGCACCGCAATTTCTTTAAACACAGCAATCACCGATACCGTATCCGTAATCGCCAAAATCACTCCCCCTAACAGCGCCGGAATCCACGCGATCGCCAGCCCAAACTTCAAGCCGATCGCCGTCACCCCTACCGCTATCAGCACACCAGGCCCCGCCAGCAGCAAAATGGGCATCAGCGTACTTCTCAACCGCCGAATATCCGTATTAATCGCCGCCTCAAACAGCAAAATTGGCAGAAACAAATTAATAATCAGCGCCGAATCCAGCCCCACTTTACGCGGCAAAAATTCCGCGATCGCCACACCCGCCAGCACCAATCCCGTCACATACGGAACCTGCAACCGTCGCGACAGCAAAGCCACGATCGTTGCCACCAGCAGCAAAATAATCAGTACGGTGACTAACTGCGCGAACTGCCCCTGATCGCTCGTTGCGATCGCCAAAATTTGCTGTGTCATCATTTCTTGATGCTTCTGCCCTGAATCGTCTGTAAAGACCATACTGGATCTAGGCGAGTTTCCGCGCTTGAAGAACTTCCATTAAGATGTTCTTTTGACTTGCATTTGAGGATCAAAACCAGTGAGTCCAGAAACCCTTGTAAAATCTCCCACTCCCGCACCGTTTTCGATCGCAGAATTTGACGATTACGTCATGACCACCTACGCCCGCTTCCCGTTGACTTTGGTTCGCGGGTCAGGTTGCCGCGTGTGGGATGACCAAGGACGCGAATATCTGGATTTTGTCGCTGGAATTGCCACTTGTACCCTCGGTCACGCTCACCCCGCCCTGATCGAAGCCGTCACCGAGCAAGCCAAAACTCTGATCCACGTCTCCAATCTTTACTACAACGCACCCCAAGGCGAACTGGCGAAATGGCTGGTTGAGCATTCTTGTGCCGATCGCGCCTTTTTCTGTAACTCTGGAGCCGAAGCCAACGAAGCTGCGATCAAACTCGCTCGGAAGTACGCTCACACCGTCCGCAATATCTCCAACCCCGTAATTATCACGGCAAATGCCAGTTTCCACGGACGGACCCTTGCAACCATCACCGCAACCGGACAGCCGAAATACCAGCAAAACTTTAATCCGCTCGTTCCCGGTTTCCACTACGTTCCGTACAACAACCTGGAAGCCCTGAGAAGTGCGATCGCTGAACTCGACCAATCGGAACCCCAAGTTGCCGCAATCATGCTGGAAGGCTTACAGGGTGAAGGCGGTGTGCGTCCGGGCGATCGGGCTTATTTCCAAGCGATTCGTCAAATTTGCGACGAAACAGGCATTCTCCTGATCCTGGACGAAGTGCAGGTCGGCATGGGACGGAGTGGCAAACTCTGGGGTTACGAAAATCTCGGCATCGAACCCGATATCTTCACCTCAGCAAAAGGTCTAGGCGGTGGAATTCCGATCGGTGCAATGCTCTGCAAATCCCGTTGCAATGTTTTCGCACCCGGAGATCACGCCAGCACCTTTGGCGGCAACCCGTTTGCCTGTGCCGTTGCGCTTGCGGTCTGCCACACGATCGAGCGCGAAGATCTGCTCGCTCACGTCCAAGCGCGGGGCGAACAACTGCGATCAGGACTGGCTCAACTGGCTCAAAAATATCCATCGCGAATTGCAGAGGTTCGGGGTTGGGGACTGATCAACGGTCTGGAACTCACAGCAGACAGCGCCTTTACTGCCGCCGATGTGGTTAAAATCGCAATTCAAGAAGGCGTTCTGCTCGTGCCAGCCGGTCTAAAAGTCCTGCGCTTTGTCCCCCCGCTTATCGTCACCCCTGAGGAAATTGATCGCGCCCTTGCCGCAGTCGATCGTGCCCTCACCGAGTTGGGCTAACTCTCTCAGACTAGAAGACTCTAAATCTAAAAATCTTCTTCAATTTGGAGAGCTTCCTTTTCTCAAAGTCCCCCAGTCGTGGGGGATTTGGGGGCAATCCAACGCTTTCATCGAAGCAGCTCCCTATCAATCTTTTGCCAAATGTCCTCCATTCCCTATAATGGAGGACTGTAATAAATCCTAATCTGAACTAATCGGAGATCAAGCGATGTCACGTCGATGTCAACTCACTGGCAAAAAAGCCAATAACGCAATGGCAGTGTCTCACTCACACCGCCGCACCAAGAAACTCCAAGAAGCCAACCTGCAAGTCAAGCGCATTTGGTGGGAAACGGGCAAGCGCTGGATCAAACTGCGCCTCTCCACCAAAGCCATCAAAACGCTAGAACACAAGAGTCTGGACGTGTTCGCTAAAGAAGCAGGGATCGATCTGAGCCGCCTGTAGAACGTTTGCCAAATAACATAGGCAGATTCGCAACAATTAACTTTTTGCACCGCAAGCATTGATTCTCCGATCGCTTAGGTGTTTTTGCGGTGATGTCTAGCGTATAAAACTGGGGTAAGCTTTCCACGGCTTCACCCCAGTTTTGCTATCTTCATTTGCTAAAATCCTTGTGCCTGATAGCGTTCCCTGGCGAATGGGTAATCTACATACATCGCGCTTTCTCTCGATCAAGAAACCGCGCCACTCTGAGACGCACCGAATATCCAACATCATCCTACGTAGCTTACCGGACTCATCCTTTAGCTACTACCGATCGTGAGAGCGCGTGTCTTCTCGGATGACCTTGCCGCAAATTATGAAGACAGTAGAAGAAGTCACTCGGCAGTGATGAAGTTTTGATTAAATTCAGACCATCATCTTGCCTCTTCCTCAAGGAAAAATCAGACGATATCTAGCAATAGATTTCGTCAATTTAATTTTCTTTGCCCCTGTTGATTTGCGATCGCGAATTGCCCCTTCGGATCGAGTGTTGTTCGATCGTCACTTTTGTTTCTGCCAATTCAGCAGCTATGTCAAATCGCAAACTTACATTCCAGGGCTTCTTCCGCAAAGGCGGAAGACTCTACCGCAAGATCACAAAATCTTTTGTAAATAGAGTTCTGCGCTACGTTTTGCTCTATCAGCGTCGAGGCAAGCTTTCTACATCAGGCTTTATCTTGCCGACCACAGTTCTGCTGATTTTAGTTGTAGCGCTGACGGTCGGCGCGCTCACGTTCCGGGCATATAACCGCAATGTGCAAGTAATTGGCGAAGCGCAGCAGCGAGTGATTTACAACGCCGCGACTCCCGCTATCGATCGCGCCCGTTCCAAGCTCGAATTCCTCTTCGATGCCACTAAAGATACACGCTTGCCGAGCGGTATCCCTTCACAAGCGACGCTCGAAGCTATGCTGCTCAACAATGACACCATGCCGCGCAGTACCAAGCCAGGTGGAGAAGCCTTCGCGCAGTTGCCCTACAAAGATGCAAGTGGCAACCAAGTTGATGCGTACACATTTCCTGATGAAACCCGCATCGACATCAACAAAGATGGCAAAGTCGATAACGCCTGGTATTTCCGTACAGATACCAATGGTGATGGCAAACTCGATACCCAGGATTCCACGGTTGTTTACTCGATCGTCTTAAATACACCCCTCCCCGACCTAGCGAACAGCAGCGCGGGTACTCCAGCAAAATCGATCGCAACTAAAATGCTGGAAGAAACAGACGATGCAGTCAAAGCTGGAAATCGCTGGGTCAGACAAGCACCGCTCAGCGTCGATGGGGCTTTAGGTTGCGCTAGAAACTCTGGTGGCGGCAATGCGGGGCCTGAAGGCTGGTTTGAAGACAAAACTACCACCTCGAAATTACGAAAGAATTTCCAAGTCGATGCGCTAGTTATTCCGGGCAACGCAGGCGGAACGAAAGCCACACTGGAATTTACCCAAGATCGCGAACTCGATCGCGGCAACAAATGGGGAGCCTGGTTCCGCCATGACTTAGAGATTTATCCGGGTGCCGATTTCAGGTGGAATGGCGCAATGCACACCGAGGGCAACTTGATTATTGGGGCTGGGCTGAAGGCTGACGGAGCACCAGAACCTCAAGACAAGTTCACCGCGTACCTGATCAGTTCTCCGTCTTCCTGCTTGTTCACACCATCGGCTTCTGAAATTAGTGTGACCGATCGACGGGAAGGAAAAGATGATTTGCTCGGACTTGTGGTAGCAGGGGCGATGCAAGATGGTCAATCAAATACCAATGACAGCAGCACCATTCACCTTCACAGTAACACTCCAGATAATGGTAATAGCCAAGTCAAGCTCACCAGTACAACAGATAACGTCTCAGACGAAGCTGGACAAGACTTGTACCGCATCACGACTGATCCAGAAGCCGTTCTGCTGGAAAATGGCTACACGAACGTTCCGGTCGCTGCAAACATTAGCAACCAAGATCGCAATAATCGGGTTAAGAACGTAAATCCAGCGAAACAAAATCTGCCGGATCTGAAAAGAGGTAGTCTGCCGCAGCGGGTTGTTATTGAGAAAGCGGATGCGCCTTATGTAGACGACTTGTATCGAGCGGATAACCTCTGGGGACCTAAGCCCAAGTACGGCAGCGAACCGAATAAAATTGTGCCGGATGGGAAGTATGGACAGCCGATCGATTCAGGCAATACGGTCATGCTCAACGATACAGTCGCCCCAGATGATGCTGAGGCTTCAGGCGTTGGGCTGGATGGCTACTGGGAGCGACGTGCGCGTGTGACAGGGCTGAGACTGTTGGTAGGACAGCGACTAGAGCTTGGCAACCTGTTCACCTGGTATGCACCCCGAAATCCAAACGGGGATAACTATGTGGCAAACAGCAGCGCTACGGTTGATCAAGATACTTACGAACACGAGGGAGACCCGCTCTATCCCGTCACGGTCAAGCCGTATCCCGTCACTCCAACCGGACAGCTTTCTCATGTCGATCTGCATCGCCGATCGCTGCGTGATAATCTGTCAGCAGTTCAAAGCACCGCCGTCTATCATTCTGCCGAAGATTTAGATTATCCGGTAGCTTGTCTTGCAACCACTTCACATCCTGGAACCGTTTGGTCACTGCGGCAGACAGTCACATTCCGTCCGTCTGAGTTCTTTGGCACAAACGATAGTGGTGTCGCAGATACCACGGCAACTTCTCTACTCACCAACTTCTTTACAGGAGTCGGAACGAATGGATGGGAATTTACAACTCCGGGCGGAGATTACAGCGGCTTCCTAACCGCAGTTCAAAACGAAACTGGTTCACTGCGGTTAGCGCTACAAAACTTGGCGAATTTCGCAGGTGATCACCAAATGATCGGAAGCGTCCTCAAGAGCGGCGCGTTTCCTCCTACGCCAAATGCAGCAGAAATTCACCCTTACCCAGCGCTTTCAATGTGGGGAGACTACTCTAATCTGAAACGCGCACTTGCGAACTTAAAAGCTGCTAACAACGATTTCACTAAGCTCAGCATCGCCGATCGCACCTACATTCAAACGGCATCTTGTACGCTCGGAATGTTGGCTTACAACATTGATCGTATCCAGAAATTCGATCCCAGCGCGATCAATGGACTAAATGCACCAAACGATATAGACATGGGCAGCAGAGGTAACAACAGACAGCGCCTGATGGCAAAACTGGGACGCGATCTCTGGAGGCTCATGGATGGAGTAAACGATGGTGCGACAAGCTCCAACCCAGAAGTTCTCCCTAGAGAGCAGCTTGCAACCTATGACTACTCTGTGGCGGGAAACCGCAGAGCAAACCTGTATAACCCTAAAGATTATCAAGGCGTAACCCCAGAGGCGCTAATCGGTGCACTAAGACAATATTTGTTAACCAGAGGAACGGCAACAAACGGAGACAACCTTAGACCAGATCATCCAGAGTTCGTGGCTGAGATGCGACTGGCAGAGACAATCATGCTCAATCATCAGATTCGCCGCGATCGCACCTATGGATTCAAGCCATCACCCAGATTCGGACAATACACCGTCTTTCCAGGGGGGATGAATAATCCAATCACAATGCCAACGGCTTGCGACCCCGATCAATTTGTTTTCACTGGTGGTCTAGATGGTGACACTGATCTCAGAACTGGGATGTCGGCAGATCCCGTTCTTTCCAGATCCTCAACGACGCTAAGTGCCAGTGGATTAGCTCCTGTTTCTCTACCCACAGATCCGAGAGACTACAACACGGTCTTCCCTTCTTCCAGAGGCAGCAACGGACTGAAACGTGACCTGGCTTATTATCGATTTGCCTTGTCGAAACTGTGCGGAACACTAGATGAGAGCGGAACCCAAGTCTTGCCCAAATTCCCTGCTCTTTACTATCTGTTCCCAGAGGTTGATCACGACTATAACGGTGAAGGGTCTACAGACGGCTTTGATCATGCACAACCCACGACTGAGCCTTACATCGCAGACAGCTATGTGGCTTCGATTCAAGCTGAATTCAAGCGAATCAGTAGCACGAAAGCAACAGGTCGAGCAGGTCATCCCAGCGTGTCATTCACGTTGCCGATTTGTCCGCCGAACACCAATACTCCAGTTTGCAATGCGTACAACGATCTCAGCCGTAAACCGGACGATCGCAATCCCGCAAGTCCAACAGGTGAATCGGTTAGGGTCATTCCGATCGAAGACTACTCGGTAAGCAGCATCGCACTCACCCCTCGTCCGACAACAATGATGGATTGGGATCTACCAACCAACAGCTCACCCAGAAGTTTTGCAACGAAAGCAAACTTCTCAACCAATATCATTCTCAAAGCAGACAGCCCCACCGGAAGTCTAACCCGTGTTGCAGTTCCATTCCTCGATCGAGCGTTCTTCGATGGACGACAGTTAATGCTGGTGCGGACACTGGACGTTGACTTAGGAATGCTCCGCAGTTCGCAAGTTGGATCAAAAACTGCGGTCTGGCTACCTCAAAGCGGGATTGTCTACGCTTTCCGGGAAGATGCCGTTCGAGAAGATGCGATTTCTAGACCCGCTTGTACAACAACGGGCTGCGAGATGGATTTGCGAGATCCGGCAAATCCGAAAGATCCAAAAGTGAGACCCGTCAATCCTGCGCCCCCCAGAACCACTCAAAGCGATCTCAATTCTGGAGAGAACGGCATTTCGACAAAATCGGTCGATCGCTTCCCCGATCCCGATCGACGAATGCACGGCTTCCGACTCCGCAATGGGATGCAACTCAAGCGCAATGACAGTCTTGAAGGCACAGCTATTAATGCTGCCGACAATATCAAGGGATTGTCGTTCTTTACCGACCAGCCCGTATACATTCAGGGCGACTTCAACCACCATCAGGACGGTGACGACGATACAACGGGCAACCGTTTAGAGGAGTTTGATGGGACTGTTGCAGCTCAACTTCTGAATGACGATTACTCGAATTTCTACACCCGCAACAGGCCTGATCCGAACTTTGCAGCACCGAATAGAGATCGTTGGCGACCGTCAGAAATTCTGGCAGACAGCATCACGATCTTGTCTAATGGCTTCTGTGACGGCTCGATCGCGGATACGTTCGTTCGTTACAATCGCGATACCAACACGGATGTGATCGGGAACGGCTTCAGTCTCGGCGGCACTGCGAGATACCCAGTCCCAGATTCTTTCCCGGTATCTGTTACGAACTTAACGGATACGAATAGGAAGCGCGACTATTACCACGAAAACAGCGGCTTGTTTGACCCTGGTTGTGCCGACGCAATCAACACCTCTTTCCACAACCAGAATCGCCCTGCTCAGCAAATTCTAGCGAAGACCGCAGGCAACCGAGACGGTTGGACTTGGGTGCGTGAGAACTCCCGATATGATGCGATCGCAGAACGCCGTGGTGACATAAACGCATCCAACCCCAATACCACACAGCACTTTGTTGACATCACTGCCCCGATCAAGATTTCACGGTCTGGGCAACCGCTAGTGGTGCGTGCTAGAGACATTACGGCGGGCGATTCCAACACACCAGGGGTGCGCGAAAAACCGCTTCCGCCTGTTGCCTTCAACGTTCTATTTCCCGAAAGAGCTTACTACGGCTACGGTCAGGACGTTGGTGAGAATAGTGTCTATGCCAGCTATGGAACAACCGACGGCATGAGAGAACCGAATCTATTAAATGCGCTTGAAACCCGAGTCAACTCCATCATTGTGAGTGGCATCAATCCCTCACGTTCAAAACAGGGCTACGGGGGCTTACACAACTTCCCACGATTCTTAGAAGATTGGGACAGTAAACAATTGTTCTTCTCAGGCTCCTTGATTCAACTGAGCTACGCCAACTATGCAACCTCTCCGTTTGAGCTTGAGAACATCGAACCATCGCTTTCTAGCTGGGGTGCCAACTTAGCATCTGATCCGGACAAACAGAATATTCCGTATTACAGGGCACCCAAGCGAAGCTGGGGCTACGACGTCGGGCTGCAATTTAGTCCAGCTAGCCCTGCTGCTGCCCGCTTTGTCTCGGCAAGTAAGAATCGGAGTGAGTATTACGTTGAGCCGCCTGCAAGCGATCCGTATATTGCCAATCTATGCAATGCAGCAAAATCGGCTCTCAATCTGAATACAAGCTGTCCAAGTAAGTGAGGAGGTTGAGATGGTATCCAAATTCACAAAGCGACAAACACCTCTCCCCTCTAGACTGGGGGCGCTCCGCCTTATTCACAACGGCACGATCGCTAAGCAATCAGATGCAGGTTTAACGCTGATCGAGAGCTTAATTGCGATCGTCGTGATCGCCATCACAATGGTCAGCATCACTCCCCCGATTTTCTGGGCAGTCGCCTCACGAGTGCAAGTCCAACGGGCAGAGCAAGCCTTAAAGCTGGCACAAGGCGAAATCGATCGTGTCCGGGTCATCATCGAGCGCGGCGAAACTGCCAATCTTCCTCCCTCTGTAGCGAATTTAACCGAAGCAGATGTGCGTAACTCTACTTCAGGTCGGTTCCCTGCTGCACCCAATACTGCTGGAACTGGAGTCATCTCTACCAGGGCTTGTACCAATGTTGGTAGCATTCCAAGCGCGATCGGAACGTTCGCTCAATTGGATACAAATGGTGACTGTGTTGGCGATTATCTGCTGCAAACCTTTCGTAGCCAAGGATTTGACCAAAATGGCAATCGATTTGAAGGCACAACAGGGCAAGTTCTCACAGGATTTGTGATGGGTGTTCGAGTGTACTCGGCGATTGCAAGAGACGAGTTAACTGCACAGCGAGGTGAGACGCAGCCTGCTTCTTTGCGCGGCACAAATGGTCTTGGCAATCAGCGTAACCGTCCCTTAGCCGTCCTCTACTCGACGATCGTTCGCAGCAGCGAGAGCCAGAATCTAGAGCTTTACCGCAAGCTCTGTCCAGCCGCAAGCCAGACGACTGGAGCCTGCTAAGTTTGGCATCGCTAAATGCAAGGATACCTTGTTCTTCTTACAGAACGTGACAATACTGCCCGATTCCTATCAAGGTTCGGGCAGATGCAAGGCTTTTATTCTCGTCCAGCAATGCTCTAAATCCCTGCCCAACCTTACTGTAGAGAAGAAATGATTAAGTCATTTTTGAAGCGATACCAAAAACACCATCTCCGTACCAAAGCAGGTGGGTTTACGCTTTTAGAACTCCTCGTTGCGATGCTCGTGGGTTCACTCATTTCGGCTGGACTCTTGTATATCGTGGTGCAGCTCATTGAAACGAATCTGCGCGAATCGGCTCGAAGCGATACCCAGCGCGATTTACAAGCAGCAATCGACTATATAGCCCGTGATGTGCGCGAAGCCGTCTTTGTGTATGATGGCGACTGTTTGCTCGATCGTCCAGCCAGCCCGAACAACACGCGCTGCCCTGGATTAAGGAGTTACTTACCCGAAACTATTGTTGGCACCAGTGGTTTCGGCACGACTAATAATGTTCCAGTATTGGCATTTTGGCGCGTTGATCCACTGCCCGATGAACTAAAGGCTGTTTGCACTAGAAATAGCGATGCTTATTCCAGTTCGGCTGCGCTTCCTGCTGCGATTCAGAACGTCCCCTGTCTGTCTGAGCGAATGTACACCCTCGTCGTCTATTCGCTCAACCGGGAAACCACAGGTCGTGTGAGTCGCGGTCGCGCCAGAATTGTGCGCTACCACCTGCCTCAATTTACGGGGAGTAGTGTTCCCACAACAGAGTCGCCAGCGCCAGTTACAGGATGGGTCAATCCACGCGGAAGAACTGACGGAAAAGAAACGAGTTTTCTCGCTTGGCCCGTTGAGCGGTCTTCGCTGTCGCAGACGACCCTAGTTCCACTACAAACCAGTAGACCCGTAAGCAATAATACCAACACCTTACCGCTAACAGACTTTGTAGACTGGGTTGGATTGTATAACCCATCTGACTCGTCTGGTAGAGGACGAGCGCCTAATCGATCAACAGAAGGTCTCGTTTTGACTCCACGGGACGGAGCTTCAGCCACAGCCGATCCTCCACGCGGTTTTTATGTCTATGTTCGGGGAGGAGACCGAGAAGGCGATCTCAATCAGGAAGTTGTCATCCGAATTCAGGGAGATGCGGCGGGTAGACCTGGTGTACCGGATATCGGGGCTACAAATCGCCCCAGAGTGCCCATCGCGCTCGAAACTCGTGTCTTGACTCGCGGTGTCACCAACAAAACGCAGTAATGCCTTACTCCAGGTTAAATTTATGCAAAGGCAATCTTTTTTCAAATCTGACTCTACGACAAACGGCTTCACCCTACTGGAAGTGCTGATCACCATGATTTTGATTGGGATATTGTTTGCGATCGCGGCTCCAAACTGGGTTGCATTCATCAATCAACAGCGAGTGGGTTCGGCTCGGAGTCAAGTCGCTCAAGCAATTCGGACTGCCCAGTCTCAAGCACAACAGACCAAAGTGAATCGCGCAGTCGTGTTTGACAATAACAATGGTCAACCTCGATATGCGATCGTCGCTGCAGCGAATAACTCAGTTGATATCAATCAAATTACCAATTGGCAAACGCTCAGTGATGGCAGCATTCAACCTGGCATCATTCGTCTTTGGGGCGATCAAGGGACTGATCGAAACAGAGCAACTCTGATTTTTGATGGTTACGGTGCTATTGTCGCTAGTCCGGTGCCTTACGCGATTACGATCGGAGCCGCGATCGGAGTCAATCCAAGGCGATGTGTCTCCGTCGAAACGTTGCTAGGTGCAACCGCAGAAAATTCAGATGCAGCATGCCCAGCAGCGCCTTAATTTTGGAACTTGAATTTTGTGTTAAAGCGCTTAAATTTGAGTCCTGAATTGATAGGAATTAAGCCATCATGGATGTGACGCTCCATTTCTGTCATGCACGACTTTAGACACAAAATTCACACCAAGCAACACAAAATCATTCAAGCTTATTTGCGGCGAAACCCGTGGCAGTCCAGTCAGGGGTTTACGCTGTTAGAAGCCATCGTCGTGGTTGCACTCTTTGGCATTTTAGCGGCGATCGCGGCTCCTGCTTGGCAAGCCCAGTTAAACACTCAGCGCCTCAACGCAGCTCGAAGCCAAGCCGTCACTGCCTTATCCGAGGGGAAAACTCGCGCAAAGCAGCAGAACATTCCGTATGAAGTCGGTTTTCGGCAGCAAGGGCAGCAAGCTCAGTGGGCGGTCTATCCAACGAACGCAAATCCGTTGGTTCAGCCCTGGCAGAACCTTCCTGATGGGGTGAGGCTACTTGGTTCGCCGGATACAACACTACTTCAGCGAGACAATAGCATCTATCGAATTCGGTTTAATCACCGGGGAGGAGTCGATGGGCAACTGGGTCGCGTAACCTTCTCCACGCCATCAGGAGGCGGCACTAAGCGGTGCGCGATCGTCTCTAACCTCCTCGGTACAGTCCGAGAAGGAGAGAACCGACCAACTCGCCAGAATAATCCTTGTGACTAATCACTGCTTTGCTGGGGTCTTTTTGCGATCGAGTTTGAAGATCAGGGTGGATAAAGGCGGGAGGCAGAGGTCGATCGAGTAGGGGTGGTTGTGGTAAGCCCATTCGTCTGTCCATTTGCCGCCGAGATTGCCCATATTGCTGCCGCCAAATTCGCGAGCATCACTGTTGAGCAGTTCGGTGTAGAAGCCCGCCTCTGGAACACCCACGCGGTAGTGACTATGAGGCTGTGGGGTAAAATTACACACCGCTACAATAAACTCTCCTGGTTCTTTTCCTCGGCGAATGAAAGAGATGACGCTATGGCGGTTGTCGCTACAGTCAATCCATGAAAATCCTTCTTCAGAAAAGTCTTGAACATAGAGCGCGGGTTCCGATCGGTAAAGCGAATTTAGCACCGTCATGAAGTGCTTTAGTTTCTGATGTGGCTCGAATTGCAGCAGATGCCAATCAAGGTCGCCCCAGACATTCCACTCGCTCCACTGTCCAAGCTCCATGCTCATAAATAGCGTTTTCTTACCGGGATGGGCAAACATATAGCCATACAAGCAGCGTAAATTGGCTAGTTTTTGCCATTCATCACCCGGCATTTTGCCGATCATGTTGCTCTTGCCGTGGACGACTTCATCGTGCGACAGCGCCAGCATGAAGTTTTCGCTGTGATGATACCAAATGCTGAAGGTGAGATTGTTTTGGTGGAATTGGCGGAACCACGGATCCATGTGGAAGTAGTCCAGCATATCGTGCATCCAGCCCATGTTCCATTTGAGGTTGAAGCCTAAGCCGCCTACATAGGTGGGCCAGGAAACCATGGGCCAAGAGGTCGATTCTTCCGCGATCGACAGACTTCCTGGAAAGTAGCTGAACACTAGATGATTCATCTGGCGCAAGAACTCAGCCGCTTCGATGTTTTCTCGTCCGCCATATTGGTTGGCGACCCATTCTCCGTCTTTGCGGCAGTAGTCCAGGTAGAGCATGGAGGCAACCGCATCGACGCGAATTCCATCAATGTGATATTTGTCAAACCAGAAGAGCGCATTGGCAACAAGATAGTTCCGCACTTCGTTGCGCCCGTAGTTGAAGACCAGCGTTCCCCATTCTTTATGTTCGCCTTTGCGGGGGTCAGCGTGTTCGTAAAGGTGAGTGCCGTCAAAGAAGGCGAGTCCATGCCCATCTTTGGGGAAGTGTCCGGGAACCCAGTCTACGATCACACCGATGCCGTTGAGGTGACACTGATCGACAAAGTACATGAAATCTTGCGGGGTGCCGTAGCGGGAAGTGCAGGCATAATGTCCAACGACTTGATAGCCCCATGAACCGTCGAAGGGATGTTCTGCGATCGGCAAAAGTTCGATGTGAGTAAAGCCGAGTTCTTTGACGTAAGGAATGAGTTTCTCTGCAAGTTCTCGATAAGTGAGGAATCGCGCTCCGGGTTTAAGATCGGTGACGATTACAGGCGGAATAATTTCGCCGTTGGCGGAGCGGGCGGGTTCGGCAGAAGAAGCATGAAGCCAAGAGCCTAAGTGAACTTCATAAACCGAGATGGGTTGAGTTAAAGCATCGGTATGACGGCGCTTTTCGAGCCAGTCTTGGTCGTTCCAGGTGTAATCGGTTAGATCGGTGACGATCGAAGCCGTTTTCGGACGGACTTCTTGCTGAAATCCGTAGGGGTCGGATTTTTCGTAGATGTGACCCGCTTGGTTTTTGATTTCGTATTTGTAGTGAGTGCCGGTGCCAAGTTCGGGAATGAAGAGTTCCCAGACTCCGGTTGATCCCCGTCGCATTTGGTGCTGTCGTCCGTCCCAGTGATTAAAATCACCTAAAACAGAGACGTTGCGGGCGTTGGGTGCCCAGATTGCAAAGTAAACGCCTGAAACCCCGTTTTGGGTCGTGAGATGTGCGCCAAGTTTCTCGTAAATCCGGTGGTGATTGCCCTCGGTGAACAGGTGCAAGTCAAACTCGGTGAGGAAGGGAGACGGAAAGGCGTAAGGATCGTAGATGACGTGATCGTGTTCGCCCTGTCGAATCCGGAGTTGATAGTTGGCGAGTTCTGGTATGTCGATCGTGCATTCAAAAAAGTGAGGATGATGCAAGGGTTGCATCGGGTATTCAGCGCGGGATTCTGGCACGATCACAGAAACCGCATCGGCAGTGGGTTGATAAGCTCTGACCACCCAGACCGTTTCGCCGTCTCGCTCGATTGGATGAGGGCCAAGCACCTCAAACGGATCATGGTGCTGGTTTCCTACAATCCGCTCTACCTGGTCTGGGGCGATCGTCATCGACATGAAGCTACCTACCTTAAGTGGGTTGTGTTAATTAGTTCAAAACTGGAACGTGATTAAACTTTAATGTAAAAGTTCTGTAATAGAAATTAGCAAATCATTGTGAAAGTCTCAATTCTTTTTGTTAGCTTTGGCCGCTGAGTCCGTTTACAAGGAATTGTAATAAAAGACTCCCAACTGATGTAATCGAAGTCAGGAGTCATTTCGATTATGAAAATTCCGAGGCAATCAGATTCAGGCGCTACCTGTGAAGGCGACTTCCGGGAATTTGGCTTGCGCTTCTGCCATGGGGCGATTTTTGCCTTCTTCTTGCCAGTAGTTGATGACTTCGGTTGCTTTGTTAAGCAATTCGACGCGATCGACTTCTGAAATCCAGTGTTTTTTCTCCAACTCGGTCTTGAGTTGTTCCCAGGCATCGTTGCGGGGCCAGAAGAAATAAGAAGTCAGCGGGCTTGTTCCCTTACCCACGACTTGATCTACTGCCAGCGCAACGTTTTCGTCGAGCCACAAAACTTTTAGAATAAACTTCGTCAACTTCTAACCTCCAGCGCAGTCCCAAGCTTGGAATATTACGATCAGCTATTCTACCGCACAGTTTCGGTAGATGATGGAAATCGCTGCATAGAAAGTGGGAGAAAGTGTCGTGGCGGTTGTGGTGTTTGATATTGACGGGGTGGTGCGAGATGTCAGCGGATCGTATCGTCGGGCGCTGGCGGATACGGTGGAGCAGTTTACAGCAGGGCAATATCGTCCTTCGTCGCAGGAGATTGATGCGCTGAAGGGTGAAGGGGTTTGGAATAACGATTGGGAAGCGTCGCAGGAATTAATTTATCGCTATTTCGAGGCACAGGGACAGGAGCGCGATCGAACGAATTTGGATTACAGCGCGATCGTTCAATTCTTTCAGTCGCGCTACCGAGGGACTGAGCCGATGAATTGGACAGGCTACATTTGCCAAGAACCGTTGCTTTTGAGTGCAGATTATCTGCATGAACTGAGCGAAGCGGGAATTCGCTGGGGATTTTTTAGCGGTGCAACTCAAGGATCAGCGCGGTATGTGTTGGAAAAAAGAATTGGCTTAGAGTGCCCGGTGCTGATTGCGATGGAAGATGCGCCCGGAAAGCCTGATCCAACGGGGTTATTTCTAACACTGGAGCGATTAGAGAATCAGGATGCTCCGGTGCTTTATGTCGGGGATACCGTTGCAGATATGTACACGATCGTTCAAGCCAGAAAGATTCATCCAGAGCGATCATGGATCGGGGTTGGAGTTTTGCCGCCGCATGTGCAAGAGACAGAGGCGCGATCGATCGCTTACGGAGAAACGTTGAGACAGGCAGGAGCGGCGATCGTGCTGAGTAACGTGAAAGAGTTAACTCCAGAAGTTGTAAAACAATTAATCACCCAAAGTTAATTGCAAATTTCAGGGTGGATCTAACTTACGCGCTGCTTATCGTTAGATCCATTTGTTCGTTCCTGATGAAAAACTGCTTTTTTTCACAAAAAACTGCCTGTTTCTTACAACAAGCTTCCTGTTTCTTAGGTTTGGCTGCGATGAATTAGGTTTATTAATGCCGTCGTAGCGGCGATCGCGATTTTTAGCTTATTTGCTTATCGTTTTTGAGAACAATCAAGATCCTTATGAAAAAGCAAAAGGCGATCGTGATGAAGCTGGTCGGAATTTCAAACGAAGATTAAGCTGGCGTGAGTCTCCAGCAAAGATGCGCTTGGGGAAGGGTGAAAGAAACAGAGCTGTTTCTTAGAAGTTCGACGAATTTTTCGCTTCATTGATGTCCAGTCATGCCCCCTAAATCCCCCATTCTGGGGGACTTTGAAGATTGGAGAACTTCCCCATATTTGGGAATGGCTTTGCTTTAAGTCCCCCATTCATGGGGGATTTAGGGGGCGACCCGTAGATTCAAACGCAGCCAAAAACTTCTGTCAAACTGACGTTAAACTGTGCCATTTTTTTAAGCTTAAGCAAATTAAACCCAAAAATTATGACCCGCAAGGATTAAACTTGCAGGTCATTGTGCGATCGTATTTCGATTCAATCTCTACGATTTGAGGCTGAGAAAATTCTCTAGTGCGATCGTCATGGTTGGAGGCCAGCGGCGGACAGTCTTCACCCAGTCAAGGTCTTTATACCGTTTGTCGAGTCCGACCGCAGATACCCATTGGCTCTCTGCTTCACCTTGCTTGCCTTGTGCCCAAAGCGCAGCGGTTAAAGCCGCTCTCATGTCCGCGAACTTCGGATATTTGCGAACTAAGTTTCTCATCGTGCGAATTGCCTCTTCAGTCTGTCCAAGTTGGTATTGAGCCAGCGCATAGTTCGCACGAGCAAAGGCATAGTCTGGGGCAGAATCGGCAGCTTTGAGGAAATCTTTTGCAGCAATCTCCCATTGTCCGAGTCCGGCTTCCGCATTGCCGCGATTGTTGTATGCCGCCGGATCGTTTGGATCAAGCTCGAGGACTTTGTTGTAATCGGCGATCGCTTCATTCCATTTGCCTAATCCTTCTAATGCCGTACCGCGATTGAGATACGGGTCAGGGGCGGTTGGATCAAGCGAGATCGCTTTGTTGAAGTCTTCGATCGCGCTTTCGAGTTTGTTTTGGCTAACTTTAGCGTTACCGCGATTGCTCCAAATCGCAGGATTGTCAGGCATCAGGTCGATCAGTTCCGTCCAAAAGGTTTCAGCAGCGGCAAAATTACCTTTGTTGGTGGATTCAAACGCTTGCTGTCTGAGATTTGCCAACCGCTCGAAAACTGAAGTAACAGACGGCATCTCAGAGTCAGCCAAGACCGGAACCGGATGCCACGCGAAAGAGAGCACGATCGCGACAATCAGCAAGGATTTGAACAGATGACGAAACATGAAACCTCCAAGACTTTAAGACAGAAGCGCCAACTGGTTATCAGGCGGAGTATAGCCCAAGTGTTTCCAAGCGGCAGCCGTGGCGATGCGACCACGGGGAGTACGGCTAAGATACCCAATCTGCATTAAATACGGTTCATACACTTCTTCGATCGTCTGGGCATCTTCGCCAGTCGAAGCCGCAAGCGTTTCAAGTCCGACCGGCCCACCATTGTGTCGTTCGATCATAAAGCTCAGCAAGCGGCGATCTGTCCAGTCAAGACCGCAGGGATCGACATTGAAGAGTTGAAGCGCTTCGGCGGCGATCGTGCGATCGATGTCCCGCATAGATTTTACTTCAGCATAATCGCGGACTCGTTTCAACAAGCGATTGGCAATCCGAGGAGTGCCACGAGAGCGACGGGCGACTTCTTCGGCTCCGTCGGTGGTGAGCTTCATTTTGAGCAGGGCAGCCGTGCGGAGGACGATTTGCGAGAGTTCGTCAATTTCATAAAAGCGCAAGCGTTGAATCAGACCGAAACGATCGCGCAACGGTGAAGTCAGCGCTCCCACTCGCGTCGTTGCTCCCACTAAGGTAAACGGCGGTAGCGGCAGCGATTGAATCTTGGCGCTCTTGCCTTTTCCGAGTGGAATATCTACCCGAAAATCTTCCATTGCAGGATAAAGCAGTTCTTCCGCCACCTTCGCCAGCCGATGAATCTCATCAATGAACAGAACATCTCCGGGCTGAAGCCCAATCAGTAAGCCCATAATGTCGCGAGGACGTTCTAAAGCAGGAGCGCTGGCAATTTTGCATTTCACGCCCATCTCTTGCGCCAGAATCAGCGACATCGTGGTTTTACCCAGTCCGGGAGGGCCGTAAAGCAATAAGTGATCTAGAGGTTCATTGCGGGATTTCGCCGCACGAATCGCAATATCCAGCACATCTTTCAGGTCTTTTTGTCCGACATACTCATGGAGCGACTGCGGACGGATTTTTTCTTCGAGCTTGCTGCGTTCTTCAGGCTCCGGTTCGGCTTGGAGAATGGTTGTCTTCGCGGATTGAGTATTGCCACTGACATCAGCTTTGGGGACAGCTTGCACCATGACGGACAACTCGCCAGAGGACGCAGCAGCTTTATCCCGATCGTTAGGCTGTTTTTTAGATGAAATGATCGCCATAATTGTGAACAATCATACCTAGAGACATTGCGAACATGGAGATTCCGTCTACCTTTTCCGTCTCGGATTCGATTTCGTTTGAGGGCGCGATCGAACTCACTCAATCACTCCTTCAAGAAGTCGAACAACGTCGCGTACCGGAACCTGAACTTGAACGAATCATAACTGCATTAGTACAAAGTGAGAATGGTGCGCGAGGATTTTTTGTTACTTATTTATCCGACGATCGCGAGTTTATTGATCAAATCCTGCCAACCGTTGTGTCAGCACTGCTGAGATCCGAGGAGACTGTCGGAGATTTACTGGCAAAAAACTTAGCCATGTCTACGGGAATGATTCTGACCCATACGCGCAACCAAAACCTACAGATGGCAGCAGGTTCAGCACGGGTACAACGTCGAACAGAGGTAATTATTAAGCAAATGAGATCGTCCAAAGTTGATCAACATCTCGATCAATTGAAAACGACGATCGAGACCGGAACCGGAGAGTATCAGCGCTTTCTAGAGCGTTGGAAATATGACGCAGAGCAAAAAGCCGCAATGTTAGAAGCAATCAAATCTGCGCTCTCAACCTGATATCCTGACCAAAAGCGAGGTGAAAGGAGTTCTCTGTGCTAATCCCTGTGAAAGTTGCGGCGCGTAAGTTTGGAAGGGTTTTACATTTACTGCCTGTGCCGCCGCATTGGTGGATGAAGTTAGACTTGCTCAAGACCCTAGTTCAGCGCGATTTAGAAGCGAAATACAAAGGCTCCGTTCTAGGGAATGCTTGGGCGATTCTGCATCAGCTTGCACAGTTATTAGTATACACGTACTTATTTTCGATCGTTCTTAAAGTCAAATTGAGTCTTCGCGGACTACCAGCCAATGATTTTACGTTTGGATTGTGGTTGTTTGCGGGGTTAATTCCTTGGACAGCTTTTGTTGCAGGCTTGAGTGGTGCAGTCGGTTCGGTCATCGGTCAGCCAAACTTGATTAAGAAAGTCGTGTTTCCGCTGGCGCTGCTGCCTTTAGTTCCGATTTGTACAGCGCTGGTGGAAAGCTCGTTTGGCATGATGTTGCTGATTACATTTGTGGCAATTAGCGCCAAGACGATTCACTCAACGCTGTGGCTGTTGCCTGTGGTATTGTTGCCGCAGTTGCTGCTCACGGCGGGATTAGGCTACTTGTTTGCCGGATTGACGGTCTTTCTGCGCGACATTCCCCAGACGATCGCGGTGCTGCTGAGTTTGTGGTTTTATGTCACTCCGATCGTGTACCCTGCCTCGTTAATTCCTGAAACTTGGCGGTTCTGGGTATTTTGGTTCAATCCGATGACGACGATCGTTGAAGTGTATCGCGATTTGTTTCTCGTCGGTGACATGAAGCACTGGCATGAATTGGGCGTATTGTGGGCAGTCGCAGTCGTTGCGTTTGCGATCGGGTTTGGGGTGTATCGGCGGTTGCGTCCGGCGTTTGCCGATGTGGTTTGATTCGGGCATTAAGATGGCGGAGTGAGGTTAAGAGGAGGCTTATGGACGAGATCGCGATTTCCCTAAAGAATGTCTCGAAATGTTATAAGCGCTATGCTCGTCCGGTCGATCGACTCAAAGAAATTCTCTTGCCTGGAAAGAGTCGGGCTGAGTCATTCTGGGCGATTCGAGACATTGACTTAGACATTTCAAAGGGCGAAACGGTTGGAATTGTCGGGCAAAATGGTGCGGGGAAAAGTACGCTGCTGCAAGTGATTACGCAAACGTTGACTCCGACCACGGGAAGCTTGAGGGTCAACGGTCGAATTTCGGCACTGTTAGAGCTAGGTAGCGGATTCAATCCAGAGTTTACGGGACGACAAAATGTATTTTTTAATGGTCGAATCTTGGGATTGAGTCAGGCAGAAATCGAGGAAAGATTCGATAGAATTACGGGATTTGCTGATATCGGAGACTTTATCGATCAGCCTGTTAAAACCTATTCCAGCGGAATGTTTATTCGCCTAGCTTTTGCAGTTGCCGTGAACACTGATCCGGACATCTTGATTGTTGATGAAGCACTGGCAGTTGGAGATGTCTTTTTTCAGCAAAAATGCTTCACGCGATTGAGAGAACTGCAAGAATCGGGTGTGACGTTGTTGTTTGTGTCGCACGATTCGGGCGCAGTTTGTAAGTTATGCGATCGCGCGATTCTGATCGAACACGGGAAAGTTGTTTTAGATGCCACACCCCGCCAAGTTGTCGATTTATACGAAGCAAAACTATTAAAGCGAAAAGATCAGGCTCCAAACAGCATTGCTATCACCATGCCCGATTCACAAGGAAAGTCTGATCAAACCGCAGTGATGAGTTCAGGCTCAGTCAAGCCCCAATTCGTTCAGCTACTCGATGAGCACGATCGCATCATTCACACGGTCTTTAGCGATGCTGAAATTAAACTTGCGATCGGGCTTCTGTTTCTCGAAACGGCTGAAGATCCGCACGTGGGTTTTAAGATTCGCAATCGCACCGGGGAAGTGGTGTTTGAATCCAATACCTGGTGTATGCAGGAAACGATTGGAGAAGTGACGGCAGGAACCGCGATCGAAGTGCGCTTTGCGTTCAAAGTTCCACTTCCCACGGGCGAGTACACAATTACCCTCGGCGTTGCGGATGGTGGAATCGGACTCGATGAATTTAAGCGATCGCTGTTAATGCTGCATGACACCATGACGCTGAAAGTGCTACAAAATCCAGATTCAATTCACTGGAACGGCATGGTGAATCTGTCCCCGCAGTTTGAAATTCATACAAGAACGATGGATTTACGATCGCAGGAAGCCCTTTCTGAACTAAAGTAATCCGAATTAACAGTAATCCGAATTAACCTGTCAAACCCAACAGTCTAACCCTAGCTGCCTGTCTGAGGGTTAGCGCAGAATGAGTTCATCGCTTACAGTCGAGCTACCCATAATGCTTCTGTCCGCCTTTTCGCTTGAGCAAGTCAAACCTTACACCCTTTGTACGCCCGATCGACTTGAAAATCTCGCGACGCTTTGTCACTACCTGAATGCTCATGCAATTCCAGGAGATTTTGTTGAGTGTGGAACCTATAAGGGTGGTTCAGCAGCGATTCTATCGAAGTTTCTCGCACAAAGGCATCTTTGGCTGTATGACAGCTTTGAAGGAATGCCGACGACGACTGAAAAAGATGGCGAAGACGCAAAACGCTGGATCGGTGAATGCGTGGCAACGATCGCAGACGTAAAAGCCGTTCTCAGTGCGGTTGGCACTAGCGAATCTTCCTACACGATTAAACCCGGATGGTTTGAAACCACATTCGAGCAAGAGTTACCGCAGCAAATTGCGCTCCTACATTGTGATGCTGACTGGTACGATTCGGTCACACTGGTTCTCGAAACCTTCTATCCCCGCCTTGCGATCGGCGGCTGTGTAGTTCTCGACGACTTTGGCCATTGGGAAGGCTGTCGAGAAGCCTTTTATGATTTTTGCAATCGACAAGGCGAGAAGCCTCTTTTAGAGCGGATTGGAACCGATCAAGCGTTTTGGATCAAAGGTCGATCCAATAACCGCAGCCCCATTCCTCAAGTCAACCATTCGGGCAATCAGTCCTTTGAAACGCTTCAAGCCCTAGAGCAGAAACTCCAAACGCTCCAGCTTGAACTCGAACAAGCCCGATCGACGATCACCGCAATGGAAACTAGCAAGTTTTGGAAACTTCGATCGCTGTGGTTTCGTCTGAAACAATTAGTTTAACGACCGTCAGAGGCAATTCAGACCGCACGATCAGCCAAGTCTTCAGTCAGTTGGTATACTACTGGATACGTTACGCACCCTTAAAACACGGGCATTCATGACTTCTAGCGATTTATCCACTCCGATTGCTGATTATATGCCGACAGGTGAACGCCATATTCCTGTTCAAGCGGGAGAGGATACGTCGATCGCCAACGTTGACCACCTGATCCGATATGCGATGGTTGCGCCCTTTGTCCACGGAAAACGAGTCTTAGACATTTCCTGCGGCACAGGGTATGGAACACAATTTATGGCGCTACAGGGGGCACGAGAAGTCATTGGCGTGGATGTGGATCAAAGCTCGATCGATTTTGCCTCGAAATACTATCAGCATCCCCAAGTGTCTTATCTCCAGTCGGATGCTCATTATGTGCGATCGCTCGAAGATGCTTCGTTTGATTTGATTGTTTCGTTTGAAACGATCGAACATCTCCAGCATCCTCGGCAATTCCTCGCGGAATTACGACGCTTGCTCAAACCCGGTGGGCAACTGTTTCTGTCCTGTCCAAACGATCATCGCGTTTCGCCCTGGATTAGCTCTTATCATCTGCATCGCTTTCGGTTTACCGAATTTCGCGATTTATTTTTGAGTTTGTTTGGGGAAGCGGTATTTTTCGGACAGCACTACGTGATTGCAAGTTGTCTAGTTAAGCCGATCGCCCCCAAGGCTAAAGTGTCCCAGTTTGATGCGTACCAAAATAGCTTGCCTGACGGATTTTTTGGACAGCATTATTTAGAGCATCTATCGTCGATCGAAGACGCAGATGGCTATTTAGCAATCGTAGGTGTGGATGAATCGCAATTGACCAATCAGATGAGTTTGTCGCAGAGGGCTTTTCAAGTATTAATGCACGCGATGTGCCATGCGGAAGCTGCACGAATCGGGCAACAGCACGACCAAATTCAACTTCAACACTTGCAAGCTCAGTTAGCTCAAGCTCAACAAGAAGTCGGAATTGCACAAGCGAGAATTGCAGCGATGGAAAGCAGCAAGTTTTGGCAGTTGCGGCAAAGCTGGTTTCACGTCAAACGGCGGCTCGGCTTACCTGTTAATGAGTAATATGTTCTAAAGATTGAATTGAGAATGTCAAAGCAAATTGTTTGCACTACGATTACAAAAAGTCATCTAGCTTATGCAAGAACGCTAGCAGAAACGCTGCTTGAGTATAATCCTGATGCAGAACTTTATGTGTTATTGGCAGATCGACTCGACGATGCGTTTGATCCAGAGATCGAGCCGTTTAAGTTAATTCAGCTTGAAGCATTACCCGATCAAAATCTGATCGAGCGGATGAAGTTTTACTATACGCCGTTTGAGTTCTGCTGTGCTTTACGGGGGCTTTTACATCAATACGTTTTTGAAACACTCAACGCTGAACGCTGGATCTTCTTAGATTCTGATGTGATGGTCTGTCACTCGTTAGACGCGATTTTTGATCAGCTTTCTGATGTTTCAATCTTGTTATCACCTCACGCAGAAACTCCGGTTGAAATTGAATATGCGGCTCATGAGGCTTGCTTTCTCAATGCAGGAATGTACAACGGGGGATTTCTAGGACTGCGGCGAACTGAAGAAACCTATCGATTTATCAATTGGTGGAAAGAAAGATTAATTCATTACGGTTTTTCGGATCTCTCGATCGCTGATCCACGCGGATTATTTGTCGATCAACTTTGGCTTAATTTTGTGCCTCTATATTTCCGAGACTTCAAGTTACTTCTGCATCCGGGGACAAACATCGGGCATTGGAATTTTTACGATCGTCAATTCGAGTACGACGGCAACGGCAGCATTCAGGTCAATCAACAACCACTTTTATTTATTCACTTTAGCGGTTGGAATTTGTCCAATCCCTATCAAATTTCAAAGTATAGTTTGCTGCCGTATGAGGAGCAAATTGATTCACCTTGGGGAAAAATGGCAACGCAGTATCGTGAAAAGCTGCTAAAAAACGGTTACGAAGTCACAAGCCAGCTACCCTATGCGTTTGGAACATTTCAAGATGGCAGCTCGATCGATTGGATCAGCCGACGGGGTTACTACGACGAGTTGAAGCGTGGCATTACGGGAGAAGATTCACCCTTTGATCGGGCTGCGTATTTTCAAAGCCAGTCTTATTGGATCGATAGCATTCCGCTTTTAACTGAGAAATTGCATCAAGCCAATCAAACCATCCATCAACTTCACGCTCAAGTCGAACAGATACAAACATCACTACAAGAGACGATCGCACAACAACAACTCACAATTGAACAGCAGCAGCAAACAATCGAACAGCAGCAACAAACAATCGAACAACAACAACTTACAATCGAACAGCAGCAACAACAAATTTGCGAGAAAGACGGTATGCTTGATCAAATTCATCTGCGGTTGCAGGCAATTGAGAATAGTAAGTTTTGGCAATTCAGGAATCTGTGGTGGAAGCTGCGACGATCGCTGGGACAAACAGATACATTAGCGCAGTAATTTCTCACTAGAGACAGGATCGTGAGCGGTACAATTGACCGAATCCTTGATGTGATTCAACAAAGGAATGGTGGAGATGGGAGCGGATCAAATTCAAATTGATGTTGATAAATTGATGCAGCAAATCACTGAAGATGTCGCTGATCGTCCGCTAATTCCGATTCCACCTCCCGCTTCTTCGATCATCCAACAGCCAGTCCAAATGCTCGTTCGCCCGTCGCTGTGGAAAAGGGCTAAGGGCAGAAGTAAGCGGTATGCGTTAGCGATCGCTCGACGAGTGAAACATTTCGGTTCACGAGCGCGACAATCGCTTGCCGCAAAAAAGCACAAGCTTAAAGCGATTATTGTGCAATCCAAGCCTGCCCCGCCCCCAATTGTTGAAACACCGATCGGATCTCCTCAACCCGCTCCGACTCCGGTGGTTGAAGCGCCGATCGATCCCTTTGTAAATCGCAGAGATTCAGAGATTCGGATTGCTGTTTTGACTCCTTGCTTAGTCGATGGCGATGCCGTGGGAAACGATGTGATGGGAATGTATCACGTCTTAATGAAGCAGGGCTATGTGTGTCAAATCTTCTGCGATGTCTGGACAACATCCGCTGTAGACGTGAAGCACATCAGCCAAATCAAATCATTCTTGACTAAACCTTCCGATATATTGATTTATCACTATTCTGTGGGTTGGGATGCTGCATTAGTTCCGATTCGAGAAATTGACTGCAAGAAAGTGATTAAATATCACAACGTGACACCGCCGCAGTATTTCGAGAACTTTAACCCAGACTATACCAACGTCTGTCGGGCTGGACGCGCACAGCTTCAAACGATCGCCAACATTCCAGGAGCAACTTATCTATCAGATTCTGCCTATAACGCTGGTGAGCTACTTGAACTGGGTGTATCGCCTGAAAATAGTTCAGTCTTGCCCCCGTTTCATCATATTGACAGCTTGCAGTTTACAGAGCCGGATTCTTCGGTTCTAAGCGCTTACCACGATGGCAAGTTCAACATTCTCATGGTGGGTCGATTGGCTCCGAACAAGGGTCACGCTGCGTTAATTGAAGCCTTTCATCATTATTACCGCTATTACAACCCCAACAGTCGCTTACTGATTGTAGGTAAAGCCGATCCCCGCTTAGACAAGTACAGTAACTTTCTGAACCAAAAGGTTGCAGAATTAGAACTTGCAAATGCAGTCGTATTCACCGGAGGCGTTTCTGCGGAGGCGCTGAAATCGTATTATTTGGTATCGCACGCTTTCATGATTACAAGCGATCACGAAGGATTCTGTGTGCCGCTAGTCGAAGCCATGTCGATTAAGCTACCGATCGTCGCTTATGGCTCCACTGCCATTCCACACACGGTCGATAAAGCGGGCTTAGTGTGGTCGCAAGCTGATCCTGCCCTACTTGCGGGTTCGCTCGATCGAATTGCAACCAGCGAGTCTGTAAGCCGTCAACTCGGTCAATTGGGTTGGCAGCGCTATGAAGAAGTATTTTCTAATCGCAGAATCGAAGCAAAATTTCTTCAGTTGATCAATCATTTAGCCGTAGAGTCGAAATGAAACGAATTGCACTGGTTGTTCAACGCTGTCATCCGAGTATTGTCGGTGGCTCAGAGTCCCTAGCTTGGCAATATGCGACCCTGTTGCAGAATCAATTTCAGGTGGATATTCTCACGACAACTGCGCTGGACTACAAAACCTGGGCAAACGATTTACCCGCTGAGTGCGAGAGCCAAGGCAATATCCGAATTTTTCGGTTTGAGGTGACGATCGAACGCACTGCCTTTTGGGAAGGACTGCACAATCGCTTGCTGCATGATTTTCATCGGGGTCGATCGCTCTCCTATTGGACAACTGCGCTCCAGGAAGAATACATCCGACAGCAGGGGCCTCATTCTACGCCGCTGCTCGAATTTCTGGGCGATCGCCATGCAGAGTACGAAGCCGTTCTCTTTTTCACGTATTTGTATTCCCCAACTTATTTTGGGGTCGAACAAGTGCCCGCTGAGAAGGTTCTGATTGCGCCAACGCTGCACGATGAAGCGCCCGCTTATTTTCGCGTCTATGGGGATATGGTTCACAAGGCACGATCGCTGATTTGGCTGACCCACGCGGAGCAACAATTTGGACAGGCCCTTTGGGGGAAATTGCCCGGAAAAGTGATTGCAATGGCGATCGATACAGACTTACACTCGCCCATGGAATTAGACTATCCCTACATCTTGTACTGCGGTCGAATCGACGCAGGTAAAGGCTGTGCCGAGTTGATCGAGTTTTTTACTCGGTTTAAGAAACGCTACCCGTCGAAGCTGCGGTTAATCTTGACCGGACAGAACCACATGGTACTGCCGCAGCGCGAGGATATTGAGTTTCTCGGATTTGTTTCAGCGACGATGAAATTTCAGTTGATGGCAGGCGCATCGATTTTTGTGATGCCCTCTCCTTACGAAAGCTTTAGTATTGTGACTTTAGAAGCAATGGCACAAGTTACGCCAATTTTAGTGAATGGCGCTTGTCAAGTTCTAGTTGAACATGCGGAGCGCAGCGAAGGCGGTAGAATTTACGCCGACTACACCAGCTTTGAGCATCACCTTAAAGACCTGTTATCAGACCCAAGCCAGCAGGAAAGAATGGGCAAATTAGCCAGACAATATGTGTTGCAGAATTATTCATTCGAGCAAATTCAGAAAAACTTGATTGAGACAATTCAGTACAATACGTGAGCGATCGTTTGCTATTTTTTGTGGGCTACTGGCAATTCAATGATTGTTGCAATTGCAGAGGAGCATTGCAAAATAGGCAAACCGGAGTAAGCTGTAAGGCGAACTGAGGCATTGAGTGTGTGAAGGAGTGGCAAGTACGATGAAAAGAGCATTGATTACCGGATTAACTGGACAAGATGGGTCGTATCTCGCAGAGCTTCTGTTGCAGCAGGGCTATCAAGTGTTTGGGCTAGTACGACGATCAAGTTCGGGCAACGTCGATCGCATTAGTCATCTATCGGGAACGATCGAGATTTTGTCGGGTGATTTGCTCGATCAGTGTTCTCTGATGGATGCTATTTCTTACGCACAACCAGATGAACTCTACAATCTAGCTTCTCAAAGCTATGTGCCACTCTCCTGGACACAGCCCGCTTTAACAGCGGAATACACCGCCTTGGGTGTGTCTCGGCTGCTGGAATCGATTCGCCGCTGTAAGCCGGATGCTCGATTTTATCAAGCTTCCAGTAGTGAAGTGTTTGGGCAACCCGACGAGTCGCCGCAAACGGAACGCACTGCTTTTCGACCTAGAAATCCTTATGGTGTCGCGAAGGCGTATGCCCACTGGATGACTATCAACTATCGGCAACAGTACGGTCTTTATAGCTGCTGTGGTGTGACCTACACGCATGAATCTCCACGACGGGGAACTGAGTTTGTGTTCCGCAAAATCACACGCGGAGCGGCGATGATTAAGATGGGACTGGCAAAGGAATTGAAGCTGGGAAATCTGGATGCTAAGCGGGATTGGTGTTACGCCAAAGATGCAGTCAGAGCGATGTGGATGATGTTGCAGCAAGAGCAGCCAGATGATTTCATTATTGCGAGTGGCGAAACGCATTCGGTTCGAGAATTGGTGCAGACGGCGTTTGATTGTGTGGGGTTAAATTGGGAGAACTATGTTTCAGTTGATCCAAACTTCTACAGACCCGATGAAGAAGTGCAGTTAGTCGGGTCGATCGATAAAATTCGTCAACAGCTCAATTGGGAGCCGCAATATTCCTTTAAACAGTTAGTGGAGTTAATGGTCGATCACGATCTGAAGGAATTGAGCGAGTCATGAGGGTTGCGATCGATGTTACGCCTTGGATGTCAAAACCCAGTGGAATGGGACTTTATGTCGCAAATC
The DNA here is from genome assembly GCA_014695195.1 of Cyanobacteria bacterium FACHB-DQ100. NCBI lineage: Bacteria > Bacillati > Cyanobacteriota > Cyanobacteria bacterium FACHB-DQ100. The sequence continues at coordinate 134,446 of JACJNW010000023.1, read as the reverse complement.
TAGTCCAAGGCTTAACAACGTTGCAAGCAACTGAATTTTTTGATTTGGAGCTAATTTATCAGCCTCGATTGAAGAATTGGCTCACAAGAGATTTAGCGTTTCCAGAGTATTTGCAACCGTATTCTAATCTGAGGCTGTTTCCATTTCCGGTGCGAATTTCAAATCTGTTTATTCAGTTTCCATTGCTGTCCGCTCATTATTTGGAAAGTTATTTTAATCAGGCTGACATTGTTCATGGAACAAACTACACCGTTTTTCCGATTCCGGGAAAGCGCAAGATGACTACGATTTATGATGCGAGTTTTGTTAGATATCCTGAGTATTCCAACTCTACTGTGAGGGCTTATACCGATCGCTTAAAGAAATGCCTTGAATGGACGGATTTAGTTCTAACCATTTCACATAGTTCTAAGCAGGATATTGTTGAATATTTAGGTGTTGATCCGAGTCGAATTTGGGTGACTCATCTAGCAAGCCGTTATTCTCCAGTTGAAAACCCTAAATTAGAACTGTCTAAGCCTTATATTTTGTTTGTTAGCACGATCGAGCCTCGAAAGAATATCAAGGCATTGATTTCTGCGTTTGAATACTTGAAGAAAAATTATCAGATCGACCATGAGCTACTTCTAATCGGGCAAAAAGGCTGGCTTTACGAACCGATTTTTCAGCAGATCGAACAATCTTTCTATCGCTCCTCGATTCGGCATTTAAGCTATCTAACAGATGCTCAGGTCGCTCAGTTTTATCAGAATGCTGATGTTTTTGTGTATCCATCACATTATGAAGGATTCGGAATGCCCGTGTTAGAGGCAATGACTTTGGGCACGCCCGTTGTCACCAGTAATACTTCATCATTGCCGGAGATCGCGGGAGATGCGGCAATTTTAGTTGAGCCGACTGATATTCAGCAGATCGGAGAAGCAATTTTTAAAGTGATTCACGATCGTCCCTTCCGCGATCGTTTAATTCAAAAAGGCAAAGAACAAGCTAAATTATATTCTTGGGAAAAGACAGCAAAAGCAACGTTAGAAGCTTATCGATCGATTCTGTGATATTAATCAACCTCGCATTTTTAGCCTCAAAGCCCACAGGTCATACAGTGTATGCCAAAAATCTATTGCCTGGTTTAACTCCTCTTAAACCAGTGTTATTAACTGGACAAGATATTCCTGATTATTCCTGTTATAAAATTTCAGATCAGTTGACTCCAGATCAAGGAAAAAAAGGACACTTTAAGCGCTTGAAATGGACTCAGTTTGATCTGCCTAAAATCTATCAAAAGCTTCAAGGCAACCTTATTTTTTCTCCAATTCCTGAAGCCCCAATCTTCACGAAATGCCGCTACATTGTGACCTTACACGATTTTATTCCGCTGCGATTCCCACGCTTTACGTCTCCTCTAACACAGTATTACAGATACTATATTCCTCACGTTCTGAATCAAGCTCAGCATATTTTGAGTGATTCAGAATCGACCGCAAATGATGCGATCGCATTCTACAAAATCCCAGCCAACAAAATCACTGTTGTTCCACTGGCTTACGACAGTCAACATTTCAAGTTTCTCGATCTGCCAACGCAAAACTATTTTCTCTACGTGGGAAGACACGACGCTTATAAAAATATTGGGCGATTGCTCACCGCTTTCTCTCAACTTCCAGAAGACTATGAATTTTGGATTGCAGGCTCACCCGATCCAAGATTTACCCCTAGTTTAGAGGCACAAGCTGAGGAGCTAGGAATTCGCGATCGCGTCAAATTTCTCAGCTATGTTTCTTATGCCGAACTGCCCGAATTAATTAATCGTGCGATCGCGCTTGTTTTCCCTAGTTTATGGGAAGGATTCGGCTTACCTGTGCTAGAAGCAATGGCATGTGGAACTCCAGTGATTACCTCAAATCTTTCTTCACTGCCTGAAGTCGCGGGAGATGCAGCACTACTCGTTGATCCGTACAAAGAAAGCGCGATCGCAGAGGCAATGAAATTGATAGTGACTGATAGCCAACTACGCCATCAACTGCACCTCAAAGGACTCGATCGTGCCTCAAACTTTAGCTGGCAAAAAACGGCAGCTCAAACCGCTGAAATTCTCAGCCAGTATTTGTAAGCCTACTTCTTCGCCATCAGCATAACCACGCCACAAATAATAAATGCCACTCCAAATAAGCGAATTACTGGAATCGACTCATTAAACAGAAATTTTCCCATCATCACTGAGAATACATACTGCAACGCTACCGCAGGCGCGAGAATACTTAACGGAACACGAGTGAGCAATAAGATATACAAAATCGCGCCAATTCCGTAGCAACAAAGACCAATGACCAGTTCAGGTATTGTTGCAATTCCGAGAACATGACTGATTGCATTACTCGCTGTCACTTGACCGAGCTTCAGCGCCCCGGACTTGAGAAAAAACTGACCGCTCACACCAGCAATGATCGAACCTAGAAACAGCAAAAATTCTTGAACACTCACAAGTAATCCTTAAGTCATTCATTTCATATTCAGTGTACAGCCCGCTTGAACACCCACCAGGAAATCCAATTCTTAAGCTACGATTTGTCTTGAAGTGAAATACAAGCCGATGGACTCTTCAACCTCTGTTAGACCCAATTACACCGATGAGCAGATTTCAGTTTGGTTACGCTGCTTGCTGACTTTAGCTTGGGCAGATGACAATTTCGATGCCGCTGAGCAAGAGTTGATTGTCTCGCTCACGGATCATCCCTTAATTCAGGAAGGAGCCGCACGATCGTTCCCTGCTGCTTCTGACGATGAACTGCGAGCGAGCTTCGGATCAGATGCAGACTTAGCTGAGAACTTCTTGAGAACTGCGGTGATGGTATCTTTAGCCGATGGTTCTTATACCTCAGCCGAAGATGCAATTCTAGAGCAGTTTTGCCGCACGTTGAATTGTGGAACTGAGATTCTAGAAAGTCTGCGGCTGACCTTGTGCGATTGCGCTCAGTCGTCTGAAACTCACGCTCCTCACTCCAATCTTCATCCTCATTCAGAGCCCCATTTAGATGTGTTGAAACCAGTGCGATCGTGGCTCGATCGCACTGAGATTCACGATCCGAAAGTGGCTCGATTCATCTGCAAAATGATTCCGCCCCAGTGTCCCTTCGAGCGCACGATTACCCTATTCGGACACAAGGTGATTCACATCCCGCCGCTTTGTAAATTGAATCCGCTTTATGATCAGCTAGTCGGAATTCGCTTCCGGGCGCTGTCCTACCTTGCGGATGAATGCGGCGAAGATGTGACTCCTTATTGCTGAGGATAAATCAGGATCTTATAGGTATCGGGTGTTGGAGAAACTGCACGATAGACCGCTTTCGCTAAATCTTTAAGTGGGAAGCGATCGCTAATCAACGCATCAACATCAATTCGCCCTTGAAACACAATGTCTGCGGCTAGTTGCTGCACCCGATACGAGGAACTGTAGCTGCCCATCAAATCGATTTCGCGTCGATACAGCACATTTGGATTGATCGGAATTTCGACTTCATCGGGAAACTCTGCAAAGAAGAGAATTTTCCCACCTTTGCGGGTGCAGTCGATCGCCTGAAAGAATGCTTTATCGCTGGGAACCGCCAACAAACTAACATCGGCTCCCATTCCTTGAGTCATCGCCTGAATTTTGCTCGAAAGATCAGGATCACGCGCATCAAAGGCGGCATCGGCTCCGACACTTAGCGCTTTCTCGATCCGGGACGGGAGCAAATCGGTGGCGATCGCGCTTGCTCCAAAATATTTCACCAGCATGATAAACATCAGACCGATCGGCCCTGCTCCCGTAATCAAAACGGTCTGTCCTGGCTGAATCTGCGCTTTCTTCACTGCCTTTAAGCAGCAATTCGTCGGTTCAACAAAACTCGCTTGCTCAAACGTCACATCGTCGGGAATTCGCATCAATCCCCCGTTTCGCACAATATGTCCCGGAACTTTCACATATTCCGCAAATCCGCCACCGCTCGGCACAAATCCGGCTGTCGTCGTGATGTTCTTGTACACCTCACACATCGAGAAATTCTCGTTCAGACAATAGGCGCAGTGCATACAGGGAATATGGTGAAGAACGATGACGCGATCACCAACGTTCCAATTCTTCACTTCAGCGCCGACAGCCGCGATCGTGCCTGCGGTTTCGTGCCCAAAAATCCGAGGCGGCTCTAGCAAGGGATACTTGATCTTTTTAATATCCGACTGACACAAGCCCACGACTTGAACCTGTACTAACACTTCGTCGGCTGCAATTTCGGGTTTTGGAACATCTTCGTACTGGAGTTGATTCACTCCACGAAAGACTTGCGCTTTCATAGTTGGATGAATTGCTTGATTGGTCGATCGAGACTTTATCACTAACTACCAAGCTTCCTTAGATAAACTGAAAAAAACTTTCATTTCAGTTGTCGCCTATGTCCGCCTCAGTTCAACAACAGGTTCTCGATGGTTTACAACGGCTCTCCTCCGAGGAGCAACAACTTGTTTTAGATCTTGTGATTAGCCTTCAGAATAAACACGCTCAATCCTCTGAGCTTTTGGAAACTCCCCAGTCTTTCCTTGACGTTGCAGGAGAGTACATTGGTCGAGGGGAAGGGGCAAGCGATCTATCAACCAACCCCGAATATATGGAAGAATACGGAGAAAATGCGTCAACAGGTCATTCTTGATACGGGTGCGATCGTTGCCCTAATCAATCGTCAAGATCAGTGCCATCAATGAGTCATTTGATCGATCAAGATTTTCTAGTTTATCGAAAGAATGCTAACCAACTGATTTCGACGATCGCCCCTTGGAACTAGAGAAGCGGTGCATCGAGACTCTATCACCAATTTATGCCGCACTGATGGCGCGTTGAGGTTTAGGTAAAGGTTTCCCACTTTCTTGATAATCCTCAATCAACATTTCAAGCACTTCTTGTCCGTGTCTCGCTGCCTCTTCATAAGTTTCGCCATGCGTGACGAAATACTGTGAGGGAAACTCAGGGAGATGTACCAAATAGAGATGGTCTTCCTCTGACCACTGAATCACCATACTGTATTGAAATTTCATTCTTCAGAGTCCTCCAGCGATTCCAACCGCTTCAATGCTTGTGTGACTTCTTTCTCTAAATATTTTGGAGCATCATCTCCATCTTTGCCGGGAATGACCAAGGGATCGTCTGGTAAGCGAGGATGTTTCCAGTAGGTGTGGCTTCCCTTGCCGCGCTTCGGCTGATAAACATAGCCCGCATCTTGAATGAGTTTTTTCAGTTCGCGAATTTTCTTGGGCATTTCAGAGGGTCTTGATAAGTTCCATTATCTCTGAGACGCGATGATCTAAACAGCGATCGAGCCTCTCACTTAGAATACTGAATAGTGTTTGAGGTAAGAGTGATGTTCTTATCCATTTTGACTGCTTACTTCTTTGGAATATTGCTAATAGCACTGATCATCTTCACGCATTGGTGTTTTCATCGAGCTTATATGTCCATTTACTTCCACCATATTGGCTATCTTAAATTGATTTTTAATTCTGCTAGAGAGGAGCTATTTTCTGTAGGTTTCTTTCTCTATTTATTTCTTTTGTGTTTTTGGGCTTTACCCTTCCTGTTAGAAATAGGTGTCTCTTTTCTCTTTATATTTTTAGTCGATACATATTTAAGAAGCTTGTCTGCTTTGGACATTTTTGTGATCATTTCTATTCCATCTTTAATGCTGTTGTTGAGCCGGTTGCCAGCTATAGGTAGAAAGATGTTTTACCTACAAGGCTCGATCGTGGTCGATGAAGATATTGAAGTGACCCCAGTATTTACTTGCTTTCTTGCAATTGGGCTAATGGCTGGCTTTCTAACAACTAAATATTTCTAGTTAGCATTGCTCAAAGCTCCGTTAACCGAGATGATTGAGAAGATTTTTAGCTCAGGTGAACAATGCGGGAACTGATTGCAGATGTGCTGGTCGTGGGAGGCGGAACCGGAGGGATAGCCGCAGCAATCCAAGCCGCGAGGCGGGGAGCCAAAACAATTTTAGTCAGCGAATTCTCCTGGCTCGGCGGAATGCTCACCAGTGCAGGTGTTACTGCTCCAGATGGCAACGAACTCGCAGCCTTTCAAACCGGAATTTGGGGCGCGTTTTTACGAGAACTAGAACAGCGTCAGCCTGGAGGACTCGATAATGCTTGGGTGAGTTTCTTCACGTATGAGCCGCACATCGGAGCCGAAATCTTTGCCGATTGGGTGAAAGCCTTGCCGAATTTACAGTGGATTCAAGGCGAAATTCCAGAGAAAGTTTTAAGAAAAGATAATTGCATCCTCGGAGTCGAATTCCAAACCGTCAAAGTCGAGGCAAAAATCACGATCGATGCCACCGAACTCGGTGATCTACTCGAACTCGGAGACATTCCCTATCGCTGGGGTTGGGAACTGCAATCCGAATTCAATGAACCCAGTGCCCCGATCGCACCCAACACACTCACTCAAACTTACCCAGCCCAAGCCCCAACTTGGGTCGTTGTGATGCGCGGCTTTGGCGCATCAAACGCGCCCGAAATCCCCAAACCTCTAAATTACGATCCAACCAAATTCGAGAAAGCTTGGACAAACTACGGAGCCGAAGCCTTTCTCAATTACGGACGCTTACCCGGCGATCGCTTCATGATCAATTGGCCCATCTCCGGCAACGATTACGGCGAAGGTTTGGAACGCTTGCTCAACCGAGAAACCTGCACCCAATTCCACCAGGAAGCCAAAGATCACTCTCTCAGCTTCGCCCACTTCATCCAATCCCAGCTCGGAAACCGCTACGGACTAGCAGAAGACACTTTCCCGACAGGCGCACTTGCACTTCATCCCTACTATCGAGAAAGTCGCCGACTCATTGGAATCACCACGCTACGTGAACAAGACTTACTGCCGCAAGAACGAGTCGCCCCCTTACCCTATCGAGTCGAAGCGATCGGCTGCGAATATGCCGAAAACTTCTGTCAATCGATCGCGATCGGCAACTACGCCAACGATCATCACTATCCAAGCGGCGACATTCCGCTCAAGCCAAAATCAATTCGCTGGGGGGGACGCTGGACAGGAACGCCCTTCACAATTCCCTACACCTGCCTCGTGCCACAAACGATCGACGGCTTTCTCACCTGTGAAAAAAATATCTCCGTCACTCACATGGCAAACGGCGCAACCCGATTACAGCCGGTCGTTTTAGGCATCGGACAAGCCGCAGGGATGGCAGCCGCACTCTGCATCGAGCAAAACTGTCAGCCGCGAGAGTTAAATGTGCGATCGCTCCAACTCGCCTTAATCAGTGACCCGACTGCCCCTGCTGCTATTTTCCCACTGTTCAACCTGTCACCCTCTCACCCCGAATGGCTGTACTGGCAACGCTACTATATCGACCACCCAGAAAGCTATCCCAATCACGGTGAATGCCCTGCAAACTCCAGAACGCTATCTCCCAGCGCAACGGCTCAACGCTTTTCAGGAAGATTCGATCGCAAAGCAATACAGGACTATGAATTGACTTTGAGCGATCGCCCCAATCAAAGTTGGGCACTTATCACTTTAGAAACAGAAATCAATACTCAACTCCAAAACATCCCATCCGGGCAAATACTGAATGGATTTGGCAAATTTAACCACTCAGGAAATTGGGTCTTAGTAGAAGCACTGAACTAGAAGTTCTTAGACAAACACTAACAGTTGTCAATCTAGTAAAGCTACTGAATTTTATTGGGTTGATTTGTTTCGTCCTGATCTAAAAGCTTCATAGATGTAAAGGGATATGTCACCCTAAGAATGTATCTCCTATGAATGCTCAAGTTCTGGTTGCGCTTTTTATCTCGCTTGTCGGAGTAATTACTGTCAGTCAGCACACTGAAAATAGCAATAATCCCACCTCTCAGTTTAATGTTGCTCAAGAGGTTCAGCCGTTTGTTGAGCATAGAGGGAGCGGACGAATTTATACTGACGCTGTGACAAACGAACTCTAATCTTTTCGTGCGGTAAGGGTTTCCGAAAAAAGGTTCTTCAGAACGCAGACAACCCTTCTAACGTTTGTTTCCCAATCAGAAATAACTTTCCATCCTAGAAACAAAGGCTATAGAATTCGACTGTTGAGTTTCGGCTGAAGTTGGGCAAGCTCAAGACAGCAAGTTGTCATCACACACATTAACGTAAACTTGGCTGCGGCTTCCTAACTATAAAGTTTTGCCTTACAGAAAGTCCGTGCGATTACGGATTGCAGTCTCTCACGGTAGACTAAACTTTACGACTGTTTTGACTGTGTTCCTGTTTCAGGGGTGGCGCTTGATATGACCAATGACCTCGATCTGATCAAATTGCTCAGCCCTAGCGCGATCGATCAGATCATGTTGTATCTTGCCTTTAGCGCTATGCGAACCGGCGGACACCGACATGGTGCATTTCTCGATGCCGCAGCCACGGCTGCCAAATGTGCGATTTATATGACGTATTTGGAGCAGGATGGCAATCTCCGGATGACGGGGCATTTGCACCATATTGAACCAAAACGAGTCAAAGCGATCGTCGAAGAAGTCCGGCAAGCCCTCAGTGAAGGCAAATTACTCAAAATGCTAGGGTCTCAAGAACCTCGGTACTTGATTCAGTTGCCCTACGTCTGGATGGAACACTATTCTTGGCTGCCTGGACGATCGCGGGTTCCGGGAACAAGTTTGACTTCGGACGAAAAGCGCCTGATCGAACGAAAACTGCCGCCTAATCTTCCAGATGCTCAATTGATCAATTCTTTCCAGTTTTTAGAGTTGATCGAATTTCTGCATACTCGCTCGCAAGAAGATCTGCTCCAAGAACAACGAATGCCCCTAAGTGAAGCGCTGGCAGAACATATTAAGCGACGGCTTTTGTACTCTGGCACAGTCACCCGCATCGACTCGCCTTGGGGAATGCCGTTTTATGCGCTCACTCGGTCTTCCTATTCTCCAGATGACCACGAAGAACGCGCCTACGTCATGATCGAGGACACAGCGCGGTTTTTCCGTTTGATGCAGGACTGGGCACAGCGTCAAGGGCGGGTGATGCGCGTGTTAGAAGAATTGGATATTCCAAGCGATCGGGTGGAAAGCGCGATCGCAGAACTTGACGAAATCATTCGTAACTGGGCGGATCGCTACCATGCAGAAGGCGGAGAGCCGTTTGTCGTGCAAATGGTGTTTGGTTCTGCTGAATTGTGATCAGCCCTCACATTACGCAATTTAAAGTTTTGCAACTGTCTGAAAGAGTGTAACAACACGCCAGAGTACACTAGGCATTGATTCTGAGAGTAAGCGGTTTATATCGCGAATTTCAGAACTAACAGATGATGCCAAGTCATAAGCACTAATCTGGAGCCTTCCATAATATGTCGCATACGGTCAAAATCTATGACACCTGTATTGGGTGTACGCAATGTGTTCGGGCTTGCCCGACCGATGTTCTAGAGATGGTTCCCTGGGATGGGTGTCGTGCGGGTCAAATCGCATCTTCGCCTCGTACCGAGGACTGTGTTGGTTGTAAGCGGTGCGAAACCGCTTGTCCGACCGACTTCCTCAGCATTCGGGTTTATCTCGGCGCTGAAACAACACGCAGTATGGGTCTGGCTTATTAAGGCAAAACTTCATACAGCAATCATTTTTCATTTATGTGGGTTCAAAGTTATGGGGGCAGTTCGCCCTCTTTTTTTTGCCCTAAATCCAGGCTGAGAAGTCCTGACTAAATTGTGCCAGAGACAACAGGTGAACGCGATCGCTCTTCTTCGCCTGTTGCCGCTCTGATGCGGTGTTGTAGCCCCAATCCGCTAGAAATAACTCAACTTGTGTAAGGGTTTCTTGTTTCTCGACAGCTTCTAACGTTTTCAATCGATCCTCAACGAACCAAATTGAAGCGGTTTCTCCATACGCTTGTCTCAGCTCGTTTAGCACTTGGGCTTTAGGACGCTTCGATTCTTTACCGTAGATTTGTTCAGGTTTGAGTTCAATTCCTTGCTTGTTCAGTAGTTGCTTGATAAATCGCCCTTCTTTGGTGCTGATAATTACGAAATCGGTTGAACTGCTCAGAATCGATCGCAACCGCTCCAGAACTCTTGGATAAAATTCGTGTTCTGCGAGCCAGCTTTCTAGATCTGTTGCGATTAATTGATCTCGAATCGTATCAACGATCGCGCCCACCTCTAAAGGCTTCAGATGATTGTCTACAACGATTTGAGCCACGATCGCAGTCCAATTCTGAAAAATCCCTGCTTCGGTGATTCCTGTAGCCAACGCTCGAATCACGAGCGGCATTTCCCAGCCTGTCTCAACCACGGGACGCAATCGGTAAAATGCAGGTGCGATCGTTGCGTCTGGAGGCGCTGTAACCTGCCAAATCTGCGCGTAAGCCTTCCAAGCAGTCTGAAAATACTCCTTCAGCCCATCGCAAATCACACCGTCAAAATCAAGCGCTAGAACGCGGGGAATCACAGACATTTTGTTAGAAGATGGCAACTTTTCCAAAGTAGCGCATTATTCGTCCGCGATCGCTTCAACTAATGGGCGCTTCGTGCTGGTCGTGACGATCGCGTTCATCGCATCCGGGCTAACAATGCCACCAGAAATAATCACCTTAAACGCATCTTCGATCGGCATCGACAAATTAATCACGTCCGTTTCAGGCACAACCGCATACCAGCCTGTTGTGGGATTCGGAGTCGTGGGAATGAACACGCTCAGCATGTCATGCTTAAAGTGCGATTGCACCTCAGCTCCGATTGCACCTGTGACAAATCCAAGTGACCAAACGCCCTGACGCGGATACTCCACCAACACCACGCGGCGAAACTTACCGCTTGAATCGCGCAGAATCGTCTCTAGAAGCTGCTTCAGCGTCTTGTAAATTGCCCCTGCAAGCGGAATCGCTTGTAGCACCTGTTCGCCCACATCGAGCAGCCAACGTCCGGCGATATTTCGCGCCATCAGCCCGATAAATAGAATGCTGAGCAACGGAACCGCTAAACCCACTCCAAAATTGAGCAGATTCACCAAAAATGGGTTCAAGCCGTCAAACGGGTTTAGCTGCTTAGGAACACGAGTGAGAAAATTAATGACCCAAGTCGCGATCGTATAACTCAACCAAATCGTCGTTGCTAAGGGAATGACAACGAGCAACCCGGCAATCAGATCGTTTTTGAGGTCTTGCTTAAGACGATGGATCACAGACACCCTACTCTCCTTCATCTGGGGCAATTTCTGCCATTAATATAATTTGGGAGCGGAGACAAAAGTTAGCACGCTCCCAAAGCACTGATTGTAGCCGCGCTACTCTATTTTTAAAGCCTGTAAAGAAATGTTGCAACTTTAGGAAGGTTTCTAAGCTGAATCTCCTTATTTAATCATTGATTCCCCTTCGACCATATCCGAATGGAATTAGTATATTATTTTACATTTTGAGATGCAACGTGAGCAGGCTCAGGAATTTTGGGGGCTTCGACTGACGAATTTTTGAGTTCCCACATCTTGAGCAAGATCAAATATTCATAAAATGCTTGTAAGGTACACCAAGTAAAACCGGGATAGCCATCGAGAATGCCACCCAGCAGAAAATACATATAGAAAAATCGAATTAACGGACGAAACGGCAGGCGTAATGAAAGATCTTTAAGGGCGCGTCGCCGCTCCACCTCTGAACGTCCGAAAATGAGCGATCGCCAATCAATCGAACCAGATTCCAGTTGATGCAGCGTTTCGATCGCCTCGTTCGTCGAATAGCGATTATGTTTATCAATCCAGCGACTAAAGCCCTTTCCAGAAGTGTAATGCGGGTAGGTTTCCTGCAAAAATCCAGTCGAGCCTTCGACCACCTCGCGTTCGGTATGTCCGTAATCCGTAAACCACACCTTCTCGCGCTGAAATAGGCGCAACTGATAACGTGGGTATTGGGTACTGCGGCGAATCCAGTGACCCATAAACATCACCCGCTCAGCGACATAATATCCTGCGTGTTCAGCCGTCGCGATCGTATCCAGACACTCTTGAAACAGTTCCGGAGTCATCCGCTCATCGGCTTCAAGAATGTAAACCCACTCGTATTTCACCGGAACCGATCGCAGCATCCAAGTGCGCTGTTTGCCGTGGCTCTCAAATCGATGTTGAACCGTTCTAATTGGATAAGACTGCGCGATCGCCATCGTGCGATCGTCGCTATAAGAATCAACCACCACCACATCATCTGATAACAGCGCCGATTCAATACAGGCAGCAATTTCGACTTCTTCGTTATGGGTCAGGATGAAGATGGAAAACATAAAACAAAAAGATGAAGAGGGTAAAAGGGACGAATATCAGGTTAGATTCCTTTTCTATTTCTCCCTTTTTTCACGCTTCATCTTTCATCGGGTTGAATTTAGCGCATCACAGGCTTGCGCTTGCCACCGAGAACTCCCATCTCTTTCAAGCCTGTCCAACCAATGAGAAAATAGCCCAACGACAGCAAGAGACTACTAATTCCAACTCGAACTCCGGTTTTCCAAAATTCGCCTCTAGCCTGACTCTCAGCTTGCTGGCGACGTTCGCGCAGTTGAGTTAGCTGCTGGTTACGAAATTCTTTAGCGCGATCGGCAACCGAACCCGGATTTGCTTTCAGCGCTTGCAGTTCTTTCTGAGCGCGTTGTGCTTGAGTTAATTGATCGCCTTTGAGTTGACCGCTTGCGATCGCAGCATCGATTTGTCTTAGCTGGTCATCCAACTGCTTCGCCTGATTCGGATCGCGCAGAGCTGCACTAATTTGGTCTTGTCGCTGCTGAACTTGGGCATTGAGCTGGGTTTCAGCATCTCTGGATTCTCGATCGATGCGCTCTAATGCTTGGTCTGAAACTTGACGGGTGTTATTCAAATGCAGCGGGAACGCGATCAGAAACGCCAGTCCCAGCAGAAGCGAGAGCAGAAGCGCCCAGAAGCGAAACGTCGTAAACGGTTTGGCGCGATCGCCTAAAGCGAGAGAACCCGCTTCAAGAAATGCGCTCAGTGAGAGGAAACCGAGTCCGACCATCGGGATGATACCGCGATCGACAAACTGCGTCACCACGCTGGCAAACCAGGCTTTGTCCGAAAAATTCGGGGGAATTAGAAGCGAAATATAGTCCACCAGCGCTGACAAAATCAAAATAATGCCAACAATTCGGAGGATGAAGGGGGCGGTAGGAAGAGAATTCGTTGCTTTCATCGGGCTTTACAGTTCTAACGGTTGTCTAGGGCATCTGTCTAGGGCATCGCAAATCACTCAAACCCTCTGGGCAATTGAGACCTCTGCGCCATTTTTCTAAGGAAGGTGCATAAAGTCGCCTTAGAAACTCAGTCATTTTACATGGGTTATCTCACGATTCAAGCGCAGGAATACCGAAGAAAGTTTGCGCGACAAGAGCGATGAGAATCTGAGAGTTGCACCGCAAGTAGAGGGTAACATTGCTGCGTCAAGAAATCACAAGCTTTGCTGACTTGAAACATTTAGGGTTTTGGCTTTATGGTGTCGATTAATCCATTCTGTTCCCACCTCCCCGATGGCTGAAGTTGCAGTAATCGCTCAAAAGCTAAATATTTATACGCTGCAAAGTGTGGCAGTCAGTAAAGGTAACGTGATTGTACCGATGTTAGATGGACAATTGCTGAAAGTTACGCCAGATGGAAAACAAGCCCCGATCGTCAATTTAGTGCAAGCTGAGTTAGGTGTCCCATTCGGAATTAGCGATCAAGACGAAAATTTGATTGTGACGGTTTCAGGCTATCTCCCTCAACATTATTTATTGCGGGTGCAACCTGATGGCAAAGTCGAAACGATCGCAGATTTGACGCGACGGAGCGGATTTTATGGTGCGCCCTTTGGGGTGATAGTGGATCAGGGTGATTACATTGTGACGTTGGCAACCGATGTGATTGATTCAGCGAGTGAATTGATTCGGGTCAGCCCAACCGGAGAAATTAGCCTGATCGCCAATTTGACTCCGTTTGGCAATCCGTTCGGTCTAGTGGTACAGGATCAATCGATCGTCGTGGCGCAATCTTACGGGCAGTTGGTACGAGTCGAAAAAGGCAAAGCAAGCACGATCGTGGATCTCAAAGCGCAAGGGTTTGGAATTCCTTTTGATGTCACGATTTGGCGCGGTCAATTAACTGCAACAACCAATTCTGGGCGAGTCGTCCAGGTCGATGCAAATGGAAAAGTGACAACGATCGCGGATTTAGCAAAAGCGAAATATCAAATTCCATCAGGGATTGCAACGCTGGGCGAAGATTTGATTGTGACGACAAACGGCGGATTTGTCTTGAGAATTTCCGCTTAGAGCAAACTGGAATGTGAGGCCGTCGCAGCCTGAATTCGTGCCTGTAGCTGTTACGAATCGGGACAAATTGGCAAGACTAGGGATACTGAAACCTCTGTCTCCCGTGACGCGAAGGAGTGCTGATCGCATGGAATACACCATTCCAGAACTAGAACCCATTAGCCGCCAATTCATGATGCTCGATCGACCAAAGAAAACGAAAATGCTCGTCGTCGATGACGAACCCGATAACCTCGATTTGCTCTACCGAACCTTTCGTCGCGAATTCAATGTTCTGAAAGCAGAAAGTGGCATTCATGCGCTGCAAGTCTTAGCGCAAGAGGGCGAGGTTGCGGTTATTATTTCCGACCAGCGGATGCCCGAAATGAAGGGAACAGAGTTTCTCAGCCGCACCGTGCCCGAATTCCCCGATACGATGCGGATTATTCTGACTGGGTTTACCGATGTTGAAGACTTAGTCGAGGCAATTAACTCTGGACAAGTTTACAAATACATCACAAAGCCTTGGGATCCAAACGAACTCAAAGCCGTCGTGCAACGAGCAGCCGAAACTTACGAATTGCTCAAACAGCGTACGGAAGAATTACGCCGATCGCAGTCGCAAACCGCTTTGTTGTCCACGATCGTTTCTGTTGCTCAGAGCCATAGCACCCCGGAAAGCGCGCTAGAGCCGATCGCGACTGCCTTTGGTGAAAACTTCGCTGCCGATCGCTGCACTGTCCAATTGGTTGAAAATGGTACTCTAACAATTGCGGGAACTTATGGCATGAGCAGCGATTTCGATCTCGTGCAATCGCAAGCGGTGAAAGACGCGATCGCAACTCAGCAAATGCAAATTGTCACGGAAACTAACGATGTCGCCTTCAGCGCCCATCTCGTTGTTCCAGTCACACTCCGAGGCGAAGTTCTCGCGGTGCTCTCCCTGCAATGGAAACAGCCGCAAAGTCTGCGAGAAGATGAGCTTTTGTTACTGCATCTCTCAGCCCAGCAAGTCGCTCTGGCGTTAACCTGTACCCGTTCGATCAAGAGTGCCGTTGCTGCCTAATCTAGCCCGATGAGCCGCTTCTCTAAAATTGCTCGTCCCAATTGAACCGCCCGAAACTTAGAATTTTAAACAGAACAATTTTAGAGAAGCACTCATCATAAATGAATTCTGATCATATTCAAGCGTTGTTCGATCGTATCGCTCCAGTCTACGACGAGCTTAACAACGGTCTGAGCTTTGGACAGCATCGCATCTGGAAGCGTATGACCGTGAAGTGGAGCGGTGCCAAGCCCGGAAATATTGCCCTTGATTTATGCTGTGGTAGCGGCGATATTGCCCAGATGTTAGCGGAAGTTGTTGGTAGAACTGGACAGGTGTACGGCGTTGATTTTTCTGCCGCTCAACTGGAAGTTGCCCGCGATCGTAGTGAACGTCGCTGCATTAAACCTCCCATTCACTGGGTCAAGTCCGATGTTCTAGATTTACCGTTTTCTGATAATCATTTTGATTGCGCGACGATGGGATACGGCTTGCGGAACGTCGTGGATATTCTTGGCAGCCTCAAAGAGATTCACCGAGTGCTAAAACCTGGAGCAAAAGCCGCAATTCTAGATATGCACCGTCCAGACAGCAATCTCGTGCGTGCGTTTCAGCAGTGGTATCTCGACGAAGTGGTGGTTCCGGCTGCTCAGCGCTTCGGCTTTACTGAGGAATACGCCTATATTTCACCCAGTCTCGACAAATTTCCGACAGGCAGAGAGCAGGTTGGCTTAGCAAATCAAGCGGGTTTTACCAGTGCTACCCATTATCCGATCGCGGGCGGTACGATGGGAGTATTGGTGATTACAAAATAAGGCGATCGCCTGTTTACCCCTCATTACTTCTTAGTCCCTGTGGATCTCTCGACGCTCTGGCTTTTTCTAGGCCCTCCTGTGGTTGGTGGAGTCATTGGCTACTTCACCAACGATATTGCGATTAAAATGCTGTTTCGCCCGTATCGAGCGCTTTACCTCGGCAAACAGCGACTTCCGTTTACGCCCGGACTCATTCCTCGCAATCAGGAGCGCTTAGCAAAGCGAATTTCTGACACAATTATGGGGTCATTATTGACTCCTGAAGAATTGCAGAATTTGGCGCGACGACTTTTACAGACGGAGCGAGTTCAGGCAGCAATTCTTTGGCTATTACAACTCGCGATCGAGCAAGTTCAGGAAAGCAAAGGGCAAAAAACAGCAAAGATTTTAGGCAATATTTTGAGAGACCTATTTGGTCAGTCTTTGCCGCGATTGCTGAAAGTTTTAGCGCGTCAAGAAGAATTTCTTGAAGACCAGTTAAATCATATTTTCGACCAAGTTATTCTGGAGTTTCAGCTTACCGAAGACCAAGCAGAAAAGCTCTCGGAATGGCTGATTCAAATGGTAATTCCGCCGGATGTTTTGCGTCAAACTTTGGTAGATTTTCTCACCGATCGTAATATCCAGGTGATCGATGAAGGCTTCCGAGAAAAAACAAGTGGTACTTATTGGGTTGTTGCAAATTTATTCGGCATTCGGAATACTCTCACTCGACTGAGAACATTTTGTTTAGATGAGAAAGAAGCCAGCAATTCTGTTTTGTCTGAGCTAATGTTTTCGCTCGGTGTGAAACAGCGCTTTAAAGAATGGCTGCAAAATATCTCACTCCAAAATCTACCTGTTTCTACCGTTAGGCAACTTCGTAAAACAATGCGAGATAGCACCCGACATTATTTGCAAGATCGAGGCTCGGAAGTCCTGCAAGGACTGAGTGAATCGGTCGATTGGGAGAATGTTGCGTCGGTAGTGTTAAACCGATTACAAAGTTCAGAAGCGGTCAATTCTTCTTTGGAGCTTGTGAGCGAAGAACTAGCGTTAATTCTGGAGCGTTATCTAGAAAAAGATTTAGAAAATATTGTTGCTCAAGCCATTCCAATTTTGAATATTGATCAAGTCATTGTTGATCGAGTCAAAGCAACTTCTCCAGCCGATTTAGAAGCCGCAATCAACGGGATTGTTCGGAGTGAATTGCAGGCGATCGTGAATCTTGGTGGAGTTTTGGGATTGCTGATCGGGGCGCTGCAATCCGCCTCACTCTTACTCCGCTAAGAGTCATCTAAATTCTCGTTTTCCTCGCTTTTCATCAGCTGATCAATGTCGAGCTTACGGAGAGATTGCTGTCGATTTCTACGAGATTCGCGCCGGTATTTTTTCAGTTCTAAGCGCGGCTCATATTCTGTCCCTTTGCCCGTTGTTTTGAGCTTTAGAACCTCATCGGGATCAGATTGCTGATTCAATTGAGTTTCATATACGATCGCGTCTTCCAGAAAATTCAAGTAATGCTCATACCGCTCCCACTCTCCTCGCACAGTACAGCCAGGCTCGTCTCGATGTAAGCAATTACTAAACTGACAGCTTCCCTCTGCTAGTCTTCGACGCGCTTCTGGAAAATACTGCACTAATTCTTGGGGCAAACAGCACAAATCTGGCTGATTAAATCCTGGGGTATCTGCAAGTAATCCGCCTGTTGGAAGCTCAAATAACTCAACGTGGCGCGTCGTATGCCGCCCTTTTTCTAACTTTCCAGAAACCGCACTCACCCGCAAATCAATATTAGGAATAATCTGGTTGATTAAGCTAGATTTGCCAACACCAGAAGGACCAGAGGCAACGGTAATTTTCTGGTTTAAACGTTGCTTTAACTCAATTAAGCCAAGTTGTTGATGAACACTGATAAAAATCGGCTGATAGCCCCATTCGCCTAGTCGAGCTTTCCAGCATTCCTGCTCGTCGATCGACACTAAATCACTCTTACTTAACGCCAAGCAAACCGCTACTCCAGTTGACTCGGCTTTAACTAAAAATCGACTCAGTTGATAAGGCTCGATCGTCGGAGAGGCAAGCGCAAATACAAGCAAAATTTGATCGACGTTGGCGATCGGCGGACGATCCAATTCTGAGCGCCTCGGAAACACCTGCGAGATTGCGCCGCGCTCTCCGTTCCAGTCTGGCTCCTCAATGAGAACGCGATCGCCCACCATGACACGCTGCCCGATCTTCTTTAGCCGGGTTCGTCGAGTACAAAGCAACATTAATTTGGGTAGCGTCTCCTCCTGAAGTCGCACCTGATAGAAATTCGCTTGCACTGCTAAAACCGTACCTGTGATTTGGCGCGGCTGATCACCTTCCAAAATCTTGCTGAAGTCTTCAAAACTCATAAGATCTCAACGGAAGATTAACGACGAATTTTGACAGCAAAAAAGCTCGATCGATCCTCGATACTCTCAATCTTGTAGCCTTCCATCGTCAGGCTGTCTGGTACCTGCTCGATCGGTTCTCCCGGGTCGAGCCAAACTTCCAACAGCGAACCCGGAGTCATCTGCTCTAGCCGTAGCTTGGTGCGAACGAAATTGATCGGGCAAGGTGTCCCGCGTAAATCCATCTGCACATCTGAGGTTTCTGCTGCTTGACTCATCCGCCAAAAATCTTCCCGATAAAGCCTTCAACACCGCCTTTTCCGACGCGATCGCCCCTAATTTTTGCCAGTTTTTCCAGCAGCTCTCGCTCTTCTGGACTAATTCGCGTTGGAATATCCACCGATACTGTGATCAAATGATCCCCACGGCTCACCGGATTCCCAAGTTTCGGTACGCCCTTGTTCTCTAGCGTCAAAACCGTTCCCGGCTGAGTCCCCACAGGAATCGTTAACTCCTCTTCACCATCAACCGTCTTGACTTCGATCCGAGAACCCAGAATTGCCTGTAGATAACTAATTTTGACATCCGACAGAACATTAATTCCATCACGACGAAAATCAGCGTCCTCGTTGATGAAGAGATAGACATACAAATCGCCCGCAGGCCCGCTGCGCTGCCCCGCATCACCCTCACCTGATACTCTCAATCGAGTGCCATTATCGACACCTGCCGGAATGGTGATTTTGAGCTTTTTCGTTTCCTGTCGCTGTCCATTGCCGCTACAAACTTCGCATTTCTCCTCGATCATCTGCCCAGTACCGTTACAGGTTGGACAAACGGAAACTTGAGTAAAACTGCCAAACGGAGTCCGAGTTGCACGACGAACCTGACCCGCACCCGAACAAGTTGAGCAAGTCTTAGGGCGAGTTCCTGGCTTCGCACCACTGCCACTACAGTTCGTACAAGTTTCCAGATGGCTGATCCGAATTTCCTTTTCACCGCCAAACACGGCTTCGCGAAAATCTAGCCTTAAATCTAGCCGCAGATCATCGCCTCGGACTGGGCCACCTCGCCGTCGGGTTTGACCCCCAGGTGCCCCACCCGCAAATCCACTAAAGAAGCTTTCAAAGATATCAGCAATGCCACCCATATCGCCGAAATCTTGGTAGCCCCCTGCACCGGCGGCAGAACCAATACCCGCTTCACCAAAGCGATCGTACCGCGCCCGCATCTCTGGATCAGAAATCACCTCATAGGCGCGGTTGATTTCTTTGAAGCGCTCTTCTGCACCAGGCTCTTTGTTAACATCCGGGTGATATTTTCGAGCGAGACGACGGAAGGCTTGCTTGACTTCTTCCTTGTCCGCATCACGGGAAACGCCAAGAATTTCGTAGTAATCACGAGCCATAGGGTAGAGATTCAGGGGGTAAGAGGGCTAAAAAGAGGCGTAGGGCAACGGTCTAGACTCCCTATATTACTACCCTACACGCTCAACTAATCGACTGTCTCGTAATCCGCAGTGACGGTCGCATCTGTCTCAAAGCTGAATCGGCTCATATCTGCTGCAACCGTTTCATCTTCAAAATTCATACCAGAAGTGGTGCGCATTTCAAAGGCAGAATTTTCGGAAGGTTGAGCACTTTCATAAACTGATGAACCAATGGTATACAACAGTTGCTGCAACCCGTCGAGATGCGTCTTCACTTCATCGATACTAACCTTTGGATCAGCGATCGCGCTTTTCAGCCCCACAATTTTCTCGTTTGCCTGCACTTTCAGACGATCGTTAATGAATGCGCCGCTTTCTCTCAGCGTCGTTTCATAGCTGTGGAATAAGTTGTCTGCTTGGTTCTTCAGTTCTACGAGGTGCTTTCGACGATTATCCTCCTCAGCAAAGAATTCGGATTCTTGCCGCATGCGCTCAATTTCAGCATTGCTCAAGCCGCCTGTGTTTGAGATTTCCACACTTTGGGCGCGTCCTGTCCCTTTGTCGCGGGCCGAAACTTTCAGAATTCCGTTGGCATCGATTTCAAATGCCACCTCAATTTGAGGCACACCTCTGGGTGCGGGCGGAATTCCAGTCAGTTGAAATTTGCCCAGACTCTTGTTATCTCTTGCCATTGCCCGCTCCCCTTGCAGGACATGAATTTCAACCGAGGTCTGTCCATCGGTTGCAGTTGAGAAGACTTGAGTTTTGCTGCTGGGAATCGTGGTGTTGCGATCGATCACGCGGGTAAACACTTCCCCTAACGTTTCAATTCCCAAAGACAGAGGTGTGACATCAAGCAGCAGCAGGTCTTTGACTTCACCGCCTAAAACTCCCGCCTGAATTGCAGCTCCCAGCGCTACCGCTTCGTCAGGATTCACAGAGCGATCGGCGGTTTTGCCGTTAAAAAACTTCTTCAGCGCTTCTTGAACGGCAGGAATGCGCGTCGAGCCACCCACTAACAAAATGCGATCGATATCTGCCGTAGACAAGCTCGCATCTTTTAACGCCTGCTCCATTGGATCGATCGTGGCTTGAATTAATCGGCTTGACAGCTCCTCAAATTTGGCACGAGTCAACTCGATTTCCAGGTGTTTCGGTCCTGTTTCGTCTGCGGTGATAAACGGCAAATTGATCGAAGTGCTGAGCGTCCCGGAAAGCTCGATTTTTGCTTTCTCGGCCGCTTCTCTTAGCCGTTGAAGCGCCATTTTGTCTTCAGTCAGGTTAATGCCTTCCTGCTGCTGAAACACCTCGTTTAGCCAATCTACAATACAAGCATCAAAGTCATCACCGCCCAGATGATTGTTGCCTGATGTGGCTTTTACTTCAAATACGCCATCCCCAAGCTGCAAGATCGAGACATCAAAGGTGCCGCCGCCTAAGTCAAAGACTAAAACGCACTGATCTTGATCTTGCTTATCCATTCCATAAGCTAGAGCTGCCGCAGTCGGTTCATTGATGATTCGCAACACTTCGAGTCCAGCGATCGTGCCTGCGTCTTTTGTCGCCTGACGCTGAGCATCGCTAAAGTAAGCAGGAACCGTAATCACCGCCTGTGTCACTGATTCGCCTAAGTAATTCTCTGCATCCTGCTTGAGTTTTTGCAGGATCATGGCGCTAATTTCCTGCGAGGTGTAATGGCGACCGCGAATTTGCACATCCACGGTCTCGTCTTTGCCCTTCGCGCAGTTGTAGGGGACTCGCGATCGCTCAATCTGTGTATCGTCCCATCGCCGTCCGATGAAGCGCTTAATACTAAATACCGTGTTTTCAGCGTTGGTGACAGCCTGCCGTTTTGCTAATTGACCGACTAGACGGACAGCTTCGCTGTGCCCTTGGGCACCGCCCGTTTTACCGAATCCCACCATGCTTGGCGTGGTTCTTCCGCCTTCAGAATTCGTGATGACGACGGGCTGCCCGCCTTCTAACACAGCTACACAACTATTCGTTGTTCCTAAGTCGATGCCGATGACTTTTCCCATATCTAGCGCTGCCGAAAGTACGCGAGGTGAACGCAGAACGCAAGGTTCCTAGTTAGTTTTCCGTAGCTACGGACAAAGCTGAACTAACTTTACAAAGGTTTCCCTGTTTCAGAATTTTCTTAACGTTGCGTTCACAGACAAGCCGCGCTTGTCGATCGTCGTACTTTCACAGGTCGCTAACTTTGGCTAGTAGATTCGTCTTCGGGCGGTGCGGCAACTTTCACCATCGCATGACGCAATACTTTGTCATCGAGCGTATAGCCGCGCATTAGCTCTTCTACGACCGTTCCTTCAGGATGTTCGCTCGTCGGTTGGCGCATCACTGCTTCGTGCAGGTTTGGATCGAACTCCTTACCTTCTGCCCGCATCGGTGCTACTCCGACTTTCTTTAGGCGATCGACCATATCCTTGTAAACACCCTGATAGCTCTTGTGGATATTCGACTCGCTTTCGGTCTGGGGCTTGATCTGCGATCGAGCACGCTCAAAGTTGTCCACCACAGGCAGCAACTCTTTCACCGTATTGCATTTAATTTGCGTTTCTAGCTCTTCTCGCTCTCTCTGAGTGCGACGACGGAAGTTCTCGAAGTCTGCGGCGATTCTCATGTACTGATTGTTCAGTTCTTCCGCCTGCTTTTTCAGTCCTTCGATTTCTCGTTCTTTAGCGGCATAGTTCGATCGTAGCTCCATAAACGCCGCTTCATAATCCGTCGTGTCTTGGTCAGTAGAACCTTCTACACCAGAGTTGGTTTCCACAGCGTCGCTCGCTGGCTCAGATAGAGGATCAGAAGATTCACTGACGGGTGCTTGAACTTCATCGGGCTGCTGCTGCTGATTTTGTTCGTCGATCATTGTGCGCTAATTCCCCTGTATAGAACGCTGGCTTAAGCAAGCCTCTCTCATCCTAGCGAATGGGATGCTGGATGCCGCGCCGCTTATAACCGTTAAGCATCATATCGCACTGCTCTGGATTTAATCTCGCTCCGAAATGAAGCGATCGGCTTCATGCGTTCTTCAAAAAACATTTTGGGCATTCTCAATATGGTGATCTTCGTTCATCCGTTATGACAAATTCTTCTTCTGCCCGGCGTGCTCTTGTTGTCCAAAACAACTTTTCGCCGTTTGGTAACAAACTGATTCAATCTGGCTATGTCAATAACGAGCAGATGCAGCAGGCACTGATCGAGTGCCGCAAGTCAGGTAGACCGCTTACCGCAGTTCTAGAGGCGATGACCGGACAGCAGTTGTCGCCCGATCTGATTCGTCAATATAAAAAGCAGCAACTGTTTGAGTTGAAGATTCTCTACGGAGTTGAATCGCTAGATCCTGAGTTAAATCAAGTTTCCGCAACTCAAATCGGCAGCTTGATCGGCGAATTAATCCCGGTCGAACTCTGCCGCCGCTACAATCTCATCCCGCTTTCTCAAAACGAGGGCAATCCCCCGTCGCTCTTGGTGGCAATGGTTGATCCAGACAACCTCGCCGCTCAAGATGAGCTGAATCGAATTCTGCGTCCAAAGGGATTGGGGCTTCAGCGATTGGTGATTACGATCGACGATTACCAGCGCCTGATGTCAGGCTACATGGATGCACGGCTTGAACAGGAAAAGCAGCTCGAAGCGCAATCTAGGGTCGATGTTCGCTCTGACCTTGAAGGCTTAGAAGGACTGGCAGAACTGAAAGAAGACGACAGCGCCGAAATGGATCTCGATGCGTCAGCAGATGCAGAAGCGGCTCCGATCATTGCGCTGGTGAACAAGATTTTGATCAAAGCCCTGCAAATGGCGGTGTCTGACATTCACGTCGAGCCACAAGAAGAATCCCTCCGCATTCGGTTTCGCAAGGACGGTGTCTTGCGAGAAGCGTTTGAGCCATTCCCGAAGAAGATTATTCCGGCTGTGATCGCCCGCTTCAAGATTATTGCTCAACTCGATATTGCCGAGCGTCGCCAGCCCCAAGACGGTCGGATTCGCCGAATTTTTGATGGACGCAAGGTAGATTTCCGGGTGAACACGCTCCCCAGTCGATACGGCGAAAAAGTGGTGCTTCGGATTCTCGATAACTCCGCCACTCAGCTCGGCTTGGACAAGCTGATTACCGACGAAACCTCGCTCCATACGGTTCAAGAAATGGTGCGGCGACCGTTTGGATTGATCCTGGTAACAGGTCCAACTGGGTCAGGAAAAACGACGACGCTCTACTCAGCCCTGGCAGAGCGAAATGATCCAGGAGTCAATATTAGTACAGCAGAAGATCCGATCGAATATTCGCTTCCCGGCATCACCCAGGTTCAAGTGATCCGCGAAAAAGGCATGGACTTCGCCGCAATCTTGAGGGCCTTTCTCCGACAAGATCCCGATGTGATTCTGGTGGGTGAAACACGAGATAAAGAAACCGCAAAAACCGCGATCGAAGCTGCGTTAACGGGTCACTTGGTTTTGACGACCCTGCACACCAATGATGCGGCAGGTGCGATCGCTCGACTGGATGAAATGGGCGTTGAACCATTCATGGTTTCTGGTGCACTGATCGGCGTTGTCGCTCAGCGGCTCGTGCGAAAGGTCTGTGATGAATGCCGCATTCCTTACACTCCCACTCAAGCAGAACTGGCGCGATTTGGTTTAACCGGTGCGCGAGATGCTCAGTTGACCTTGTATAAAGCGAACACACTAACAGCACAAGAAATTCAAGACGCAAAGGTAGGGAGTCAGCTTTGTCAAAAGTGTAACGGGGTGGGCTACAAAGGGCGGTGCGGTGTTTACGAAGTCATGCGCGTAACCGAGAGTCTACAAACCCTAATCACTGAGGGCGCACCGACCGAGCGCATCAAAGAAGTCGCAGTCGAAGAAGGAATGCAAACCCTGCTTGCCTACAGCTTAGAACTTGTGCGCCAGGGACTTTGCACCCTCGAAGAAGTCGAGCGTGTCACTTTCACTGACACAGGGCTAGAAGCAGAACTCAAAGCGAAGCGCAAAAGTACACTTACCTGCCGGACTTGTGGTGCAGAGCTACAGCAAGACTGGCTCGATTGCCGTTACTGCACGACTCCCCGCTTTCAGGATTGATCTAGCTGTCCTCCAGAGTGAACTAATTTTCAATTTTCTCAATCTAGCAATCAGGAGCAAATCAAATGGAATTAATGATCGAAGACTTGATGGAACAACTGATCGAAATGGGCGGTTCAGACCTGCACCTGACGGCTGGACTGCCGCCCTATTTCCGCATCAGTGGTCATCTTCAGCCGATCAGCGATCAGGTTCTCAACGCCGAAGAGTGTCAACGGCTGATCTTCAGTATGCTGAACAACACACAGCGTAAGAACTTAGAGCAAAACTGGGAGCTTGACTGCTCTTATGGCGTTCGTGGACTGGCACGATTCCGGGTCAATGTTTATAAAGACCGCGGAACCTATGCCGCTTGTTTACGAGCACTCAGTTCCAAAATTCCGAACTTTGAGAAGCTGAATCTGCCAGATGTCGTGCGGGAAATGTCCGAAAAGCCAAGAGGATTGATTCTGGTGACAGGCCCGACTGGATCAGGAAAAACAACCACACTGGCAGCGATGATTGATTTGATCAATCGCACCCGCGCTGAACACATCCTCACGATCGAAGACCCGATCGAATTCGTGTACGAGCCGATTAAAAGTTTGGTTCACCAGCGTCAACTCGGTGAAGACACGAAGAGCTTTGCCAATGCCCTCAAAGCCGCGCTGCGTGAAGATCCAGACATCATTCTGGTGGGTGAAATGCGGGACTTAGAAACCATTTCGCTGGCGATTTCTGCGGCTGAAACAGGTCATTTAGTGTTTGGAACGCTGCATACCAGTTCTGCAGCTCAAACTGTTGACCGGATGATCGATGTCTTCCCCTCCGAGCGTCAAACTCAAGTCCGAGTCCAGCTTTCCAACTCGCTGGTTGCTGTCTTCAGTCAAACGCTGGTTCCCAAGAAAAATCCAAAACCCGGTGAATACGGACGAGTGATGGCGCAAGAAATCATGATCGTAACTCCTGCGATCGCAAACCTGATTCGCGAGGGTAAAACCGCGCAAATCTACTCTGCGATTCAAACGGGCGGAAAGCTGGGAATGCAGACCCTGGAAAAAGTCCTTGCTGATCAATACAAAGCAGGACTGATCACCTTTGAAGCCGCTGCCTCTAAAACCTCCCGCCCAGACGAACTTCAACGCCTCATCGGCGGAACACCAAACGGCGCTGCCGCCGGAGCCGCAGTCAAGCGCTAGTCCCACTTTCGCACTTCGTTCCCACCACTCCTACTGAAATCCTATGCCAATCTACGTTGCCCGCGTCCGAGATGCCAAAGGAAACGCCAAAAAAGAAAAAATCGTTGCTGATTCTCTCAGCGAAGCACGATCGGCACTGCGCGAACAAGGACTGTTTGTGCAAGAACTAAAGCAAAATGAGAGCTTTGACATCAATAAAAGTTTTGAAAATTTCCAAACTTCACTGGTCTCTGTTTCGGTCAAAGATCGAGCGGTTTTCTCCCGCCAATTTGCTGCCCTCGTTAATGCAGGGGTTGCCCTGGTTCGGGGGCTAGGCGTACTAGCGGATCAATGCACAAATCCCAAGCTAAAAAAAGCACTAATGGAGATTAGCAGCGATGTTCAGCAGGGGGTGAACTTATCCGACGCGATGCGGAAACATCCTCAATGCTTTGATGGCTTGTACGTCAGTATGGTGCAAGCCGGAGAAACAGGTGGGGTGCTAGATGAAGTGCTTAACCGTCTTGCCAAGCTGCTCGAAGATGTCGCTCGATTGCAGAACCAAATTAAATCCGCGATGAGTTATCCGGTTGTCGTTGGCTTTCTCGCAACAGCGATCTTTCTAGGAATGACGATCTTTCTCATCCCAATTTTTGCAGGTATTTTCAAGCAGCTTGGAGGCGACTTGCCCGCCTTCACGCAGTTAATGCTGGACATCAGTGCATTTCTGACGAGTCCTGCCGCCTTTAGTCTCTTAATCATTATTCCGCTCATCGTTTTTGCCTATAAGCAATACTACAAAACGCGGGTTGGACGAGAGACGATGGATCGCTTCTTTCTGAAAATGCCATTGTTTGGAGATTTGATCCAAAAAACGGCAACCGCAAGATTCTGCCGCACCTTTGGTGCCTTAACACGCTCCGGGGTTCCGATCCTCACTTGTTTAGAGATTGTGCGAGACACATCAGGCAATCAGATTGTGGCAAATGCGATCGACGAAGCCCGCAAAGAAATTCAAACAGGCGGCATGATCAGCATCGCGCTCCAAAAAGAGCAAGTCTTTCCAGCAATGGCAATTCAGATGATCAGCATTGGAGAAGAAACTGGAGAAATTGACAAGATGCTGATGAAAGTGGCTGATTTTTATGAGGATGAAGTAGAACAAGCCGTCAAAGCCCTGACGAGCATTATGGAACCAATTATGATTCTATTTCTTGGCGGCATGGTTGGAAGTATTCTAGTTGCGATGTACCTACCAATGTTCGCGATTTTCGACAAGCTGGGTTAGACCACGATCGCGCTCTTCATGGTGATTTGGGTCAGGTGGTTGGCGCTGAGACTGCTAGCATCTGACCTTTGTTCTCTGGATTGAATGCTATGGAAATTTCCGTTCAAAAAGCCCAGTACGAGGAACTACTTGCTACCTATAGCCATTCGCTCGAAGCGATCGAGCTTTTAAAGTGCCATCGTAGCTATCTTGAAATGATTCCTAGTATGCGTCGTGCCGAAGAGAGCGTCATTACAATTCCATTGCCGATCGTGCGAATCCGTCAGACCGTTCGCGCGATCGATGCGACCAACATCACAGCCGCCGAATCCCAGCTCCTACCCTGTGAGTTGGCAATTCTCATGTGTGATCCAGAGTGGAAGATTAAAACGGGTAAAGAAATTTTCGTGTTTATCCACCGGCCTGATGAAGACTTCTCAGATCTACTCGGCCGATGGCGACGCACACAGCTAGCCTTGGGCAGAGAATACGAATGGGTAATGCCACCGCGATATCAGCACTTTCTCAACGATGGCGCAGAGAAAATTTATCCGCTTTTCGTTGTATTCGAGCAAACTGCTGAGCGGATTAAGCGGGGTCTAACTGGAGCACACTTACCGTTTGCAGTTCAACCAGCCCCTGAGAACTCTGCTGAAGCGCTGGAAACAACACTCTCTAACCAAGCTGAAGCATAAAAG
This sequence comes from Cyanobacteria bacterium FACHB-DQ100, assembly GCA_014695195.1. Taxonomy (NCBI): domain Bacteria; kingdom Bacillati; phylum Cyanobacteriota; species Cyanobacteria bacterium FACHB-DQ100. The sequence continues at coordinate 106,275 of JACJNW010000023.1, read as the reverse complement.
CTCCAAGTGATAAACCACTTGGAGCTTTCCAGTTGCTCGATCTAATTTGGCTTGCGCTTCGACTTCTGCTTGCGATGATTCACAGCGATCATCGCGTGATCAACCGGAAATCCGGCAACCGGAATCACCTGATACTTGCGCTCTTCTTCTAGCCGCTTCAACTCGGCATAGTTGACCCAGTGAATACAATCAACCGGACAGGTGTCGATCGCTTCTTGAATCAATTCTTCAGAATCGCCATCTTGTCGAATGACCCGCGATCGACCATAATCTGGCTCGATGTAGAACGTGTTTCGTGCAACGTGAGCGCAGTGCTTACAGCCAATGCAAGTAATCTCGTCAACGTAAACTCCGCGCTGTCGAAAAACTCCCCCCAACTCAGGCTCCAGGCCCGATCGTCCCTCTGCTTCCCGCAGGAATCCACCCAGCTCAGGCTCTAGACCTGAACGTTCAGGAGCAAGGTCAGAAGAGAAATGCTCCTCTTGAGGCAGTTGAAAGGAGTCAGGCATTACGCACTCCAGCGTTGTAGGACGAGACGAATCGAACCATCTTCATTCTTTTGCTGCTCAGACAACTGGAAGCCCTTTTGAGCGCTTTCGTTGACGATCGTGTGATACGCGTAACGCTGCGTCACCTTGCTTAAGAAACGATCAACTGAATGATCGAGCTTCCAGAATTGCAGGTCGGCAACCAATTCATACTCGTGACCGTTCCAGGCAAATCCGACATCGTAGCCGTTATCCTGCTCGATGACGACTTCCGCAGCTTGAGTCTGACCGCGATAACCTCGGACATCACGGGGGCCAGATTTCCAGTCCATGCCCAGATCAGACAGGGCGGACTGCAAAGAAGTCAGATTGCGGATTTGTGTTTTAATTTGGCTAAAGTGTGACATGGCAGTGGTTATGATTCAAATTGCAAGGGGTTTAAACAAACTTACCAATCGCTGTAGGTTGCTTGGGTCTTAATGGTTTCGGAGGGTTTGACCGTCTGGGCAAAGTATTCAGAGGTGCGCTCTTGAGCCATCACTCGACCCAATTGCGCTTCGATCGCAGTTGTGACTTCCTCGCAGGAGGTTCCCACGATTCCGGTCACTTTTTCTTGCACTCGACCATCTGGATAAATAATGAACTCTAAGGTTTCCATGTGGCTTGCCCAAGGTAAGAAATATCCAGCAAAACAGCGACCTCACTTCAGAGATAAATTTCAATGGGATTTATCGAAATTTACCTGTTTTTAAGAGCTTAGCTATTTCGCTTTAAAACGTTACAGAACTTTGCAGTTAATAGAAGTAGCTTCTAATTAATTGTCAGTTTCGCTTAACTTCAAATTAGAGTCAAGACATCGCAACTCTGTACAGGTTATAAATGCCGGATTGCTCTCAATGCTTCTTCACGAAGAAGCAGAAGAGAAAAGCGAAAGTCTGCATCCCCTTCCAGCTTGACGAAGACTGAAGCGAGGGCGCAATAACCTCTTGATCCAACAGAATTGCGAGGTAAGCTCGCGGGACGCTTTACAGAAGTATGCATTTGTTTAATTCTCGCAGACTTCTATCAATAGGCTGATCCCCAGATGCTGCTCAGCCTGACCGAATTGAATCAGGAGTATCGCCGGATTTCAAAAATAGCAAGTGAGGGGTCTTGCCCTACGGGGGAATTCATGAACTATGTGTAAATATTGTTACAACGAGTCACGTTTTGTCCTGTTTCTAGAACTCTGTAACCAACATGGTGCCCTCTATCACGCCAGGAACCCTGTTACGGCAGCGGTATTTGATCAAACAAGTTCTCGGTCAAGGAGGATTTGGGCGGACTTATCTCGCGGCCGATCAGGAACGCTTCAATGAATTGTGCGTCATCAAAGAGTTCACGGTTCCGTATCGGGATGACACCCTGGTAGAGAAAGCAAAAGCGCTGTTTCAACGGGAAGCGAGTACCCTTTATCAAATTCAGCATCCGCAGATTCCACAGTTTTGGGCAGCGTTTGAGAGCGACCAACGGCTCTTCCTTGTACAGTCTTACATCCAGGGGCAAACTTACCGCAGCCTGCTACAAGCGCGTCGATCGCAACAACAGACGTTCTCTGAGGCTGAGATTCTTTACTTATTGAGTCATTTATTGCCTGTTCTGGCTTATTTACACGATCGCGGCATCATCCACCGAGATATTTCGCCGGAAAATATCATTCTGAAACTGCCGGAGCGCGTAATTCCAGCCGAGGCTATCCCCCCTCAAGGGCTGCCTGTCTTGATTGATTTTGGAGCCGTAAAGGAAGCAGCAAGCCATTGGCCGATCATTTCGACGATGACTCGCGTGGGTAAGATTGGCTATGCTCCACCGGAGCAGCTGCAAACCGGAAATGTCTTTCCGCATAGCGATTTGTATGCGCTAGGTGCAACTTGCTTGGTACTGTTAACTGGACGAGAGCCACAAGCGCTGCTCGATAGCCAAACTTTAACCTGGCGATGGCAGCCCTACACGCAGCTGAGTGATCCACTCGCCAACGCACTTCAGAAAATGCTGGCGCTACATCCAAATGATCGCTATCAATCTGCTCAAGCAGCCTTAGCAGACGTGCAGCCGTTGAGCCAAGCCGCAGTGAAAACAACGCTGCTCAATCCAAACCTGGAACCTTCTCAATCAATCGATCGAGAAATCGCACCCGCAGCGCGGGATCTGAGTCAGAAGCAATCTACTACGACCAGAAAAACTTCTCTGCTGATGGCAACTCAGTTAGGTCGTGGAATAGCAGACAAGCCGAAGCCTGGAACCGCTAAGCATCCAAACAGAAGATTGGCAAGGATGAACCGCTGGGCGGTGCCGAGCGCGATCGCCTCTAGCTTGATCATCTCAGGCGGAATCGGGCTGCATTTATTTAGAGTCACTGAGCCACTCCCCAGCACCCAGCAGATTAAAACCGATGCGCCATTTCGCAACAAATCTGGAATCACCAGTAATGGTCAGCCCCAGCAGATTCAGTTTGCGCCGGGTGCCATTTCGGCAGTAGTAGTGGGAAATTTAGACGAGCGAAATTCTGAGTCTTATACCCTCGAAGCGTCTCAAGGACAGTTTATGGCGGTGACGATCGAGGGAACGGGTGTCCTTATGAACTTGCTTCAGCAAAACGCACAGCCGATCAATAAATCATCGAACCAGACCCGCAGTTGGATGGGTCAGCTGCCAAAAACGGGTCAATATACGATCGAAGTGACTGGAACCGGAGCATATTCGATAGATGTGGCAATTCCACCCGCTTCTCAGTTTGTAGACTCCAAGATTCAGCATATCCAGTTTCCTAGGGGTCAGAATCAAACCACTGTCACCGGGGAAGTTCAACCAAAACAAGGACAACGATACTTGCTCAAGGCATCTGGTCGTCAGATTATGACAGTTCGTTCACTCAAGGGCGATGTTTCTGTGGCTGTGCTGGCTCCGACAGGACAGCGAGTTGAGAGCCGTTCAGCAGAGGCACACCACTGGCAGGGGCGATTGCCGATGGATGGAGAATACACGGTTGAAGTCACCTCAAAGCGCAAGCAATCCTTTGCTCTAGCATTCGAGATTTATTAAGGCATTAACCTAGCGCGGTGAGGGCGATCGTGCAGTACGATCGCCCTTTTTCTACTGTGCTTCCAGGAAAGTTTGAACGACACCTTTTGGAGTGAGGCGTAACCGGATTGTAGGCGAGCCACCTCCTTTAATCGGCGAGACGAACGCCTGACCAGTAACCGGAAATGCAGAGTCAAGAAAGCGACCCGCAGCTTCACCCAACGGCTCAATTCTATCGATCGTGCCATCAGGCTTAATAGTGAGGCGATATTCGACATCCTCGGTCATGCCTTGGGGGGGGTTCCAGTTCTTCTGGAAGAATGTTTTCACTTCGGCAACTTGTGGAATGGCTGTTCCTGCTGCAAGAGAGGGGGGAGCTTGAAGACTAGCAGCAGCAGGTGAAGAAGCGCTGCGACCGGCAATCTGGACATCTCCGGTAGCTGGCGGAACGGGAGCCGTGTCGGAATTCGCCGATCGAGCCGCTGCATTTGGCGGAGTCGCGGGTGCTTTAGTCTGGTCGGGAATCGCCGCAACTGGCACATCTCGCACGGGAATCTCAAGCTGAGGGGGGGGAGCAGTCACCACGGGTTCTTGAGAGACTTTAAGCCTTGGAGCTTGAGCAGGCTGGGTTGGCGTTGTCGGAGCGGTACCAGGAGTCGGCACGGCTGTACCGGGAGGCAGGGAAGTGAGCGGAGGTGGAGCAGTTGGCAGGGTTGCGATCGTGTTGGGTGCGGTCGGACTCGGCAAAGGTTGAACCGGAAGCCGCTGATCGTTGCTGCTGGCTCCTTGACTGGTGGCGATTTGAGTTGGGGCAGATGACTCGAAGACGCGCGCGATCGAGGCGGTAATACCGATTGCAACAATTAATCCGGCTGCGATCGTGCCCCAGGCGGGTGTGGCGTTGAGCCAACGAGGTTTTTCTAAAGTTGGTAAAGCTGTGACATCTGCAGAATATTCGTCGAGAGCCGCTGCGAGATCTGCGAGTTGCACTGCGCTCAGTTGCAGCATTGCGCCCGAAGCATCGTTAGCGAGGGTGCCGAGATAAAGCTGGTGGGAGATTAAACCCTTGGGTTGCAGATAGATTCCCGCAGAATTTTGCTGGGACTGAGCGATTAAATCGGGAGCGGGTTCTGCAACAGTCGTTGTGGAATACTGCCTGAAACGACTGGACTGACTGAGGAAGTTTTGAACGTAGTGGCTGACGGCATCGCTGAGGGCTTCGAGTTGGACACGATCGCCTCGAACGGTAGCCCATTGATCCTCGCTGACTCGTGGATCGTCAAAGCTGAGTTTAAAGCGAAGATTTTTTAGCACCGATTGTCCCATCCAGCGGGAAAGCGGTGAGTCTTTCGCGGCAATTTCTAAAGTGCAGGTGGGTGGAGTGTAACGGCGAATCACAGAGTTAGGTGAGGGCATGGGTTCAACAGTTAAGCACGTCAGTTCGGAGAGGCGGGCAGTGAGCGATCGAGCAAGGTTAGCCAAAGCCGTCGAACGCCCTGCGGACTGCCATAAAAGAGCAAATCGATCAGCAATTTTAGAGCAAGCTGGGTGAGGATCTCCGTGGAAACGGTATCGCCCTGTTCCATGCGCTCTTGGTAGGTGTTTTGGAAGGTGTCCAGGTAGTTGCCTAAGAGCGCCGCTTGATGGGGTTCGCGATTTTGCTCGGTGAGTTGTTCGAGCAGAGCCACAGCACGACGAATCAGTTCATTTTGCTGTTTTGCGAGGTGACAGATAATCAGCGTGAGTGCCCTTGCTTCATCGACATCCAGTTTTTTGCGTCCGCCTTGTCCTTTCCGCAAGGGACTCGATTGCCTCAGCCGCCAGAGTGAGACACGATCGCTAATCATCGATTCGAGATTCAATTCAGTTGCCGCTTGCAGCATGGCTTCTGAGGAGAGATTGGCGATCGCTTCGATCGCCAGCAAAATCAGATCCAGTTGAGCTTTGATGTTGTCTAACTGGTCGGGATTGGGCTGGGCGGAAAGGTGATGGTTTTCCCAGTTGGAGGGAGAGGCGGAGGGCTGCACAATCGAGGTCATAAATTCAGCTTAAGGAACACCCTTGAGAATGGGCGGATGGTTACAGGTCTTGAAACAGCGACTGCGTTCAATTTCAATTTGTTTCCTCGCCTAAATTCAACCACAGATCAGGCAAGGGACGAGAAAAGTTCTGCCAATAGATAGAGTTTCAACCGAGCAGGTTCTGAGTCAGGAAAAACGCGATCGCTGCACTCGAAATCGGCACCGTTAAGTTATCAATGCCAAATTTCGAGAATGCTTCTAATGCGGCTGCACTCAATCCTACGATTAGCGCAATCAGCCAGATTTGCCAGAGATTACCGATCGTTCCTAGCAAAATTAAGGCACAAACGGACGCGCTAATGATTGCCATTGCGCCAGATCCTTCCCAGCTTTTTTTCATATCCCAAAGGTGATAGGAATGCTTGCCGAAGCGCTGTCCGATCAATGCGGCGAATCCGTCTCCCCAGGTCATTACAAGAATTCCGATCGCGGCAAATTGTGGCTGAGCGATCGTCCAGAACCATGCGACTAAAACGCCAATACTGACGGCATAGAAGAACGTTCCAAAGCTTTTTCGCCCAATGCTGTTGATATTAGGCAGGATTGGGACGTAATAGGAGAGCAGTGTGATCGCGCTAAAGACGATTGAGGCTCCCACACCCAGCCAGAGCGGAGTATTCAGCCACCAGGCAATCAGAATGACGTTACCTGTGCCGATGTGAATCACCTTGCGAACCAGTTCGTTACTGTTGGTCGATCGATTGGCAATTTCGGCACACACGCCGACTAGCGAAAGCCAGGCAAGGACGATCGCAATTTGCCCAAATAGAGAATGAGTCCAGCTAGAATCCACAGATTTTCCATCTAACCCGATGTTTTCACTTTATCGGGTTTGGCTGTCAGAAAGGATCGTCCATGCGCCATAGCGATCGCTGTAATGCGCCAAAATTTTCTCCACTTGGTTTCGCACTTGCGAGTTATTGGGATCAGAAAATTCGATTTCCAGGCTACCAATTTGGCTCAGCGTGTATTCAAATTGCTGGGAAGCCTGGGGAGTGAGGCGAGTTTGAACGCCATCGACTTGAGTGAGGTGGGCTGCAACTTCGCGGTAGACTGCCAGCGGTAGGGTTGGATTTTGAACTGAATAACTCACAGCGATTTTCCGTTTCCATTCGCATTGTAAGGAGGCAGGGTACAGCAATTCACTTCATCAAGGCAAACTTTGCCCCATTGGAGCGCCCATCTAACGAGGGCGACGCGGTTTTCGGTTTCAGTTTTGGTCAGGATATTGCTGATATGGTTATCAACCGTTCGCTTGCTGATTTCTAGTTTTTCCGCGATGTCTTGGTTGGTTAAGCCAGCGGCTACTAATTCAATAACCTGCAACTCGCGTTCCGAGAGCGGCGCTTGTGCTTGAGATTCACCGTCTGACATAAAGATATCCTACGCTGTGTATATGTACTCATCTCTAATTCCATTCTAGGTGGAAATGCTCAATTCGCAAATGAGATCTGAGGCGGCAATGATTTGAAGTTGAAGGGATGCTGGGGAATCAGCATTGGTTTTGAGAAAATCGATAGACTAAGAGAGGCGTTAGTTCAAATCAAATTTGTTAGGGCGAATCATGCAGCATCCGAAGTCGGTTCCAACTGTGTCGCTCGATCGACGGACATTGAATTATCAAGAAGCTTACCCCTGCCCGATTTGTCGTCATGGACAGGTGGAAGGATTAACGCTGATGGATGCGTTTGCCTGTAATTTTTGTCGTCATATTTTCACGGCGAACTTGAACGAGCAGACGGTTCATGTGGAGGATAGTTCGCAGCCGATGACGTGGCGGTGGAATGGGCGCAAATGGCAGGCGGCGAATCAAACTGATGTGGATTTGTCGATCGTGATTTGGCTGGTGGGACTGGCATTAGTGGTGCTGCCACCGAGTCTGATTTGGTTGCCGTCACAAGTTTTTGTACCGCTTGATGGAAGTTCTGGTGCTTGGTTTCCGAGGTTTTGGATCACATTAACGTTTGCTTGTCATTTCGGATTTGTCTCTTGGCTGTTGGCAGAACACTATCAACTGCCATTTTATGTTGCGGGTAAAGTTAGAATTCGGCGCTGGTTAGAGCGGTTTTCATCCTAAGTGATTCAGCGAAAAATGCGGCTGAGATCGAGAACAAATTCTGGTAGAACGGTTTCACCTGGGAGAATGTCGGGACTTTGCAATGTTTCTACGGGTTGCTCTTGACGATCGATCTTGATTTGGTGAGTAATTGGATCGATTAGCCAGCCGAGCAGAACACTCAACCCTGAATCTCAAAGACTCATTTACAAGTCTCACAGACTCATTGCTGACTCTCATACCAGATTGATTTGTGGATGCGACAGATTCTCGCCCCCTAAATCCCCCATTCTGGGGGACTTTGAGTATGATCTGTCGCATTCTATGTTTAATTCGGTATCAGAAACTAATTGACGAGTCTTAGAACCTCATTGCCGACTCTCAGAACCTCATGCACGAGGCTCAAAGACTCGATCACGACTCTCAAAACCTCATCCGCGACTCTTAAAAGCTCATTGCCGACTCTCAGAACTTTATGGACGAGGCTCAAAGACTCGATCGCGACTCTCAGAAGCTCGGCTGTGAGAAAAAATTGCTCCTTTTTGTCGATCACCTAAAGCTTTGCAGATCTGATTCAGCGAAAAATGCGGCTGAGATCGAGAACAAGTCCGGGTAAGACCGTTTCACCAGAGTGCGTGAATGGGTTTTGTAAGATTTCGACGGGTTGACCTTGGCGGTAGATTTGAACTTGTTTTGTTTGTGGATCAATCAGCCAACCGAGCCGCACTCCATTGTCCATGTATTCCTGCATTTTCTCCTGAAGATCGCTCAAAGCATCAGTTTCGGATCTCAATTCGATCAAAAAGTCAGGCGCGATCGGCGGAAATTTCTTTTGTTGTTCGGGCGTTAACCTACTCCAGCGATCGTACTCAATCCACGTCACATCGGGCGATCGATTAGCTCCATTCGGCAGTTTGAAGACCGTTGAAGAATCAAAAACAACTCCCAATTCTGTTTGTCGATTCCAAATGCTGACATCTGTTATCAGGTCTGCATTACGGTATCCTGATTCTCCTCCTGTCGGTGGCATGATAATTAATGCTCCGTTCGCAGTGCGCTCAAGCTTAAGATCTGGATTTTGCTGACAGAATTCGTAGAATTCATCGTCGGTGAGATCGATCGTCGGACGCAGATTGATGATTAGTGCAGACATCGCTTATCCTCCTTGCTAATCCAGTAAGACGCTTTCTGCAAGCTCCATTGGTAAGCCGACCAGCGATTTCACTCGCAATTCTTGATAGAACTCATCCTGCGATAATTCCACTTTTGATTGGGCGGAAAGCAGCAATAACGCCCAAAAGACACCCACGCGCTCATGATTCTCCGAATGATGTGGATCGATCTTATTGTTGCGCTCTTGCAGTGCCACCCAGAATTCTAAAACCAGTTCAAAATCAATCCAGTCTTGCCCTTTAGCAACTTCCGACCAGTAATCGGCAAAAAAGCCCTCGATCGCTACCGCCATTTCTGACAAATTCTCTTCGTGGGCGAGTGCGGCGATCGCTTTGACGGCTTCTGATCTCGGAATCTTGGTGCGCTTCGCTCGATGGCGCGGCTCTTTTTCTTCCAGCGCAGTGGCAATAATTTGCAGTTGTTCGATGAGTTCTTTGAGGGTGACGCGCCGCCGTTGAGGAGGTTGGGCGACGGCTCTGCGGCGTAACTGGCGCTCCAAATTGAGCGGCAAAGCCGTTTGACCCAACTCTAAAGAATCGAGAAATTCGTCACCTTCGGGAAACTCTGGAATCTCTGGCGTGGTGTCTACTTGCGCTAAAGTGTTGGCTTTGAGCAAGAGCAGCATCGACGCATAGAGAAATGCTTGCCCCGACTGGGTGAGATTCGCTTCGTAGAGTTCTCGTCCGGTCGCCGGGGCAAGCTCACTGAGAAAGCGATCGATCACATCGATCACCTTCACATCCCACGGATCAATTTCACCGCGTTCAGCTAAATCAATTAAAAGCGCGATCGCGTCTTGAGCGAGAGAAACTGGCATAGATTGGGAGAATTAGCGAATCTTGACCCGTGCGAAATAAACAGCAGCCAGCACAATAAAGGCTAATAGGGTCAATGGTACACAAAAACTCCAATCTCGACTCGTTAACTCGTCTAGATTCAGAAAGGCGAGGGGCATTAATAAGAGCGACATTCTCGCGTCCTACTGAGCGTAAATCTCGCGAGCTTCTGCATCCTGCACCGTTTGGGCGGCGGGTAAGAGTCGTTGTTGCTCTTCGAGTTCTGCTTTGTAGCGCTCAAGGTCGTCTTCAAGGGCATGAATGCGGTTTTCGCGCACCGTCACTTCTTTACGAATTTCAACCATTCGCTGAACTTGCGACCAAACACTAAAGACCCACGCTAAAACCGCACCGATTCCACCCGCTAAAATTAGCTCGATCGACAAAGGCGCTTGAACTTGAATATCTTTGACGACATGAATCGTCGTAGGTTCAGTGTTCTCAATTCCGAAAAAAACCAGAGCCAAACAAATCACGAAAATGATTAAAAAGTTAATCTGTCTCATCACTGATGCTCCAAATCACGCCGCTAGTCTAGCAAGCTTCGCTCCAAACTGATCAAAAGAAAATCTAATCAAGCGGTGGCAGTTTGGTTTCAGGTTCAACAATGATCGTAGAGTCCGCAAGCCGAATCGCATCGATCGTGCCCTTAATCGTGCCGGCAACGGGAACCGCAACAATAATTCCTAACACGCCCGCCACTTGCAGCCCGATTAACAACGCGATAAAAATCCAAAGCGGATTCAGCCCGGTAAAGTCTCCCATAATTTTCGGAGCAAGCAGGTTGTCGCGAATTTGCTGAAGAACGATAGCCGCAAACGCCACCTGCAACGCTAGCCAGCCACTCTGAAACGCGACCAACAGCGTTACCACTCCGATTCCAAGCGCCGCACCAATGAATGGAATAATTTCAGCAACACCGATGATTAAGGCAAAAACTAAAGTAAATGGAACCTTTAAAGCAGTAAATACGGGAATGACTGCTAATGCCATAAATAGCGCTAGAAGAATTTGGCTCAAGAAAAAGTTATGAAAATTCTTCCGCAGTGATTCACCAAAAGGCACAGCAAGCTTAGGCGGAATTAAATTAAGCAATCCCTGCCAAAGTTTTTCTCCATATAGCAGCATATAAAATGCCAAAACAATGACTAAGATTGTGTCTACTAATCCGGTCACTGTTCCCAACGCAAGACCTAATGCTTGCGGCGCAAAGTTTTGAATTTGGTTCTCGATCTGAGTGCTTAATCGACTGCCAAAACCTTTGAGATCGATCGGATAATTTCGCGCTTTTGCCCAACTATCCCAAGCATCCAAATTCAATCGACTCGATTCTAACCAACCGGGGATTTTTTCGAGTAATTGCGAGGTTTGAGCCAATAGAATCGGCATCAGAGTCAGCGTTAGGATTGCCAGAAGTGCGATCGTAATCAAAATAACGATGACGATCGCACCTTGGCGTTTAATTCTTACTTTTTGGAAAGCGCGGACTGGATAATCTAGCAGAAATGACAGAATTGCTGCGATCGTCAACACCGCAATTAAATGATCAAAATAAGTGAAAAGCTGGCTTAACAACCAAATATTCAGAGCAGCGATCGGGCCAATCAATCCAATCACTAACCATCGTTGTAAATCAGGTTGACGACGCGCCATAGTGTCTTAACTCGCTGGCTTTGCCGCAGGCGGTAATTGCTGATTTTTAAAGTAGATTCCAACAGCAACGATCGCAGCAACCATTACGGTTCCAATTCCTAATGGGTTTAACATCCAGAATGCAGCTTCAATATGATTTTGTTGTCCGGGCTGAAGCGTCCAAATTAACTGCTTACCCTCGCGACGGACAGCCCCTTTTGTGATGCTCTTCGCACCCCAGGGTGCATCTAAACTAAATTGCAAATCTAAGAGTGAATTTGGATTGACTAAAGCACTACCATCAGGAGCAGGGATACCGAGCGATCGTAAATCCACATCGTAAATTAATCGCGTCCGCTCAAATAGAATAAAATTGCCTTGTTTTACCACTAATTTAGAATCAATCTTCGGCAAATCTAAAGGCTTTTTGTTACGGATTTTCGCAGCCAGCTCAGCACTAAAATACTGATTAAATTTCTTCTCTAAATCCTGCCCATTGCTAAATGGAATGGTTGCCAAAACTTCTTGGTTTGAAAGTTTGAGCGTTTTTCCTTGCAGTCGTTTGACTCGCTGATCAAGGTTGGCTAACCAAGTTTGCGCTGTTCCGCTCGTAAACGTGCTTAAGCGATCGTCGAGTTGGATTCGCTGTACGATTGCGCCCCGGTTTGGGCTATTAAACTGAATCCCGACATCATAGTTGACACATCCAGTCGTCACCAGACAGACAACCAGTAAGATGACGCAATGTTTCAAAAACCGAGAGAGTTTTGCAATCATATCCGCAGGAACAATCGAGAAGAGCGATTTCTATGATGGCGCACGATCGGCGATCGTGGATAGTTCGCTTCATCTGAATTAAGAAATTGCCCACTTCGATTGTTCCCACTTAAGAAGCGACTATGCCGCAACTGGCTCTGCTTGTGTCTCAGTCATATCGACAGGCGCACCTTCTTCCACCATTTGCGCCATCTTTCCGCCCTTGTTGATGAAGCTTTGCATCGCCGCAAGCATGGCATCCACTTTACGAGTGCGCCATTCATCAATCAGCTTTTGAGTTTCACGCGCTCCATATCGTCGCTCCATTGCTTCGCGAAGATAGGCTGCATGTCCGGTTTCATCCTGAGCAACGCTGATGATTCCTTTTTTCAAATTTGCGCTGACCGCATCATTGGGAAGTGCATCTGCAAGTCGTAAAAAGTCCTTGCTGGCATCGAGTTCGAGAATGTAAGTGCTGGCAAGAAACGTACTCCACTCTATATTCTGAGGTTTTAATTGCTCTTGAGAATAGCCCTTGAAATAAGCGTCAAAAAACGGACTCCGTTTTTCGCCGAGTTCGTCCAGCTCTCGCTCTCGCATCTTGCTAAAGTCCATCACGCGGCGATTCAGTTGTTTCAGCCCCTGAGCAAAGATTTGACCATGCCGCTTTTCATCGCTGGCGTGGCGATCGAGCCGTTCAGCTAGCCAAGTTTCTCCTTCTGTGGCGGCACGATCGCGGAGTGCTTGTAAAAACGGCACTGAACCCGATTCTGCCATCTGAAAACCAGCGATGAGATTCGGACGAGTTTTAGAGTCGCGAATGCTGCTCGACAGAATGTAAGCGCTTGCACCTGAGCCAATAATATGCAGAACTTGAGTTAAAAGATTCATAACGTAAAGTCAGAGATTGTTACTGCTCAGGCTAACGCGCAATTTTGAACGTGCAATCCAACGATGTGAGTAACTAACTTTGTCTATAAGTAACTAATTTTGTATTCGTGAGCAGGAGTACAATTTTGGCGCAGTAAACGAGTAAAAATATGGGGAATTCAGCGATAGGTTGTTGAGATGCTCACTGTCGGAAATTGGCGCAAAACCTTGGAGGCGATCTGTATCCCGATCGCGGCTCTACTCTTCGCACTGGTTTTGTTTGGAATATTTTGCTTTGCTGCGGGTGCAAATCCCTTTGAGGTTTATTCTGCAATTTATCAAGCTGCCTTTGGGAACTGGTCGTCGTTTCAGAACTCTCTGCTTCGAGCGGCTCCATTGATGCTGACTTCGCTCTGTACAGCCTTGCCCGCTCGTTTGGGATTGGTGATCATCGGCAATGAAGGGGCGTTAGTCATCGGCGGAATTGCAGCGACGATCGTCGGACTCTCCAGCCTGAATCAAGCGCCTGCGGTCGTTACGCAAGTCTCGATGGCGATTGCGGGCATGATCGGGGGCGGACTGTGGATCGGAGCAGTCGGAGCATTGCGACATTACCGCGCCGTCAATGAAACCATCAGCAGTTTGTTGATGAACTATATTGCGATCGCGCTGTTGAATCATCTGGTTGGAGGCCCGATGCGCGATCCGAGTTCGTTGAATAAACCCTCTAGCTACGCGATTCCGGATCTCGATCGCTTAGGCACCATTCCGCTATTTCCTAGAGTTCACTACGGATTAATTTATGGAATTTTTGCCTGTGTGATTGCTTATTTTCTGATTCAGCGCACGACGTTTGGATTTGCGGCGCGGACGGCAGGTGGCAACGTCAAAGCAGCGCGAATTGCTGGGCTTCCCGTCGGACAGTTAACGCTGGCAATTTGCTTTTTAGCAGGGTCTTGTGCGGGACTGGCAGGAATGGTTGAGATCGCCGCCGTGCATGGACGCGCGAATGAATCTCTGAACGCCAACTACGGATATTCGGGAATTCTGGTAGCATTTGTCGCCCGAAATAATCCGATCGCAGCCAGTATCATTGCCATTCTATTTGGTGGAATTCTCGCAAGCGGCAGTATCTTGCAGCGACGATTGGATTTGCCCGATGCAACAGTCTTTGTCTTACAAGGCTTAGTTTTTCTTGTGGTGCTGTATAGCGAATCGCTGTACGGACGGTTCAAAATTTTCAAAGAACCAGAACCAAAAATGCCCGCAACATCAGTAATTCAGGGAGGTTAACACATGGCAACAGAAGCGATCGGATGGTGGGGAGTGCCCTTAGCGATCGTAGCGGGAACGCTGCGAGGAAGCGCACCCTTTTTGTTTGTCAGCTTAGGGGAATGTTTGACCGAGAAAAGCGGCAAGATTAACCTCGGTTTAGAAGGCAATTTGCTGCTGGGCGCGATGAGCGCTTATGCGGTGTCGTATTTGACTCAAGGCACCGTTGGGAGTGCAATCTCTCCTTGGCTCGGTGTGCTGGCGGCGGGAATTGCTGGAATGCTCTTGGCATTCATTCATGCTTGGTTATCTCAACAGCCAAAAGTGAATGATGTTGCGGTGGGCATCGCGATGATTATTTTCGGCAGTGGACTCGCGTTCTTTTTGGGTAAACCGTTTATTCAGCCTTCTGCACCCGGATTACCGTCGATCGGGCTTGCAGATTGGACAGGCATTTCGCAAATGCAGCAGACTTTCAGGATTAACTTACTGTTTGTCTTGGGAATTGCGATCGCGCCGTTAATGTCCTGGTTCTTCAAGGCTACACGCTGGGGGCTGTTCATCCGAGCGGTCGGCGATAATCCTGATGCAGCATTGGCGATGGGGATTTCGATTTCTAGGGTGCGGATGCTCTGCATTATGGCAGGCGGATTTTTGGCGGGAATTGGTGGAGCGTATTTGTCGCTGTATTATCCCGGAAGCTGGTCGGAGCGGATTTCGAGCGGTCAGGGTTTGATGGCGGTAGCGCTGGTGATTTTTGCCCGATGGAATCCGGTTCAGTGTTTGTGGGCTTCGATGCTGTTTGGTGGAGCACAGGCGATCGGGCCTTCGCTACAAGCAGTCGGAATTGACGGGGGTACCTATCTGTTTAATGCAGCACCGTATGTTCTGACGCTGGTGATTATGATTTTGACTTGTTCTCCAAAACGCACAATTTCGGGTGCGCCGGGGGCATTGGGAACGCTGAATTAATCCAATTTCTCAATTCTCAGTTTAATTTCTCGATTCTCAGTTTAATTTCTCGATTCTCAGTTTAATTTCTCGATTCTCAGTTTGATTTCTCGATTCTCAGTTTCGTTTCTCTAAAACAGACTTGATTTTTCTCAAACAATTCTGTTTTCTCTAAAACAATTCTGGTTTCTCGATTCCCAAACCGATTTCTCCAAAACAATCCTGGTTTCTCCAAAACGATCTTGGTTTCTCTAAAACAATTTTGGTTTCTCGAATCCGTACAGCCATTCCGCCAGAATTACGGAATGGCGTGTACAACCCGACAAAGCGATCGCATCTAAATCTATGACAACCGCAACTGAACTCTCCATATCAGACACTCAAAACTTCCCGCCACTACTCAAAGTTCGGGAAATGACCAAACGCTTCGGAAGCTTCACGGCGTTGGATCACGTCTCGATGACGCTCAAGCCCGGAACCTTTCATGCGCTTTTGGGGGAAAACGGAGCCGGGAAAAGTACGCTGGTGAAGTGCATCATGGGCTTTTACACCCCCACAAGCGGCAGTATTCAGCTAGATGGGCAAGACTGCACGATCGCTTCTCCCCGCGATGCCCAGAAATACGGAATCGGCATGGTGTATCAGCACTTTACCTCTGTTCCCGCGATGACCGTTGCAGAAAATTTGGTGATTGCACGATCAGGCGGCAATCTAGTGATCAACTGGAAAGCGGAAACAGAAAAGCTGGCGGCATTTATGCAAACTTCTCCGTTTCAGTTACCCCTAGACGCATCGGTTTCACAACTAGCAGCAGGCGAAAAACAAAAGTTAGAAATTCTCAAGCTGCTTTATCTCAAAAGCAAAATTCTGATTCTGGACGAACCGACTTCAGTTCTCACCCCGAACGAAGCCGACGAAATTCTCGGATTGCTGCGGGAACAAGTGAGCGCAGGACAACTGAGCGTTCTGCTCATCAGCCACAAAATGCGCGAAGTCACAGGCTTTACCGATGAAATTACCGTTCTGCGGCGCGGCAAGCTTGCAGGCACGGGCAGCATGAGCGTTCTAGCCGTTCCCGATATTACTGAAATGATGATGGGCGAACGGCGGGAGGCGCAACCCGTCGAGAAAGTGCCGCACGATAATCCGGTTCCGGTGCTCGAAGTCCGCGATCTTCATGCAGATAAAGACAATGGACTCGAAGCGGTTTCAGGAATTAACCTCAATGTTCGTAGCGGCGAGATTGTTGGCATTGCAGGCATCTCCGGCAACGGACAGCGCGAATTTGTGGAGGTCTTAGCGGGACAGCGCGCCGCAACATCGGGCGAAGTCATCGTCAACGGGGAACTCTATCAGGCAAGCCGATCGCAAATGTTTCAGCATGGCGTATTTCTCTTGCCCGAAGAGCCGCTAAAAAATGCCTGTGTGCCGCATATGAGCGTGGCGGAAAACTTAGCGCTGAGAACGTTCGATCGTCCTCCTCAATCAAAAGGCTTACTGCTGATCTTCAAGGCGATTCGGGAAGCGGCGCAAGGGCTGATTCAACAGTTCAAAATTAAAACGCCTTCTCCAGAAACTCCGGTACGAAATTTATCAGGCGGTAACGTCCAGCGAACGGTTTTAGCGCGGGAACTCTCGTCGGATCACGTCAAGCTCTTGATTACTGCAAACCCCTGCTTTGGGCTAGATTTTGCGGCAGTCGAAGACATTCATAACCAGATTCTTCAAGCGCGGAATCGCGGTGTTGCAGTGCTGCTCGTCAGCGAGGATTTAGACGAACTGCTAAAACTGTCCGATCGTATCCTCGTCATTAGTGGCGGACGATTTTTATACGAAAGTACAATTGACAATGCGGACTTTAATGAGATCGGACGCAGTATGACTGGGCACTAATAAGAAGCACACGGCGATGCTGTAGAAAATTTACAGAGCGATCGCCGCTTCTGACTAGATGCCTTTATGAAACTATTTTGGCGATCGTTGCTTGCACCGCATTTCGCGTTTGCGGTCTTCTTGACTCCACTGCTCATCGCACCAGCCGAAAGTCTTGCCCAAGTAACACCTCCGGCGCTTGCAGAAGAAACTCCTCCAAGCCATCGTGCTTTTGAGCAAGGATTAAGGCATCTCAAGAACCGGAGTTATCTAGCCGCGATCGCAGAGTTTAATCGTGCGATTCAGCTTGATCCCAATTTCAAAGAGGCGTACAGCGGACGGGGATTCGCACAACTGCAAAGCGGTGAACTCTCACAGGCGCTCGAAAGCTATCGTCGAATTTTGCAAATCGAGCCGAAATCTGCGATCGCTTATTCGGGTTTGGCGCTAGTGAGAGCGCGATTGGGTGACGATCGCCAAGCAAAGGTTGATACCGAAAAAAGCGCGGCTCTACTCGCTCACCAAACAGCCCGACATCTCTATCACAGTGAATTGAGCATTCTTGAACTTTCCGTCGCGACTGCCGGACGACCTTCAAAAGCTCAAGTGTGGGCGCTGATTGAGCAAGGAAATCGACAGATTAACGATCGCAACTTTCGGGCAGCCTTGACCACGCTTAACCAGGCAGTTGAATTAATGCCTTCGGGATCAGAGCGTCCTTATATTGATCGTGGAGTAGCGTACTTTGGGATGCAGGACTATCGATCGGCGATCGCTGATTTCTCGACTGCGCTTCGGTTCAATCCGTTCTACGTCAAGGCGTATGAGTACCGCGCCCGCGCCTACGAGCAGGCCGGACAAGCTCAAGCCGCTCGCGCCGATATGCAGAGAGCGATCGAGTTAGCGCGGCAGTTTGGCACTCAGGCAATGTACGAGGAATTGATAGCACGGCAACGACAAGCGAGACAGTAAAGATTACACTTCTTCCGGTTGGGTTTTGAACTCCTGATAATCCTGTTCAACTTGTGCCGCATACGATCGTGCATAATCAATCACATTCGGATGCCATTCTTGAGCAGTTTGAGAAAACGCGATTAAATCATCTGCGATCGCAGAGTTTTGTCGTCCGGTGCTCCGCATTTGTCCCCAAGCGGTCACTTCTGCCATTGTTTTGATCACTTTTTTAAGCTGCTTCGTTTTGCCATCTTTGCTTTCAAGATTGACTCGATCGGCAGTCGGCTGAAGCTCTCGCAGAACGTAAGGTCGATTCCCAATTAGTAAGGAAGTCAACAACGCGGGCGGAGATTCTTGAAATCGGTCTTGGATGGCGGTAATTCGATCGGCTTCGTTTTTCCAGTTAGGCTGTGAATAAGGCGTATAAGGTTGTAGCGAAGACGATCGGGCAGCCTTGAGATCCAGTAAATAATTCTGATTCGGTGAACCGTTGCCCTCAACTAGAATCACATAGCGATCGAGTCCCAAACTCCCAGTCCCCGCAATCCGGTGCATCACATCCAGAACTTGATAAAATTCCGGGTTCGGCTGGGTCGCGGCACATTCGGCGATCGCGTCCGTCACTTTTTGACGTTCGGCTTCGGTTACAGGTGTAGTTTTACCTTCGATCAGTTTGAGCGATCGCTGTTTGCCTTTAACTTCAGTTCGCTCATCTAAAAAATCTTTGCGTTTTCGCGTTTTCAAACTATCGATTAACTCTTTCACCAATCCCGTTGAAATTTCGCTGTGTACGGTTCGATCTTTTCCGGTTGAAAGTTCTTTTGTATAGATTTCAAGGAAGTAGTCACAAAGCGCAAGTGCATCTTCATCACTAATATTCAGCGTATGAGCACCGACAATAATACTGGTTACAAGTCGCGTAATGTCCCACGTACAGGGGGCTAACAGCGCCTCATCAAAATCATTCACATCGAAATAAACGAGACGATCGTCTCCTTTAAACGTGCCGAAATTCTGCAAATGCAAATCGCCACAGATCCAAACAGGCGGAGCCGATCGAAACATGCCCTCCACAGGCAAATCCTGATAAAACAGATGACAAGTTCCTCGCAGAAACCCAAACGCATCTTTTTGCATCGTTTTGTATTTCAGCTTCAGCAATTCGAGATTGCGTCCTCGATTGAATTCCCGAATCCGATCGACAACAGATTGATTTGGCATTTGCAGAGATTTGCTCAGAAATTAGGTTCCAATTTTAACAATCGGATCTGCGATAGCCTAATCTCTGAAGATTAATTTCAACATCTCCAATCTACTTAGCCCCGTCCTTTCAGTCCTGGATAGTCCGGGTAATATCTGACAATTTCCACCGTTTGCGGCAACACACCTACCATCAGCGCAAACGCCTCACTCGGCAACCGCGCCACCATTTCCGCACCAAAATAGTTCTCAAACTGATTCAAAATCATTTGTGCCCGCTGAAACGGCATCGGATTGTCGGTAATCTGCTGCGTCAGGCGAATCCACTGACGGCGAATTAGATACGCCTTCTGGCGTTCTTCATGCGCTCTCGGATCAATGAGTGGCGACGAATCCCCGACCTCGATCACCGCCTTACAATCTCGATCAAACAGGTTACCGACCGCTGCTCCCGGCCCTGCAAACTCAGCGTGAAATTGCTTAAAAAGAATTAATCCATTTCGTCTACGGCTATTCACCATTAGCAGTTGCCCCTGGTGAAGCTGAGACAGAATATCAGACACGATCTTAAAAAAATAATTAGGGGGCTTGTGTGATTACAATCTAAAAGCTTTTTTTCATTCTGTCATGGGTAATGGACAGTTCTCGAACAGGACGATCGCTATATTCGATACCATCACTTTCGCCCTTGGCTCGCAAGATTAATTCGATCCCCAAGCTGGCGTAAAGTCTGCGCCATACTGGAATCTTTCTCTTTAAGCTGTCCGATCTTTTCGCAGCTATACATGACGGTTGTGTGATCTTTGCCACCAAAGACCTCGCCGATTTTGGGCAAGCTTAGCTCGGTGTGATACCGCATCAGATACATACCAACTTGCCGCGCTACGCTGATTTCCCGGCGGCGTGAGTTGCCTTTGAGGTCATCGATCGACACCCCAAACGCTTCGGAAACTGCCTGAATCACCACTTCCGGCGAGGCTTCAACCTTTTCAACCGGAGGATTGAGCACTGGGGCAATATTTTGCACCGTCATCGGCAAGCCAGAGATCGAGATATACGCGACGGCTCGAATTAATGCCCCTTCTAGCTCCCGAATATTCGAGGTATAGCTTGAGGCAATATATTCGATCACTTCACGCGGCAAGCGCATATTCTCGTATTCGGCTTTTTTCTGCAAGATTGCCATCCGGGTTTCGAGATCCGGCGGTTGAATATCTGCAATCAACCCCATCGAGAAGCGAGAACAAAGCCGTTCTTGCAAACGAGGAATCTGATTCGGGGGACGGTCGGAAGCCAGCACCACCTGTTTACCCGCTTCATGCAGCGTATTGAACGTATGGAAGAATTCTTCCTGGGTGTATTCTTTGCCCTCAATGAACTGAATGTCATCGACCAGTAACACATCCGCTGCCCGATAACGATCGCGAAAACTCTGCAAGTCGTCTTTGCGAATTGCTGTAATCAGATCGTTCGTGAATTTTTCAGTTGAGACATAAAAGACCTTGGCATCTGACGAAATTTCGATGCGGTAATGCCCGATCGCTTGCATCAAATGCGTTTTGCCTAATCCAACTCCCCCACAGAGAAAGAGGGGATTGAACTCGCGCCCCGGAGATTCCGCCACCGCTAGCGATGCTGCGTGTGCCATGCGGTTATTTGGCCCCACGACCAAACGCGAGAACACATACTTCGAGTTGAGATCGGCTGAACTGCTCGATCGCGCCGCCAGCACCGGTAATTCCGGCTGCGCCGAAGACTCGATTACAAACGGGTAAAACAAATCCGTATCGTCACCTTCTGCGTTCGGCACAAAGCGAAACTGCACCTCAACGGGTCGCCCTACGATACTGTGAACGGCTTCTTGAACCGTCTTCATGTAATGCTTCTGAATCCAGTTCTTCGCAAACGGATTCGCCGTTCGCAGCGTCAAGCAATTCTCGGTCAACTCCTCTGGAACGGCAGTTTTGACCCAAGTGTCAAAGGTTGGCGGACTAAACTTGAGCTTCAAAATTTCCAGCACTTGCGACCACATCGCATCGATCGACGAGCTTTCTACCGCCATATTTCCGCTCCGAACCCCAGACCAAAGCATAGAATAATTTACTCTACTTTGCCGGTGAGCGGATAAGGAAGTGCTTAAGATCTCTTAGCGACCGAGAGTGAAAGTCAAGAACTGCAATCCTCGCGCTAGGATAAAGAAATATTTTCCTTGATTTTTACGGCTTACTCCCTGTTGTGAATACTTCCTCTCCTAGAGTCGATCTTGCTCAGCTTTATCCGTTTGAACTCGATGAATTTCAGCTCCAAGCGATCGCGGCTCTAGAAGCGGGAAAATCTGTTGTCGTCTGCGCTCCTACAGGCTCAGGAAAAACATTAATCGGGGAATATGCGATTCATCGAGCATTAGCAGCAGGTCGGCGCGTCTTCTACACCACCCCACTCAAAGCGCTTTCTAATCAAAAACTCCGGGATTTTCGCGATCAGTTCGGAGCCGAAAACGTTGGACTCCTCACTGGCGATGTCTCGATTAATCGCGATGCCCCCATTCTGGTGATGACGACCGAAATCTTCCGCAATATGCTGTACGGAACGCCGATCGGCGAAGTGGGAACCTCTCTAGTGGGTGTCGAAGCCGTTGTGCTGGACGAATGTCACTACATGAACGATCGTCAGCGCGGGACAGTTTGGGAAGAATCAATTATTTACTGCCCGTCGGAAGTTCAGCTCGTTGCTCTTTCTGCAACGGTCGCAAATAGCGATCAACTCACCGACTGGATTGCTCAAGTTCACGGCGCGACAGAGCTAATTTATTCTGATTTTCGTCCAGTTCCGCTTCAGTTTTCGTTCTGCAACACGAAAGGGCTGTTTCCCTTGCTGGATGAATCGGGCAAGCGCTTAAGTCCCCGCTTAAAGCCAAAGCGAAGTGAATACCGCCCCAGAGGCGCAAACCAGCGGGGCGCACCTCGTCCAGAGTGTCCCAGCCTCAGCTTTGTGATCAGTCAGCTTGCAGCCAAAGATATGCTGCCTGCGATTTATTTCATTTTCAGTCGGCGCGGCTGTGATAAAGCGGTGACAGAACTCGACAATCTGACGCTAGTGAATGAAGCAGAAGCCGCACAACTGAAAGAGCGAATTGATGCGTTTCTCGATCGCAACCCCGAAGCAGGTCGCGCTGGACAAGTCGAACCCCTGTATCGCGGAGTCGCTGCCCATCATGCGGGAATTTTACCGGCTTGGAAAGGTTTGGTCGAAGAACTGTTTCAAGAAGGCTTGATCAAAGTCGTCTTTGCGACTGAGACGCTTGCGGCTGGAATCAATATGCCTGCTCGAACCACAGTCGTTTCCAGTCTGTCTAAACGCACTGATGCCGGACACCGCCTGCTCAATCCGTCTGAGTTTCTGCAAATGTCAGGACGGGCAGGACGGCGCGGCATGGACGATCGCGGCTATGTCGTTACAGTGCAAACCCCATTCGAGGGGTCAAAAGAAGCGGCATATCTTGCAACCTCCGGAGCTGATCCGTTGGTGAGCCAATTTACACCGAGTTACGGCATGGTGTTGAACTTGCTGCAAACGCATTCGATCGAAGAAACCAGAGCCTTAATCGAACGAAGCTTCGGGCAATATCTTTCTACGCTCTATCTGCGACCGCAGCAGCAGGAACTCGAACGCTGCAAACTTGAACTCAACCAACTGCAATCGATCGTCTCTGAGGTGGATTGGAAACTGCTTGCTCAGTACGAAAAACTGCAAGAACGCCTTAAAGAAGAAAAACGCCTACTTAAAACGCTGCAAAATCAAGCGGATGAAATGCAGGCGGGAGAACGAGCGATCGCGCTACAGTTTGCGGTTGCGGGTACGATCTTGGCGCTCAAGGGTGACGGAGGCACAATCATTCCTGCCGTTCTCGTCACGAAAGTTTCTGGCTCTGGTCAGTTTCCTTATCTCGTCTGCTTAGGACAGAACAATCGCTGGTATGTTGCCTCGGTTTCAGATGTTGCCGCCCTGCGCGGTGAAATTCCTCGCTTAAAAGAGGTCGATCATCTGACACCACCGCCAGAACTGGTGCTCAAGGCTGGACAAGCCCGCAAAGGGACAGAAGACAGCTTAGCGATCGCCGAACTCGTCCCCGATCCACCCGGACTGCCCGACGAAGCACCTGAAGTCTATGCCCAAGGGCAACGCCTCAAAGCCGTACAAGCCCAAATCGAAGCGCATCCGGTTCACCAACGGGGCGATCGTCCGCAAACGCTCAAACGTCAACGCAGGATGCAAAGCTTGCAAGAAGAGATCACCGATCGCCAAGCTAAACTCGACGAAAAAACGCAGCGCCACTGGGAAGAATTCGTCGCGCTGATCGAAATCTTGCGGCGATTTGGCTGTCTCGACGACCTAGCCCCAACGACTCTCGGACAAGCTACCGCAGCAATCCGGGGCGATAACGAACTCTGGCTCGGTTTAGCACTGATGTCTGGCGATCTTGATCATCTTGATCCCCATCATCTCGCTGCCGCCTGTGCTGCACTGGTGACTGAGGTTTCACGCCCAGACACCTGGACACGCTACGATGTCTCTGAACCTGTGCTCGAAGCCCTGAGCGAACTCCGCAGCATTCGCCGTCAACTGTTTCAACTCCAGCGCCGTTATCAGGTTGCCCTTCCCGTCTGGCTCGAAGACGAACTGCTGGGACTGGTGGAACAATGGGCGCTGGGGACAGACTGGTTAGAACTATGCAGCAATACTAGCCTCGATGAAGGTGATGTTGTCAGAATCTTACGCCGCACCTTAGATTTGCTCTCTCAAATCCCCCATACCCCACACCTCACACAAGCGCTACGTTCCAATGCCAATCGCGCCATTCAACTGCTCGATCGCTTCCCGGTGAATGAAGGGGTGGAATAATTTTATGTTCGTGAGAGTATACGTTGGGCACTCTAAGTTTGAAGTGTTTTCAAAAACTCGCAATGGGAACTCAAGCTGGTGTTGGGATTAGTCATCTTCGCAACGTCACCCAAGCCGCAAAAGAAGCAGTGCAGAAAGCGCTCAGCGCCGCCCACATTGATCAGCCGGATTTCGTTTTTCTCTTTGCCTCGCTTGGATACGATCAGCAAAAAATAGTTGAAACCGTGCGTCAAGCCACCGGAAACTGCCCACTAGCGGGCTGTTCAGGGCAAGGCGTTATTGTGCAAAACGAAGCCGATGAATCGAATTTCTCGATCGCAGTGATGGTGATTCGCTCCGACGAAATTCGCTTCACCACTCGGTATGCGGTGGGATTGCAAGACGATGCCACCGAGGTTGGAAAAACGATCGCCAGTAAATTATCGGTTGATCTCAGCGATGACAGCCAAGCGATGTTCGTGTTCACCGATGGTATGGCGGTGAACTTCGATCTCCTACGTGACGGCATCGAATCGGAACTACCGCGCTCACTTCCCCTTTTAGGAGGAGCCGCAGGCAGTGATGCTGAAATGCGGGAGACGTTTCAATACTGCAATGATCAAGTGTTTTCCGATGGAGTCGTTGCCACACTGATTTCCGGTCACTGCAATTTGGTTTGGGCGCTGAATCATGGCTGCGTTCCGATCGGCTATGAGCGTAAAATCACTCGTGCTGAAGGGAACCGAATTTATGAAATCGATGGTCAACCCGTGCTCAACGTGCTGAGAGAGTATCTCACCGACGAAGAAATCAAGGCGTGGGATCGAACGATCGTTGCCTTTTGCTTTGGGCTGAAAGCACCCAACGAGGCACAAGACGAATTTTTCATTCGATACTTGCCTAGTAGAGATGAAGTCGCAGGTTCCGTAACGCTGCAAACCGAAGTTGTAGAAGGAAGTAGCATCTGGATTACTCGCCGCGATGTCGAGAAGATTACACAAGGCATTGATTTAATTGCTCAAACTGTGAATACGCAACTTGGCGATCGACCTGCGAAGCTGATCTTCCAGTTTGATTGCTACGGACGCGGAAAATCTGTTTTAGGTGAAGTGAAAAAGCAGCACCTTGAGCAACATTTGCAGCAGCAGGTTGGTACCTCCCTTCCCTGGATTGGATTGTACACTCACGGCGAAATTGCTCCACTTCAGAATAGAAATAGCTTTCACAACTACACACTGGTTCTTGTAGCAATTCATTAACGCAAGTTCGACAGATTCTTCGCTGCGGTTTACGCGGCTTCTTGCCGCCTAAATCCTCCACTCGTGGGGACTTGAAGAGTTAGTCATCACTAAAGCCTAGAAAATCTCTTTGCTCTTAGTCCCCCACAAGTGGGGGACTAAGAGCAACCCAGATGCAGCATCGAAGCGAATTCTTTTTATCAAATTCAGGTACAGTCAGCGTCGAGCGAATTCTTTCTGTCGAACTCGCGTATTCTTCAGCAGCCTCAGTACGCTTGGTGATATTGATTTGTATGCTTCCTTTATCCTCAACTGAGCAAGAGATTGTCCGGCTTCGAGCCGAGAATCAGCAGCTTTCTGAACAAGTCAAGCGACTCGTTCGAGCAGAGCGCCGCATGATTGAATCCCAAGAAAAACGCGATGCTCAAGTCGTCACGTACCGACGACTGAATGAAATCGGCAGACAGTTTAGCCGAACGTTTTCGATCGCTGAAATCTTTCAGCGCACTGTGCAATTCGTCGTCTACGAATACAATTTTGAGCGTTGTCTGATTCTACATAGAAATTCTGGGCAGGTCTTCACCGTAGAACAGTGTGAAGGCTACTACGACGATGATTCTGCGATCGCATCTCTTGTCCTTGCTTGGCAGCATCCAGCCTTCCAGCCGCTTGTGAATGGAGCAGAATTTATTCTGGTGCAGCAAGACAACGATGCCTCGGTGCTGCAAGACTTGAGCCAACAAATCGAGATGGACGAGTTTGTCGGCTTTGCGATCGGGAAACCCTCGCTGCCTGAATTTCTGATTCTGATTGGCAACAGGCGTACGCGAGCCAAATACCATCAGCGCATTCAACCGGATGACGACTCGCTTCTCGGTCTAATCAATCTGCTACAGAGCGTTCGATCCGCCATTAGCCAAGCGAATCTTTACATTCAAATTCGTGATCGCGCCTCAGCCCTCGAACAAACGCTACAAGAACTCCAGCAAGCCCAGAGCCAATTGGTTCAGAGTGAGAAAATGTCGAGCTTGGGTCAACTGGTTGCCGGAGTCGCACATGAGATCAATAATCCCGTCAGCTTTATCTATGGCAACCTAGTTCATGCCAGCGAGTACGCAGATGAATTGATTGAATTACTCAAGCTGTATCAGGCTTGCTATCCGCAGCCAATGCCCAACATTCAAGCCAGAGCCGCAGAAATCGATCTAGAGTTCTTGCTGGAAGATCTGCCAAAACTTTTGATTTCAATGAAAGTGGGAGCCGATCGTATCAAAGAAATTGTTGCATCCTTGAGGACGTTCTCGCGCATGGACGAAGCCGACTGTAAAGCCGTCGATCTTCATGCTGGAATTGATAGCACCTTAATGATTCTGGAGCATCGTACAAAGTCAAACCCGCGCCGAAAAGCGATTGAGATTATCAGGGAATACGGCAACCTCCCGCTCATTGAGTGTTATGCCGGACAACTCAACCAAGTATTTATGAATCTCATCAGTAACGCGATCGATGCTCTAGAAGAATATACTCAACAGCACCCGAACTTCAGTCCTCAAATCAGAATCACGACTGCATTACTCGACTCAACCTCAGTCATTATCAGCATCAGCGACAATGGCATTGGGATTCCAGAACCAATTCAATCCCGGCTTTTCGATCCCTTTTTCACTACAAAGCCTGTTGGAAAAGGAACAGGCATGGGGCTTTCAATCAGTCATCAAATTATTACAGAGCGTCACAAAGGTCACATTGAGTGCATTTCAAAGCCAGGAATGGGCACCGAATTTAGAATTACCATTCCTTCACAATCCCAGTAACAAGCACGAATTCACCCCTAAAGAGTTCTCTCCGTAAAATACCTGATTGCTTTAGCCATAACTTTGCTCATACTGACAAAAGGGCTAGAAGAGCGTGTCGGGTCTTTCTTAAAGCGCTCAAGTCATTTGCCCACCTTACAAACTGTTTCAGTGACGTAGGCATTGTCTTTGTGAACGACCTGGACTTAGAGCGACCCAGAATCTTAGTTGTAGATGATCATCCTTCAAGCCGGATGACGGCTGTGGCGCTACTGACGATCGAAGGCTACGACGTGATCGAAGCCGAGAGCGGCGCTTCAGCGTTAGCAAAACTGCACCAAGCCGCTCCAGATTTGATTTTGCTCGATGTGATGATGCCAGGAATGGACGGCTACGAAGTGTGCCGCCGCCTCAAGGAAGACGAGCAGACTCGTTTAACTCCGGTTGTCTTTATTACGGCACTCGACGATCGTCGATCGCGCTTGCAGGGAATCGAAGCAGGCGGCGATGACTTTCTCACGAAACCTTTTGATCAACTCGAACTCTCTGCGCGAGTCAAATCGCTGGTTCGGCAAAAGCGGCTCAATGAAGACCTCGACCACGCAGAGAAAGTGTTATTTTCGATCGCTCGCACCGTAGAAAGCCGCGACCCCAATACCGGAGATCATTGTGAACGATTGGTATTGCAAGGAAAAGCGTTTGCAGAATACTTAGGGTTAACGCGATCTCAGATCCGAGATTTGATGTGGGGCGGCTACCTCCACGACATTGGCAAAGTCGGTATTCCAGACGCGGTGCTGCTGAAAAAAGGCAATCTCACCGTAGAAGAGTTCAGCGTTATGAAACAGCACGTCCTGATTGGCGAAAAAATTTGTCAGCCGCTACGGACGATGCGAGGCGTTTTGCCGATTATTCGGCATCACCATGAGCGGTGGGACGGTTCTGGATACCCAGATGGCTTGAAGGGCGATGACATTCCCTTTCTGGCGCAAGTGTTTCAGATTCTCGATATTTATGATGCGTTGACGAGCGAACGTCCTTATAAAAGAGCATTTTCTTCTGAAGAAGCCCTGAGAAAAATTGTTGAAGAAACCAACCAAGGCTGGCGCAATCCAGAGCTGATCGAAGCCTTTTGCAGCTTTATTCGAGCGATCGAGATGCAAACGACGAATGAACCGGTTTGGTTTCAAAAGTACATTAAGCTTGAGAATCACGTTTAGGCGAAGAGGCTATGGCGAATTCTGTTTGAGCTGTGAGCACTAAAATGAGTTGTGAGCGCTAAAAGAAGTGAGGTAGAGAGTAGGGGGCTAAGAAGGGAACGACATCTCACTCCCCACTAATTTAAGATCGCTATATCTTTCTTTTTGGGAAAGCTGCTTTAGAATTGGTGTAATGCTTCCTTGAGTCGATGAACGCAGAAACGGCAAAGCAATGCTTCAACCCATCATCTGAAGCAGGTTTGAATTTAAGTTGTTATTTAATCGAAATGTTGGAGGCGCGATGTTAGTCATTCTAGCGGGCGATCAACTCCTTTCAGTACACCAGGTCTGTCAAGGCTGCTTAATGGCAGACCAAAGCGGCCAACCCCGATGGCGACAAGGGCAATTGCGCTGCGGTCAAGCGATTAGTCGATTGGGTGAAAAGCTGCCAGCGCAGTTTGAGTGCCAAATGGGATTTAGAGTCGCCAATATCGAGTAATCCTTGGCTGTAGACGTGATAGCCGGGAGACTGTGTTCTTTCATCGTCTGCGAAGTGCGTTATTCTGGGCATAGCTTATTTGCATGACAACGCTTAGGAGAATTTAGTTATGTCGTGGCGCGGATCTACAACGGTGTCCGATCGCATCTTTGCTTCTCTGGTCTATCTTTTGCCGCTGTTAGATGTCTTGCGCTTTGTGGGACAAATTCTGAGGCTCACAGGCTCTGTTCTGAGTCCACTCATTGTGCTCGTTGAAACGCCGCTCAGACCTCTCCTCTCGATTTACACAGGCTTTGTCCCATTTATTGTGTTTATTGCGCTGTTTGCTCTCGTTGTGCGAAACGAAAACATTCCGCACTTCATCCGATTCAATACTTTACAGGCGATCTTCTTTGGAATTGTGCTGAGCTTGGTCGAGATTATCTGGCAGTTTGCACTCTCTCCAGTATTCGGGACACTGCTTACCCAAACGTTGTTCAATGCCGTTTTCTTAGGCATGATTGCAGCAGTTGGATACTCGATCGTTCAAACCGTTCTAGGGCGATATGCCGAGATTCCCACGATCTCGGATGCCGTTTACACCTACGTCCGCTAATCCTGTAATTGGGTTTGATAAAGCGGCGATCGCAAGCTGACTCCATTTTCGAGAAATCCGATCCCTTCGATTTCGACTCGAACGCGATCCCCTGCTTGCATCGCCCCAACACCTTCTGGAGTTCCGGTGAGAATCACATCTCCTGGAAGCAGCGTCATAATCTGGCTGATGTAAGACACAAGCCTATCCGGTGAGAACACCATGTCTCCGATCGAAGCCGACTGCACCGGCTGATCGTTGAGAAAGGTTTGCAGCCGCGCATCGGGATTGATTTCACGCACGATCCAAGGGCCTAACGGACAGAACGTATCGAAGCCCTTAGCGCGTGTCCACTGCCCGTCTTTTTTTTGCAAATCTCGCGCTGTGACATCGTTGGCGATCGTGTAGCCCCAGATTTTGCTGTGCGCTTCTTGGGCAGGGCAGTCTTTGACGCGATCGCCGATGACGAGTGCTAATTCGCCTTCATAGTCAACCCGTTGAGATTGCGCGGGATATAGAATTTCGGCATTCAGTGCAATCACCGTCGTTGGAGGCTTGAGAAATAAGAGCGGCTCTTGGGGAACTGGGGTTCCCATTTCTGCAGCGTGGTCTGCGTAGTTTTTGCCAACGGCGATGATTTTTGAGGGCGCACAAGGCGCAAGCAGATGATAGTTGGTGAGTCGCTGATCGGTCGGTTGTCCTTTTAGCCAGGGGGGAGCGTCTAAAACCTGAACGGTGCGATCGATTTGCAGCAATCCATAGTAGATTTTGCCATCAGGAGTTTGAACGCGGACATAACGCTGTGCCATAAAAATAACCAGAATCGATAGGGGTAGACCAGATCAATGAGCGCGACGAATTCACGAGAAACTGGTATAGAATTGTAATTCCTTGCCCTTTTATTATTGGGGTTTCTCTGCCTAAATCAAGTGCGAATCACTAATTTATGCAGTTACCCGAATAACTTGAAAGAGCCATTTAGTCCGTAAGGAGTTGTTTGATGAGTCAGTTGTACGAAACGATGTATATTTTACGTCCTGACATCGGGGACGAAGCAGTCGATCAGGCGATCGAGAAGTATCAATCGATGTTGAGAGAGAACGGTGGGGAGATTATCGAGACTCAGCATCGGGGTAAGCGGCGGTTGGCTTACGAGATTGACAGACTGCGCGAAGGAATTTACGTGCAGATGAATTTCCGAGCGAACGGCAACCAGATTGCGCCGATGGAGCGAGCAATGCGGTTAAGTACCGAGGTGGTTCGGTATTTGACGGTGAAGCAAGAGGAGCCGGAAGTCGCTGAGGCGGTTGAGGCTTAGCATTTCGCAGTTTGAAGTTTAGAAAACTCCGGTTTCATTCCGAAACCGGAGTTTTTTTAATGAAAATTTTCAGCCCAGTCTTATCGACTGAGCAAAATTCCCCTTAATCCCGCAGCGTTGGCGGCTTCGTAATCTTCTTGCAGACTGTCGCCAATGTGCCACGCATCGCCAGGGTCACATTGATGTTTAGCAAGCGCGATCGCAAAAATCTTCGGGTCAGGTTTGGCGACTCCTGCTTCTGTTGAGATAGTGATCGATGCAAAGAAGTCTGCCAGATCCAGCGCTCTGAGAACTTTGTACAGTCGAGAATCGAAATTCGAGAGAATGCCTAGCGGAATATCAAGACTCCGGAGTTTTGTCAGGGTTGGAACTGTATCGGGATAAACGATCCAAGGTTTAGCCGTCTCGAAATGCACATACAAATCGGAAAAGAAGCCGGAAAAATCCTCGAACTGGTGTAACACGCCCGCTTGATCGAAGGTCTGCTGTGCGATCGTGTTCCACCACTGCTGCTCAAGCTGGGGAATTTCTAAGATGTCCACTCCCGGAAAGGTGCAGGGCGGAGACGCTTTGAACGCTTCGTAGAAGGCACTATCAATCACGCTGGCATTGACTGCGACCCCGTATTTCTGAGCGATGTCACGATACACTTGACCAACACTGCCTCGCACCCCAAACAGTGTGCCAACTGCATCAAAAAACACCACACGGGGACGCTTCATCGCTCGATCACGCCAAACTCAACAAAGAATCGAACTCCTATTATCAATTGTTTTGGGTCAATGTGTTGACGATCGGGCGGGTGATCCAGTTGAACCCAACGCGGAGTTGATGTCTGAGGGTTGGCATTCGATTCAGGTAAGCTAAGCGGCGAGCCAGATGAGCTAGGGTACCATCGAGCTGAATTCCAAGCCCAGTCAGGGTCGCTTCATTGATGCCCAGGGTCATCATTTCACCGAGATATTGATAACGGAAAGGCAGAAGCGGTCGATCGCTCAGCGATGCCCAAATATTCCAGCCTGCGTAATCCGATTGCTGAAAGGCCGCTTGAGCTGTGGAGGGAACTTGCTGATTGTCAGCATCTTTGCAGTCGGCGAGATCCCCGATCGCGAAAATTTCAGGCCGATCAACGACTTGTAGCGTGGGCGTAACGACGATTTGATCGCGTGAATTTTGCTTGAGGGGTAGATTCTTCACGACTTCATTCATGCGAGTGCCGATCGTCCAAAGCACCAAATCGACCGGAATCGTATCGACTACGCCTTTGTAGAGCAGCGAGATACTGTCAGCCGCGATCAATTCCACTGAAGTTTCTAAATCCGTCCAAATGCTGCGCTTTTCAAGGGCTTGCGTGGCTGCTTCGCGATTATGCGGAGAGGACGATCGCAAAATTTGATCCGAAAGCTCAATCAACCGAACCCGACCGCGATCGCCGAGCTTATCGGCAATCTTACAAGCGAGTTCTACGCCACTGTAGCCCGCCCCGATGATCGCAACCCGAATCTTATCGGCATCTGAGGTTTCTAGCTGTCTGAGCCGATCCTCTAGCCGATAGGCATCTTGAATTGTTCTAAACGGAATCGCAAATTCTGCCGCACCCGGAACGAGATCCAACGGAGTTTCCCCGCCCATTGCTAAAACTAGGCGATCGTAGTCGAGCAATCCGCCGTTCTCTAGCCGGACTTGCTGCGTTTCGATGTTAATTTCAGTCACCGCCGACTGACGGAACCGGATCGACGTGCCTTGGAGCAGTTCTTCGTAAGGTGGCGCGACTTCCCACGATTGCAGTTCTCCGGTAACGACCTCGTAGAGCAACGGAGAGAAAACAAAGCGATCGCGCGAATCAATGATCGTAATTTCTGGTTTCTCGGTCTTTGTCCAAGGAAGACCATGCAAACGGAGCGCAGTGTACAAGCCCCCGAAGCCACCACCGAGAATACAAACTTTTGCAGGAGTGTGAGACATAAGACACGCGAGAAAGGGCAACTTTCTTAATTCTAAGTTCGGAATTCTAAATTCGGAATGACTGCTGCGCCGATCGCCCGAATTTCTACCTTACGTCCGGTGGCTTGGTAACTTAGGCAAATTTCCAGGTAAGACTCTGGTTTATAGGCGAGTCGTTCTGCCCACTCGATCGCGCAGATTCCTGGTTCTACTTCGATGCCTTCCCAGTAGATTTCGGGGTAAAGCGTGGCGGTTTGGTGCAGTTCTAATCGGTACAGATCGAAGTGATAAAGCGGCACTCGTCCGTCAAGGTATTCGTTAATTAAGGTAAATGTTGGGCTTTCGATCGAGTCTTCGATCCCCAATCCCTCACCCAATGCCTGCACAAATGCGGTCTTGCCGCTGCCTAAATCGCCTTGCAATAAAAGCACCGTTCCCGCAGGCAATTGCTGCCCGAACTGAAGACCGAGCAATCGGGTATCGGCGGCGGTTTTGAGGTCGATCGTTTTCATCGTCTTGAGCGTTCATACCAGCGAAGAATGACCCGTGCGAGCTTGCGCGAATCATGACGCACATAGCCTGTTTCTTCATCCTCGGTCATGATGTTGGCGCGAATCACCCTTCGTCCAAGCTGCATCACTCGATCTGGATCGAGATCAACCGGACGAGACTGTTCTTGAGCGTATCGTAAGAGCGCCTTCGAGGAAGGCGGCGTTTTTTGCACCAAGACCGAATCGAATAATTGCTGTCCACAAGCTTGATCGATCGCCCGAATATGATCTGCAACCGAATAATCATCGGTTTCTCCGGGTTGCGTCATGATGTTGCAAATATAAATGCAGGGGACTTGCCGAGCCGCGATCGCCTCGGCAATTTCAGGCACCAGTAAGTTTGGAATGACGCTGGTGTAGAGGCTTCCAGGCCCGATTACGATATAGTCTGCGTCCTCGATCGCGTCGATCGCTTTTGGCAGTGCAGGGGGATTTTCGGGTTTACAGCCAATGCGAACGATTTTTCCTCGCGCTTCCGTGATGCTCGATTCGCCTTCAACGTAGCGACCATCGGCGAATTCTGCCCACAATTTCACATCGCTTAAAGTGGCGGGTAGCACCTGACCGCGAATCGCTAACACTTTGGAACTCGCTGCGATCGCTCTTTCAAAATCTCCGGTAATGTCGCTGAGTACAGTGAGAAATAGATTTCCAAAGCTGTGTCCAGCCAGTCCATCGCCTGCTTTGAATCGATATTGAAACAGTTCGGTTAGAAGTTTTTCTTCGTCTGCTAGCGCCGCAATACAGTTGCGAATATCTCCCGGAGGCAACACACCAATTTCGCGCCGCAAGCGTCCCGACGAGCCGCCATCATCCGCCACCGTGACGATCGCCGTGATATTTGCGCTAATGCCTTTTAGTCCTCGCAGCAGCGTTGACAGCCCAGTTCCACCCCCGATCGTTACAATTTTCGCGCCTCGATTCAGCTTGCGGTGGCTAATCAGCACATCGACTAAATCTTCATCGCGATCGCTCATCAAAACTTCGGTAATCGATCCAAACGTGCGCGTCTGTCCCCAAAACACCAGCAGCAGTCCCAAAATCAGTACCAGTGGGCCGCTAATGTAGTTTGGAATCAGGCTCGTGATTAACTCCAGCAACTCGCCGGAGAACTGCATAATATAAAACACCGGAGTCAATCGGCTCCAGATTGCTACACCCAGTAACACCATCAGAATGCCGCTGACGCTGATAAACATCCAGCGCTTGACGAGCAAACCCGGAGACAGCCACTTAAACCAGTGACCCGCTCGATCGGGAAGACGGCGCGAATACGAACGCGAAACGCGCATTGCCTTTTTGAGAAAACGATTGGTCGTCATGCTGGGGTAAACCTTAGCGGGATGGCTCGATCTAGCTATGCAGCATACCCTAAGTTTGGAATTGCAACGGGGCAATCCTGAACGGAGGACGCGCAGTTATTCTGACAACTACCTTGTTTTCTCCGACTTTGCCTCGCTAACCGGGAAGAATTTACGGAAAATTTATTAGAAGACCAGAAGTATTACGGATCTAATTTGGGTGCTTTTGCGGGTCGGGGGTGCGATAAATTCCGATTAACAAGCAGATAATGCCGACATTGATGAAAATATCGGCAAAGTTAAAAATCGGAAATTGAATCCAGATGAAGCGCGGAAACGGATTCGGATAAGGGACATACACAAACGGAACTTTAATAAAATCGACCACATGACCCAACACAAAGCGATCGATACCGTTGCCTAGCGCTCCGCTCAGAATCAAACCATAGCCGATCTGCTCCCAGCGTGGCATCCGTCTGCCAAACCACGCCCACGCCATCAGCGCGACACTCGCCAACAGCGACAACCACCGCAAGATCGGACTCCCAGAGAGAATGCCAAATGCGGCTCCATCATTAATCACATAAACCCAGTGCAAAATCCCTGGAATGACAGGAATATCCTGGGGCGGAATCGTCAGCGCCATCGTTCTGACCACAATTAGCTTGGTGAGTCGATCGATGATCAATCCCGCGATCGCGACGATCCAGAAAAAGCGGTTTTTTAGCATGACGTGACGGTAAGAGGAGCAGATTCCAATTCTCACAGAAAATTGATCCGCTTAGTAGAACATGATGCGGCGCAGCACCAAGGCTAGAACAGCGATCGCGCAAGTCACTGCTAATTGTCCCGGCAGTAAATTCACGGAATAGGTGAGAAACGCTTGCCAAATCGAAGCCGTTCCGAGATCCACCCATCGCAGCACCGAACCGACCACCAAGTATAGAATGCCGACCAAGTGAATCACGAATAGCCCACAAAGCCCGCTAAATGCGAGAGTTTCCAAGCGGGGTACTGTTTTGAATGCAAGATAGCCGCAAATCCAGGCACCTGGAACAAATCCCAGTAAGTACCCAAAGCTAGGAGCGCTGACATACTGAAGCCCGCCTCCTTGCGAAAACACTGGAAGTCCTACCAGTCCCAGCGTCAGATAAGCAATTTGTGACATGACTGCCGCATTTTTCCCACCCAGGCAGCCCACCAGCAGCACGGCTCCGATTTGATAGCTCACACCGAGAAAATACAGCGGAACCGATTGCGATGCCCAGGGAAGCCCCACAATTGATGCCCTCAGCAACGTTCCTCCGATCGTCAACATCAGTCCAATCAGTGCCCACATCAAATCGGTGATCGTAATCCGAAATCGGGGGCGCGATCGGGCCGGGGGGCGGCGGGAGGGGGTACGAGTCATCGTGAAGAAGTTTTCCATCAGTCGTGTACGGGAAGCGCCAATCGCAAAATCCGGCAGTGGAGATTGTATCGCACGGCAGAATCGATAATGATAAAGAATCGTTCTTTAGCGTTGACTTATGATTGCTGCTGTTCAAACTCGCGATCGGATTGCCCAAATTTATCATCAGCCGTTCCCTGATTTGCTGTTTGAGGCGCAGCGCGTTCATCGCGAACACCACAACCCGCGCACGGTACAGTTTTGCACTCTAGGAAATATTAAGAGCGGTGCTTGTCCTGAAGATTGCGGCTATTGTGCTCAGAGTGTGCATCACAATACGGGCTTGAAGCCGGAACCGCTGATGGAGATTGATTCGGTGCTTGAAGAAGCAAAGGTGGCAAAAGCAGGCGGATCAACGCGGTTTTGTATGGGAGCCGCTTGGCGAGAGGTGCGAGACGGGGCACAGTTCGATCGCGTTCTGGAGATGGTGCGTCAGGTGGCAGCGCTGGATCTGGAGGTTTGCTGTACGCTTGGAATGCTCAAACCGCATCAGGCACAACAACTTAAAGCGGCAGGGCTAACAGCCTACAATCACAATTTAGATACGTCCGCAGAATACTACGACAAGATTATTACCACCCGGACTTATCAGGATCGCTTAGAGACGATTCGGGCGGTAAGTGAGGCAGGGATTTCGGTGTGCTGTGGTGGCATTTTGGGGCTGGGTGAATCAGTGAACGATCGCCTCTCGCTGCTCGAAACTCTGACGACGTTTGATCCGCCCCCTGAATCGATCCCAATCAATGCCTTGATTCCAATTGAAGGGACACCGCTTGAGACTGCGACTCCGATCGATGGTATTGCTTTGGTGCGAATGATTGCGACCACTCGGATTCTGTTTCCGAAAGCGATGGTGAGATTGTCTGCAGGTAGAACTCAAATGAGTGATGAACTGCAAGCCCTGTGTTTCTTTGCAGGAGCAAACTCGATTTTTACGGGTGCGAAGCTGTTAACGGCTCCGAATCCAGAACGATCGCACGATGAGGAGCTGATTATCGATCGATTGGGAATGATGCCGAAACCGCTTTAAGGTACAGACTCCCACGGCAGATTACAGCGATCGTGGGAGTTTTTTGATTATTTCAAAGGATGAATCAGCCCTGGAATTTAGGGAGCAACTCCGAATCTAATATCGAAGCGAACCTTCTCTATCGAACTCATTTCCTTTGAGTTGTGCAGTTTTATTGCGATCGCGATAAGTCGAAAGAAACACAATAAACAGAATTGCAAAGGTCAGATCAATCACACCAGAAAGTAGATAAAACGGGTGAAGCTTACCCAGCAGCGTGTGATATGCCAGAATTGCAAAAACGCTTGATTGACCAATAATCCCTAACCTAACAATGTCGTGATTTTGAGAAATATCGCGACCCACCCACCAATAACCAATCCCGATCACAATTACAAAACCATAGAATAGTTGGTTATATTCAGGATTCATGAGAGATTCAGTATTCAAGGCAGTCCGAATCCAACCATCGGCAAAGAGAAAAACGATCGCTTCAATCCAGTTAATCACTGCTTTAACTTGAAACATCCGTTTCCAAGCCATTGCATTATTCATTGCATTGTTTATCGAACCTTCCTCCCATTGATGGTTATGATTTCGATCGCTGGTTTGTTGCAGTAGATGTGGAAGCTGCTCGTGTGCTTGTAGTTTGCTTTTCGCTGCTTTGAAGTCAGTTGCCATTTGCTTTTGCTGTTCCGGGCTAAAGTTGTGCTTCAAAATTGGAAAGATATCTTTTTCTTCTTGATTGATATGGTCTCGAACAGCCTGCCTCACTTGCTTCACTTTCGATTTGAAGTCTGGATCTCTAACATCAAGCGATCGCACCTCGTCTAACATTCCGATCGCCTCATCGGTTTGCTCCACAATGTCCGGCATAGCTCGATAGTAGGGACTAGCCGCATGATAAACAATCTGCTCTTCTGCAAGACCATGAATGCTGACATCCTTGTAAAGTTGGACAAAGCACTCTTGAATCTTTTCCGGATCATCAGTTGCCAGAATTTCAGCAAACAAAATATCTGACTTGGTGTGATCCATCAGCAACAGATCCCGAATCGACATCTCATCATCCGTGCGAGTAATCACACTGCCTGCGACACCCGTGAGCGCGGCGATCGCATCTTCCACCCGTGCCCAAAGTCCTTGATCTGGCTCTTGTCCGGTCAGTTCTCGCACCCCCAAGATTTCTAAGATGCCTTTGAGTTGTTCTTGATGGGCGCGATTTTCAAAATTAACCGTGTGAATCGGAGCGATCGCAGCCTCAACATCAGCCCCAACCAACTGTGCTGCTTTATGAATCGTGAGACCTGTCATCGTTTGCCGGTGTTTGAGAAGCTCATGCTGAAAGACTTTCTCAAACACAGACAGTTTAGAATCTTGCATCTGAGTTTGAATCTCTTCTAGCTGCTGTTGGATACTCCTTTTAGGCTGAGATTGAATACCGGACTGAATAATCACGGTCTCTAGAATGCCTAAGTTTTTTTGATCGTCTTCCAGCATTTTTAGCAATCGCCGGCGAATATGATCATCGTTAACTAAGTTAATTAAGCATTGATCATTAGAAATTAGTAATTGTTGCAGCGATCGCATCTCTGCTAACTGGATTGCGATCGCGCCTCTGTTTGTGGCATTTAGCGGCATCACCATAACTCCCTCTCTTCTGAAAGGCTTACAGCCGCTACAATACTCAACCCAAAATGACCCTTCCTCTACTCTAGGAAGCACGTTTTCAACTTGAGCGCTGCAATCCTTTGTTGTGCAAATGCCGCTCAATTTGCTGCATTTCTTCTATTGTGGCTCCGGTGACAATGCCATAAATTTCGGTGTAGATTTTGCCGTATTTCACTTTTTCTAGGGCTGATAGGATTAAAAAGTCTTTTTGCTCTAGCTCTGGCTTTAAGCGGGTCAAGATAGAATCTAATGTGCCTTCCATCCGGTAGTCGCTAGAGTATTTAGCGATCGCTTTATCCAACTTCAACAACTCATGGCGCTGTAGACACAGAGGAGTAGAGCCGTTAATGCGAAAGTTGGCATCGATCGCATACAGTTGCCCGTCTCGGTCTTCCAACACATCTACACCAATCACGCCAAAATAGCCTTGTTGGTGAGCATACTGCGCGACGTTGGCAATCAATTGAGAGAACTGGCTCAAGTCGTCAGTATAGTCAATCAAGCCGCCCAGATAGTCCCCTGTAGAAGTCGTAAGCTGCTGAGTCACACCGATTAACGTAATCTCACCCTGTTGATTCACATAGAACTGAATGCAGTAGTTTTGAACTTCGTGTTGAACAAACTCTGAAACAATGATTGTTTCTAATAAATGAATTCTTAGATACTTCTTTAGTTCTTCCAGACAATAGTGCAAATCACTAGGGTTACGAATGATATAAGTTCCCTCACCGGAAAGACCATGCGAGGTTTTGATCAGGTAAGGAAACTGCTCTGGAAGCTGGATCTCGTCAAGACGAGTTTGCTTAAGCTGATAGGTTTGATAGTTCGGACAAGGCACTCCTAGCTTAGAAAGAGTCACTTTACTCAGCAGATGATAGTGTATGTCTGGATCAACTGCGTGTTTTTCGGGAAGCAATCGATCGAACGGAAACAGAGTAATCACACGATCGATCTGTCCACTCTCGCTGAGATCATCCAGATAGGTGGAACAATCCAATCGTTCGATCTGACTATATTGAAAGCCAAACTGATCACGCCAGTATTGCATCAGTAAAGACTGCGGCGGAACAATCACAACACCCGGTAACACATCCCCCAGTACGGCTAGATTCTTCCAAGATTCTTTTTGGCAAATCTTATCAAACGCAGTTTTGGTCGCTTCACTGCTACCATCCTGCAAAAAATACTTTCGCGTGTTTGGATATGCCGCCCAACTTGCAGTTGCAGGATAATTCAAAATCAACGCATCCCGATCGGGCTGAATGTCTTGAGCAAACAAATCAGACAGCGAATTCCCTTGAAAAAATTGAAATGTGTGCTGAAAAGACATAGTGAAGCGGAGTCGGAGGTTATTTTTTGCGAGTAAAAGTAGCAGGTTGCTCTAAATCCTCATTCATGTACGCAACTGCCATATCTTGAGAATTGTGCGCCCAACCGATCCGTCCTTGAGAATCAAGCAAAATACATCCCGCTTCACCTTCTACACGGCTAACTAAGGTCTCGATCGCAAATTGGGCTGCCTCATCTGGATGCTGGTGTCTGAGCGCATCGATCGCAGTCTTTGCTAGCACAACTGGAATAATCGATTCACCATCGCCTGTGGTTGAGCAAGCACCGACCTGATTATCGGCATACAGTCCGCACCCAACCACCGCCGAATCGCCCACTCGACCTTGAGGCTGTCCCGTGATTCCACCTGTGGATGTCCCCGCAACCAGGTTGCCATTCGCATCCAACGCCACACATCCCACTGTATTTGGACGATCCAAAACTTCTGCCTCTTCTTTCCACTCCTGGTATTGTTCTCCGCTCACCAAGGCTTCTTTTGCACAAATCTCTAAGCCATGTTCGTGAGCAAATCGTTCTCCGCTGCGAGCCACCAAGAAGCGGGAGCGCTTTTCCATAATTTTTCGAGCAACTGCGATCGGATGACGTACTCCCTGAACCGCAGCGATAGCCCCCCACCCTAATGTTGCTCCGTCCATGATTGCAGCATCGACCTCGACTTCACCTTCGCGATTCAGCGTCGAACCGAAACCCGCATTAAAAGTCTGATCCGATTCTAGTACCCGAATCGCGGCTTCGACGGCTTCTGCTGCACTTCCACCTTGACTCAGCACTGCCCATCCAGCTTCGACTGCCGATCGACAACCTGCTTGATTCGCTGCCACTTTGTCCTCTGAAATCGTTTTCGCCCCGCCATGAACAATGATCACGGGTTTTACGCTGCTCATTTCTGCCCTAGCCCAACATTTACTCACTACAATAGCGATTGCGAATCAGCGCCATCTCTACCGCAGGGATCACGATCGTGGAGCAGACTCGCGGTTTTGAGCCGACGGAACCGGACACGCTAATTGCAGCAGATTTTTGATTTCAGTGAATAGAACTTCCAGCACGATCGGCTTGGCAATGTGAGCATCAAATCCTGCGGCGATCGCGCTTAGTCGATCTTCTTCTCTCGCATTTGCCGTCAGCGCGATCGCCGGGATGCGGCAAGACTCAACAGCACGAATATGCTGGATAAAATCGTACCCATCCATTCCCGGCATACTGATATCGCTGATAATCAAATCGGGCGCGAATGACGAGAATTTAGCGATCGCGTCTTGAGCCGAGTCCGAGAGCGAAACGATCGCTTGCTCATCTTCCAAGATAAATCGCAGCAACTCTCTCGCATCTGCTTCATCTTCAACAATTAGAACTTTGTAGCCGCTGAGACATCCAGTTACCTGTGGAGTCAGGGAAATCACTTCAGGCATCAATTCAGCACTAGGATTCAATACAGGAAGCTTCACGATGAAGGTCGCACCGCGATCCACTCCTTCACTTCTTGCTTCAACCTTGCCCTGATGCAGTTCGACCAAGTGCCGCACGATCGCTAAACCCAACCCCAACCCACCAAAATTCCGAGTTGTGCCGCTATCCTCCTGCCGAAATCGCTCAAATACGTGCGGCAAAAAGTCTGGATGAATCCCTTTTCCAGTATCACTGACGCTGATTTGCACAAAACCGAGTGTCTCGTTCGGAGGGTATTCAAGTGCGATCGTGACTCGTCCGTTTTGTGGGGTGAATTTAACCGCATTCGTCAGCAAATTAATAACCACCTGCTGCAATCGATTCGGATCGCCGTGGACTAACAGCCTAGACTCCGAGTTTGGAGGCGAAAACGCGATCGAAATGCCTTTTGCTTCTGCGGATAGTCTAACCGTTTCGATCGCCGATCGAACCACTAACCCAATCTCTAGTTCAATCTGTCGCAGCACCAGCTTGTCCCGCAGAATCCGGGACACATCGAGCAAGTCTTCGATCAGTTGCGATTGCAATCTAGCGTTGCGATCGATGGTTTCGATCGCTTTTTGCGTGGTGCTGGCATCGAGCTTACCGCTCTGTAATAATCTTGCCCAGCCTAAAATGGGATTCAGCGGCGTTCTCAGTTCGTGCGAAACGACAGCAAGAAATTCATCTTTGATGCGGTTGGCTGTCTCAGCTTGTGATCGAGTTGCTTGCTCTCGCACTAGCAGTTGATCTTTTTCTAGATTCGTTCGCTCTAATTGAGCATTCGTCTTTGCTAAGGTGCGATTGGTCTGTTCTAGAATTTCGTTCAGGCGCGATCGGGCTTCGTATTCTGCAAGTTGGATTTGAGAAATTGCGAGTTTAACCTGCGCTTGAGTCTGTTGAGTGATCGCGGTTCCAGTAAATAATCCAATCACACATTGAGTCAGCAAACTGAGCTTATGCACCGTCAGCACGTCTGAACTAATTGGAAATTCAGGCAGGGTTAGTGCTTGAGGATATTTCAGCACATAGCTTAATAAGGCGGAGATGACACAAAGACTAGCTGTACTGGCACCCCCCACGGCTCCAAACCGCAGTGCTGCCCAGAGAATCGGCACAAAGTTCAGAAAAGAAAATTGCTGAAACGCAAATCCTGTTTGACTGGTTTGGGAAACGCTCAACAGCGCGATCGCAAAACACAGACCGACAATCACAATCTTCTCTGCTCTCAGTCGGGATGAATCTTGACACCGGGGAGACGGAGCAAGCAGATCTTCTGGTAACCATTGCCAGCGCTGTAGAGTTGGAGTCAGCGTCAGAAGCGCGATCGGGGCAAGCACCAGCGTTGCGATCGCGTTTCCCAGCCACCAGTGTGGGATTGTGTTCACCACGGCTTGCCAAGACATTGTGCCAGTCAACGCTAAAGACAAACTC
Source organism: Cyanobacteria bacterium FACHB-DQ100 (assembly GCA_014695195.1). Classification (NCBI taxonomy): domain Bacteria; kingdom Bacillati; phylum Cyanobacteriota; species Cyanobacteria bacterium FACHB-DQ100. The sequence continues at coordinate 63,434 of JACJNW010000023.1, read as the reverse complement.
CCTACAACCGCAGAACTTGCACAAGCAAACACGGGCGCACTCAAAATAAAGGCGCTGACATCCTTGAGCCGCCCCAGAAACAGAGATCGCTGCCAAAACTGACGGTAAAACCACCATGCGACGAAGGGTTCAACCGCATCGGTCATACCAACCCACTGCATCCAGCCGCTACTGCCCCAGAGCGGCGCGAGAATAGTAGAGACGAGTCCAGCGATGATCGCGGCGGCAGGTCCAAACCAAATCGCTAATGTAATCGCGACTCCTGACGGCGGAAACCAGAGCGATACCGCTGGGTGTATCCGAAACAGTAGTGCGGCGTAGTGTGCGAATACAAGACCACCCGCACCAAGCAGCAATGGCAGCCAATTTTGCTTGAAGCCGCGATTGCGATCGCGGGTGCCAGTGGCATCGTTCATGTCAAACTCAAGCCTGTGCTAGACGGGATCTGTCTTATGATAGACATAAAATATGAGTATATTCCCGATAGCAGATCCACTGATCAAGGGGCACATTCTAAGCAACGCATCCGTGATCCTCCGAGCTGCTCAGATCTCATCCTGGCACTGATCACTTGGTACTCTGGCGGCTCCGCCATCTTAGCAATTTTGGTTATTGAAATTCCGTCGCAGATTTTGGCTAAACACAATTTAGGGTCGAATCGTTAAGAAACTTAAAGAATATACTTTGAGAGAGGCGAACAGCCTGTGTTAATCGCATTGCTATCCTCAAATTCTCGACGTTATGACCCAACCTCAGACCGATTTGATTCAGCGCCCTGCTCGGTTTCAAACTTTCACCCTACCGTCCATTCTTTCCGTCCTCACGCTCTGTTTTGCTTTGTTCGCCCTTGCAAGTGGTTCAATCTTTATGGCGATCGCTCGGCAAGACATGAGTGCCAATCAAGTGGCATTTTACCGAGTGGCGATCGCGGCGATCGTGTTTGCAAGTTGGAATAGTATTCGAGTCGTTGCCCCAAGGAAAGAGCCAGAATCCGATCAAATCCGTTGGCATGAGGTTAGGTTACTGATTGTTGCGGGTGCTAGTTTTGCAGGATTTATCGTTTCGCTGGCTTGGGCACTAGCGCATACTCAAGTCGCAACCGCGACATTACTGACTCACATGATGCCCATCTTCACAACCTTGGGAGCGTGGTTGTTTCTCAAGCAGCAGTTTAGCTCACAGTTCTGGATGGGTTTAGTCATTGCATTATCGGGTGCAGTTGCGATCGGAGCGGGAGATTTTAGCTTGTCGAATGCAACAATCTGGGGGGATGCTGCGGCTTTACTGGCGGCAGTGTTGATTGCGATCGAAATGCTGATCGTCGAACAACTGCGGACGCGACTGACAACCCCAACGATTGCGATGTGCGAAGCGGCGATCGCTGCTGTTTTAATTCTTCCCGCAATACTATTCAGTGGTTCGGCCATCCTTCCACCTTCTTGGCAGAGTGGTTCAGCCGTGATTGCTGCCGCATTGATTACGCAAGTTGCAGGGCATGGATTGTTAACGTACAGTCTGAAGAAGTTTTCAGCCGGGCTGGTTTCGGTTGCGCTCTTAGCGGTTCCGATTATTGCAGCCGGATTAGCGCTGGTGTTATTCAGGCAAACGATTCAGATCGGAAGCGCGATCGCGTTTGTCGTGGTTTTAGGTGGAATTTATCTCACAGTGACGGCTCCGAAGGCGGAAAATCATGAGTCGTTTGCTCGATCCACCGTTGCAGAATAGGATTCACTAATTCTGGGGCTTCATCCTGCGGACAGTGACCAACTTGTGGCAGCGGAATGAATTCTTTGACTTGAGGATACTCGGCAAATTTGCGACCGAGCGCGATCGGCTCCCACGGATCGTTTTCGCCCCAGAGAACGATCGTTGGACAAGGCAATTTCGGGAACAAATCTTCGGGTAACGGCCCTGAAGAATATCCGGTAAATGCAATGAAAACGGCGGCGGCTCCTTGGTCGCTTGCGGCTCCAAGCAAGAGTTCAACTAATTCATCAGTCACCGCTTCGGGTCGAGCGTATGCCTTGAGCAGAATGTTTCGCACCGCTTTTGGTTTGGCAACCTGGCTGAAAAACCATTGCCCGAACGCTTGATTTTTCAGCACTTTTTGCAGAATGGGCGCACCAATGCGTTTAATCCAGGGTTGGGTTGCCCGATGTCGATCGTGCAGCAACCGTAAAGAGCAATTGAGCAAGGAGAGCGATCGTGCAATTTCAGGATGATCCACCACTGCCTGCATCACGACAATACAGCCGATCGAATTGCCAATTAAAACCGCAGGCTCTCCGACCACTTCGCGACAGAAATCTGCAATTTGATCGCCCCAAGTTTCAAACGTATATTCAATCTGTTCAACAGGTTTTGGTTTTGCCGATTTGCCGAAACCAACGAGGTCGATCGCATACACGCGGCAAGTTTTCGCCAGTTCTGGCAGGCTCTTGCGCCAATGAAAGAACGATGCACCAAAGCCATGCACTAACACGACTGGAGTTCCTTCAGTTCCCTGAGTTTGATAGGCAACTTGGAACCCCTTCCACATCCAGATCTTGTATTCGGTTGAAACTGTGGGAGCCGTTAGCATGATGGCGCTGTGAAGTAGTCGTACTCTTTAAGCGTACAAAACTTCACAAAGTTGCGCTACTTGGTTTTGATATCGGCGATCGCGTTTCGGGCAACTCCAGCGATCGCAGCATCCGTCGCTTTCGGCAAGTGATGATACTTTCCACCCGCTTGTTTGGCAAGTTCTTTAGCAAATCCAGTTGAAATGAATTTGTTTTCCGTATCTATCACCAAAAGCTGAATGCCCAAGGCGCGAATCTTCGCTGCAAGTTCTAAAAGCTCGCCTTTGATGTCGGGTTTTTCACCTTCGGGAAGGGTTTCACCCAGCGATCGAGCCAGTGGAATATTGCCGCGCCCGTCCGTAATCGCCACAATCACAACTTGCCCGATATCCCCGGATTGTTTTGCATTCAGTCCGACTCGAACTGCTTGCGTGAGTCCATGCGCCAACGGAGAACCGCCACCACAGGGTAAGCGATCGAGCCTGCGTTTCGCGGCTTCAATCGATCGAGTCGGCGGTAATAACACCTCAGCCTGTTCACCCCGGAATGGAATCAACGACACTTGATCTCGGTTCTGATACGCTTCAGTCAGCAAACTTAGAACCGCACCTTTGGCAGCATTCATCCGATTGAGTGCCATTGAACCAGACGCATCCACCACAAACACGATCAGCGCTCCGGCTTTTCGAGCCAGTCGCTTTGCCCGAATGTCACTTTCTTCGACAAACACTCGTTTGCGTCCGGTCGAGGCTTCCTGAGATCTGGATCGTCTTGATTTTTGATAGGGTGCTGCCGTTCTCAGAGTCGCATCCACTGCAATTCGCCGGACTTTACCTTTCGGTAACATCGGTTTGATATAGCGCCCCCGATCTTCAGAGAGCACGATCGTTCGACTGCCGGATTTCCCTTGCCGCGTTGCCATCTGTGCAAAATACAGCACTTCTGGATCGAGAATTACACCTTCTGGATCAAAGACAAATTCTTCAGGAATGTTCGGAGTCTCTTGCTCTGGCTGATCTTCCGGTTCGTCTTGGTCTTCTTGATCTTCTTGCTGATCTTGCTCTTGATCCGATTGATCTTGAGGCGGTGGCGGTGGCGGCGGTGCTTCTTCGGGTGGCGTTTGAACAATGGTCGATCGTGGAATAATCACCAGTTCCACCGCTTTTCTCAAATCTTCTGCATTGACCTGGGTGCGTCCTTCTAATGCGGCATGAGCTTTCGCAACCCGCAGCGCAAACAGTTCGGCACGATGTCCCTGAACCCCACCGCGAATGGCTTCTGTGACTAAATATTCAATTTGATCCAAGCTAATCTGCACATCTTGGAGCCATTCCCGCGCCAAGAGAATCTGCGTTTTCAGCGCGTCAATGTCTTCGTTGTATTGTTCAAGAAATGCTTGTGGTGAATTGGAATAGCTAGTCGCTTGTTCGACCGCTTGAACACGATCGTCTAATCCCAACACCATATCTGCCGACAAAGAAATCGCAATACGATCGAGCAAATGTTCACGCAGCGTTCCTTCTTCAGGATTGTAGGTTGCAATCAATAACGGCTTACAAGGATGCTGAAAACTGATGCCTTCACGCTCGATCTGATTTCGTCCATCGGTTAGAACTGACAACAATAAATTTGAAATTTGATCATCCAGCAGATTAACTTCATCGACATACAACACGCCGCGATTTGCTTCTGCCAACAATCCAGGCTGAAACACCGTTTCGCCTTGCTTAATCGATTGGCTCACGTCTACCGAGCCGAGCAATCGATCTTCGGTTATACCTAAAGGAATCTGTACAAATGGGGCGCGAATCACTTCCGTCGGCACATCTTCGGCATCGCCAAATTGCTCCAGCGTGAAGTCGTCCCACTCTGCGATCGCACCCGGTTCGCAATTGCTCACTGAGTCTTTCACAACTTCGATCGGCGGCAGGAGCGCGTGAATTGCTCGCGCCATTACAGATTTAGCGGTTCCGCGCCTCCCCGCGATCACCACGCCACCTAAGCCGGGATCAACCGCAGCAAGCAGCAGCGCCAGTTTGATCGCTTCTTGACCCACAACGGCAGCGAGAGGAAAAGCAGTAATTTGAGAATCGATCGTGGCAGGCATTGATAAATTTAGATTGCTATCAATCTCCACCATACCAAGATCTGCGGCTCGATTTCGCTGTACTCCAAAAGGTTTGATATAGTACCCAAATACCAACTGTGTTGCTCATGCCTATCAAACCTTCCCAGATTTTGAGCTTGCTCGATCGTAAGCGCGAGGAGTTTATGTCGTTCGATCGTACTGCCCTCCAAGCGCTTCAGCAGTACGGAACCGCATTGATTCAGATGTCGCAAAAGTCTGATCAAGCCTTACTCAAAGCATTAGAGGGGATAAAAGATTGTGGGGCAAGACCGTTAGAGCCGTTGGGCTTGTTTCCCGAATGGATGATGCACTCAAATCTAAGCTGGCAAAATCGCGAAGAGAGTTTAGAGTGGGTGCGCGATCGCATTACCGGAGTTTCGACTTTTTCAGTCGATGGTTCTCAAATCTATCCAAGCAAAGATTTCTCAATTCCGGTTGCCTTAGTGCAAATTGGCTGGTTCGAGAACGATCATCTTGAATCAGGCAAGTATGAAAAAGACATTGCTCTCGATGTGATGACCCCGAATGATCTGAAAGTGGGACGGGGCGATCTTGCCGATCGACGAGTCAATTTACGTCGCTTTGAAATGGAGTGCGATCGTATTGTTCAATACATAGAAGAACACGCTGGAAGTCGATCTTGTCTTGCCTTCTTCGATGGCTCACTGATTGCAACGTTTGCAGAAGCATTCGACGAAGAGACAAAGAATTTTTATGTCAGATGTATTCGCACGGTATTACAAGCGAGTGAAGATTATCGCGTTCCTGTCGTGGGCTATGTCGATACTTCCACAGCGCGAGATCTCACAGAAATGCTACAGCGATTGTGTCAGCTACCTGAACGCAAAACCATCCATGATGCCCAATTGCTCAATCGCGCTAAGAACCAGATGCAATGGGGCGATCGCACTCCGATCTTTCTCTCTCAACGTCCTGGCATTCGAGATTTATATTTTGAACATCGCGATCGCATTGCCTTCACCTATCTAAAAACCACACAAGATGGCTATCCGGCTCGAATTGAATTACCTGTCTGGATCTACGAAGAAGGCTGGCACGAGCGCGTTTTAGATTGGGTACGCGCAGAAGTGGCGATCGGAGGCGGATATCCTTATGTGATTGAGACGGCCGATCAGGTTGCAGTCTTGAAGAATGACGATCGGCAAACCTTTTACCGATTGCTGCAAGACTGGGCAGAAAAAGAAGATCTCACCCTCCGACTCTCACGCAAGATGATCAGCAAAGTCCGACGACGCTAATTATGCAAAAACTAATTTGTGCTTTAGTCCGATCGACGCTCTCGCGTGAATGTAAGCCGGATCGGGATAGCGATCGATTGCGCGATCGTATGACTCGATCGCATTGCCATACGCACCCATTTCCATCAATAACAATCCACGATTAAACCAAGCTTGATGATAATCGGGCTGTAAGAACGTCGCACGATCGTAGTTACTCAATGCTTCTGCATACCGTTTTAATACAGAAAGCGCATTCCCACGAAAGTTCCAAGCCTTCGAGCAACTTGCATCAGTTCCAATTGCTTGATCAAAATGCTTGATTGCCTCTAAATATTCTTCTCGCTGACAACATTCACAACCTTTTTCTAAACTATCCATCCCAAACACCTGAATCTCTGCATCTTAAGTATCTGATCGAAGTTCTCTACCGTGTGGGAGGGATTTCTCGACTCGATTTGATTCGGTTAGCAGAGACAGGAATGCGCGATCGCGCCCTACACTCGAATTAGAAATTTGGATAAAGTCAGTGGACTCGACACTTCACACGATTATTGAAATTCTTTTGGGCATCAGTTTAAGTGCGGCAGCAGGATTTCGCGTGTTTATTCCCCTGCTGATTGTGAGCGGTGTCTCTGTATTTGGACATTACGATTTACCTGCTGACTTCGACTGGCTGGAAAATTCTCAAGCATTTGGATTGTTTGCGATCGCCAGCATTCTTGAAGTGATTGGATATTCGATTCCCTGGTTTGATCATGCGCTCGATGTGCTTGCAACTCCCGCCGCGATGATTGCCGGAACGGTTGTCGCTGCTTCGGTTGCACCGGATATGAATCCATTGATTCAATGGACATTAGCGATCGTTGCAGGAGGCGGAACCGCAGGCATTACAAAGTTATTAACAAACTTACTCAGAGGCACATCGACGGCTGCTTCGGGTGGCTTGACGAATCCGATCTTCGCTGCGGTAGAACTCGCGATCGCAGTTCTGCTTTCTGTGTTAGCGCTCACCGCCCCGATCGTCGCCGGACTGCTGGTGATTGGATTGTTCAGCTTTGGATTCTATCGACTGACAAAGTTCGTCACACGCTGGCGGACTCAGGGCAGAGTCAAAACTTTGCAAGAATAACTGCCCTTGCAACTTAGCTAAATATAATTTTCTGAGCTAAAACTCATCCTAAAATTTCATCAGCTGTAATTGAGACTCCGGGAAATGCCAAAAGCTCGATCGCTTGACCCCGCATAAAGGTCTGAAGCGATCGATATCCTGTAGCACTTGGTTGCCGATACACCTCAATTAGTTCTGCATTCACATCAACAACCCAAGATTCAGCAATGCTGTCTTCGGCATAGAGCGGAATTTTGACAGTGCGATCGTGGCGAATGGTTGAGTCTGAAACCTCAATCAGCAAAAATACATCAGTTGGAGTGGGATGAGCAGACGCATAAAAATCTTCACGCGGTCTCAAGATTGCAATATCAGGTTGAGGTTCTGAATGTGCATCAACTTCAACTGGATTTTGAACTGCGACTAACACTTGATCATCAAACTTTTTGAAGAATAGCCGATTCAGCCGATTAACCCCCGCTGCGTGTCTTGTCCCGAGGGATGCCATCTCAATAATTTCCCCTCGAATCAACTCGACACGATCGCCCTCTTGAATAATTCCGGTTTCGATCATGCGGTGATACTGCTTAACCGTAAATAGTCGTCTTAACACCTCGGTTGTCATGACGAAATCCCCCAGGTTAGTAGTACGTCTAGGTTATCAAGAATCTAAGGCTCAACGATAATAGGAGTCCCGATCGACACCTTTTCAAAGAGCGCCACCACATCTTTATTTCGCATCCGAATACATCCATGCGATACCGCTTGTCCGATTAGCTCCGGTTCATTCGTACCGTGAAATCCAAGCTGCGTTTTTCCATCTGTCCAAAACCCAATCCAACGCACACCCAAGGGATTATCTCGTCCGGGCTTGATGATTTTTCCGGTTCTAAAGTTTTTGAACACCGGATTCACTTCTTTCGAGAACACGTTATATTCACCGGGAGGAGTTTCCCAGCCTGATTTACCCACCGCGATCGCATAACTTGCAACCACCGCTTTTCCTTCATATACAAACGCTCGCCGTGCTTTCGTCCGTATCACCACTCGCAAGGGTGCAACCTCTGGTTCCGACAGTTGAATTTCAGCCGTCGATCGCCAATCTGGAGCCGCTAGCACTGGCAGTCCAGCAATCAGCAAAAATCCGCTTACGAGAGCTAAAATTCGTTTCATCTCACTCACCTTTCACGCTTTTTCTATCATTCCTGCTCATCTGGTTAAAATAATCAAGCGCTGATCGGCACATCTGATCAGCCTGAACAGCGGATGTGGAAACGACAGGATAGAATAAGTCCAGCAAACCTTATGATCGCAGTAAAGGTTAAAGAAGCGAATGGGTAGAGTCGTTGGGATTGACCTGGGAACAACCAACTCGGTCGTGGCAGTCATGGAGGGCGGTAAGCCAGTAGTCATCGCCAATGCCGAAGGAATGCGAACCACGCCATCGGTAGTCGGCGTGAGTAAAGAAGGCGAACGTCTCGTTGGACAATTGGCGCGTCGTCAGGCGGTGCTTGATCCGCAGAATACGTTTTTTGGCGTGAAACGGTTTATGGGGCGCAGATATGCCGAACTCAACCCCGAATCGAAGCGCGTTCCTTATACAATCCGTAAAGACGAAGCGGGCAACATCAAGCTGAAGTGCCCTAGACTCGATCGCGATTTTGCTCCCGAGGAAATTTCCGCGCAAATTCTGAAGAAATTAGCCGACGAAGCTGCTCGATATTTGGGCGAACCCGTAACGGGTGCAGTGATTACGGTACCCGCTTATTTCAATGATGCCCAGCGCCAAGCTACCCGCGATGCTGGACGAATTGCCGGACTAGAAGTGAAGCGCATTCTTAACGAACCCACTGCGGCATCGTTGGCATATGGACTCGATCGCGTGCAAAGCGAAACCATTCTTGTGTTTGACCTCGGTGGCGGCACGTTTGATGTCTCGATTCTTGATGTTGGCGATGGTGTGTTTGAAGTAAAAGCCACCAGCGGCGATACGCAGTTAGGCGGAGGCGAGTTCGATAAAAAGATCGTTGACTGGCTAGCAGAGCAGTTTTTAGAGCGCGAAGGCATTGATTTACGCAAAGAACGCCAATCGTTACAGCGACTCACCGAAGCCGCAGAAAAAGCGAAAATCGAGCTTTCCGGCGTGGGCGTAACGGAGATAAATCTTCCCTTTATTGCAGCCGATAAAGACGGCCCGAAACACTTAGAGACGCGATTAACCCGATCGCAGTTTGAAGGCTTATGCGAAGACCTGCTCTCTCGTCTGAGACTTCCCCTGCGAGAAGCGTTCCGCGATGCAGGTATGAGTCCCCGCGATATCGATGAAGTCGTACTCGTCGGCGGCGGAACTCGAATGCCGATGGTGCAAGAAGTCGTGCGATCGTTGATCAATCTCGAACCGAATCAAAACGTCAACCCGGATGAAGTCGTCGCGGTTGGAGCCGCCATTCAAGCCGGAATCCTAGCAGGCGAAGTCAAGGACATTCTGCTGCTCGATGTCACTCCGATCTCAGTTGGGCTGGAAACGATCGGCGGCATTATGAAAGCGCTGATTCCACGCGGAACCACGATTCCAACTCGACGATCGGACGTTTTCTCAACCTCCGAAGACAACCAAACCGTCGTTGAAGTTCACATCCTACAGGGTGAGCGTCCGATGGCATCCGGGAATAAATCGCTAGGGCGGTTTAAGCTCATGGGCATTCCGCCTGCACCGCGTGGCATTCCTCAAATTCAGGTCGCGTTTGATATTGATGCCAACGGCATTATGCAAGTGACGGCGATGGATCGCACCACTGGACGCGAACAGAGCATCACCATTCAAGGGGCATCGAACTTAAGCGACGAAGAGATTAAGCAAATGATTCGCAGCGCCGAAGAATTTGCCGAAATTGATGAACTCCGCAAAGCCAAAGTCGAGAAGCGCAACCGTGCCGAAGCCATGACCTATCAGGCAGAGCGCCAACTGCGAGAAGCCACTCTAGATTTCGGATTCCAGTTTGTTCAGCCTTACCGCAATCGCATTGAACCGCTGGTGCAGCGACTGCGAGCAGCACTCGCAAACAACGACGATCGCGGAGTTGATATCGCAGAAGCCGACCTCAGAGATGCCCTTTACGACCTAAATCGCGAAGTTTATCAGCAAAACAGAGAGGAAGAAGGCGAAGGCGGCATCCTCAAATCAATCAAAGACTTTTTCCTCGAAGACGACGACGATTACTACTACGACAATCGCCGCGATTATCGAGATGACTATTGGAGCGGTGGACGCAGTGGTTATGCGCTGAATCCCGCGCGTGAGCCTGATTTGTATCGCCCAGATTATCCGCGCCGGGATTCCTACAGCGATCCGTACAGTTCAGGCGGACGAGATGCTAACGGCTCAAGTGGTCGATCGACCCGCGATGCTGATTATGGCTCTAGTCGATCAACCCGTGATTCTGACTTCAGCACGCCGCCGCGCCGCAGTGCTGATCCGTATGGCGATGCTTACGGTTCGCGGGATTCCTACGGCACCAGCGATCGTTCATCCCGCAGTTCCGATTATTACGACTACGGTTCCCCCCAATCGGATCGTTCACCCCGACAAGACAGCGACTACGATTCGCCGCGTCGGGACAGCTATGATTCACCCCCAACTCGTAAGCGTCCCGATTACGATGCCGATTATTACAACGATCGCCAATCCCGCAGCAGCGATCAGCCCCGCCGCGATGACACCCCTCGCAAGCGTCCCAGTCGCCCCAACTATCAGCAAGACAACTGGGATGATGAGGACGACTGGCTGTAACGAGAAGCCAGGGACAAAGAGGAATGCGCCGAGATTTCAAAACAGTGCTACACTCTAGTCCCTAAGCTTCTTTTCAACCCTCCTAGCTCTGTTTTCCTATGCAAAGTTTCCGCAATTATTACGAGATTTTGGGCGTTGCTAATGATGCATCGGCTGATGAAATTAAGCGATCGTATCGACGCTTAGCGCGACAATATCATCCGGATCTCAACCCAGGAAACACAGCAGCAGAAGACAAGTTCAAAGCTTTGGGAGAAGCTTATGGCGTATTGTCTGACCCAACGAAGCGGGCGCAGTATGACCAATACGGCGGTTTTTGGAAACAGCGCGGCTTTCAAACCGGGCGTGGGGGACGAGACGACAAATCGACCTATGGCAAATTTAAGACGTTCAATGAGTTCTTCGATGAGGTTCTCAGCCGGAAGACTCCCGCACCAGAACCAGACTTCGATCCGGTTCCACGTCAGACCCGAACCACTCGCACCGTCCGTACTGCAACACCGCCGCCTCCGAGACAAGAACCTGATCCATTTCGTCCGGGAACCTCGAAGGAAAGTTACACCGTGAGACCTCCCAAGCCGAAGCGAGATGCAGAAGCAAGGTTAACGGTTCCGCTTGAAAAGGCTTACTCTGGGGGACGGGAGCGCATTCGGCTCGAAGATGGTCGATCGCTCGAAGTGGATATGCCGCCTGCGATGATGACTGGGCAAAAAGTCCGGCTGCGGGAGCAAGGTGTGAACGGTGGCGATCTGTATCTCAAAATTGAAGTCTCACCGCATCCGTTTTTCCGACTCGAAGGATTAGACATTAGCTGTAAATTGCCGATTACGCCGAGTGAAGCAGTCTTAGGTGCACCCGTCGAAGTCCCAACACTCGATGGATTGGTGAAGATGGTGATTCCAGCCGGAGTGCGATCGGGACAGCGCTTACGACTGGCAAACAAGGGCTACCCCGATGTAAACGGCGATCGGGGCGACCAAATTGTAGAAATTCAGATCGCCGTCCCCAAAGAACTCAGCGAACAAGAACGCGAACTCTACGAGAAGCTGCGGCAAGCTGAAACTTTTAATCCTCGGAAGGACTTACCCGTCTAATCTTCCGGGAGAATCCATTGCGTTGGGGTTGACATGCGCTCTAGCGCTTTTTTCCGTACCGCTTCATCTGCCATTTCTAGCAGCTTATCGAGCGGCGTATCGCTGATAAATTGGCTGGTTTTCTCGGTGTACTCCCGGTTTGGACATTCATCCCCCAGAACACAGCCGTTCTGACACAGTTCAGCGCAGTTAATTTCCGTCATGGTCTCTCCAGAGTCATTCATCAGGTGTTCTCAAGCAGTCGCGACAGTCTGCCCACTTGTCATTCTAGCGGGCATCGACGATCGTACCTATCTCCCTCGTGGTATGCGAGAATCAATCTACGGTTAGCTTCCGAGTTTGAAGGCTTCGAGAAATAAGCTGTAAATCAGTCCGAGCTTGAGCGCATTTGCAAGTTCAATCAGGAGCGATCGACGCAAGCGATCATTTCCCCCGTAAGTAAACCGACTCACCGCTTCTGTTAATAACAGCAGAAAAAACGCTTCCACGATATCGAGTTCCGCTTTCTGACCTGCACTGGTTGAAATGGCACTACCAAGAAAAAAACCGAGCAGCAGTCCGATCATCAGCAAGGACGTGCGCCGCCAAGGATTGCGAAACACCTGATTAAGTTGTGCCGCAGTGGTATTCACGATCGTACTCAGTCGAGTATTCTGCATAATTCAAGTGCGCCTGATCACAAGACTATCCAAACTGTATGCGAACTCTTGCCGAAATTAATCAAAAAATTCAGCGTGGAACCGCGATCGTTCGCACTGCTGAGGAAGTGAAAGCTCAAGTGGCGGAAATGGGCGTAACGGAAACGGCAAAAGTCGTTGATGTGATTACGACTGGAACTTTCGAGCCGATGGAAGCTTCAGGCGCAATTCTGAACTTAGGACAGACCGATCCGCCAATCAAAATTCGCCAGTGCTGGATGGATGGCGTGCCTGCTTATGCAGGGTTTGGAGCGGTGGATTTGTATTTAGGCGCGTCTCAATTAGTTGAATACCCCAGTGGAGGAGAGCCGCTCGATAGTGACGATCGCGAGTCTCCAGATGTACGGCAACGACAGCGCGGCGGCGGTCATGTGATCGAGGATTTGATTGCCGGAAAGGCGGTGAACCTACGTGCGATCGGGCAGGTGACGGACTGTTATCCGCGCTCGTCCTTTGAAACGACGATTACCCGCGATACGATTAATCAATTCTATTTGTTCAATCCTCGCAATCTGTACCAAAATTTTATCGTTGGAGTAAACGGCGGCGATCGTCCCTTGTACACCTATCTAGGCGCACTTCAACCGCGTTTAGGGAATGCCGTCTTTTCAAATCCGGGCGCAATTTCGCCATTGCTCAATGATCCAGATCTGCAATTAATCGGCATCGGATCACGAATCTTTCTTGGTGGTGGAGTGGGCTATGTTGCTTGGGAAGGAACGCAACATTTTCCGCTGCAAAAGCGCTTACCAAACCGCACCCCGATCGGGCCTGCTTCTACGCTGGCGCTGATTGGTGATGCGAAACAAATGGACGCGAAATGGGTACGGGGTTGCTATTTTCGCGGCTATGGTGCTTCGTTAATGTTGGGTGTTGGCATTCCATTGCCTGTGCTGAGTGAAGAAGTAATCACTCATTGTGCCGTTCGCGATAAAGATCTGGTGGCTCCGATCGTTGATTTTTCTATTCCTCGCCGCGTGCGTCCAACCTTTGGGCTTGTAAGTTACGCTCAGTTGAAATCGGGTCGATTAACGATCGACGGTAAATCTGTCCGGGTTGCTCCACTTGCCAGCGTTTATTTATCGCGACAGGTCGCCCTTGAGTTGAAGCATTGGATCGAGTCAGGAACGTTTACTTTGACCGAGGCAGTGGCACCGATTCCGAGCGATCGAACATTTATTCCGCAAGATATGCGCGGCAGTTGAATACCTTTGGAGAGTAGAAGAAAACTATAGTGATCCTGTTTGAGTTGTAAACGCTAAAAGGAGTAGGGAGTAGGGGGCTGAAAAGGGAACGACACCCCGCTCCTCACTTCACAACTAATTCAGGTCACCATATAAGCAATTTCGCTTAGATCTAATCTGATCTAACGGTAATTTGACGGGGCTTTCACGTCCTACTTGATTCGTTTCAAATTACTAATGTAAAGTCAAATTAAGAATACCTCGGAAAGAGATTAGAAGTTGTGTTTATCGTTAATAAGGCTTCTGGTGAGCAGATCGATCGTCATCAAATCAATCAGATCAAAATTGAATTGGAGAAAAAATTTAGCAATCAAGCTTTTGATCCAGCAGGTTTGGGGCTGATTTGGGCGGGTGAATCAGAATTCGTCTTACTTAGTGCAAATCTTTGCCTACAAGCAGTACACATTAACCTGATTTATGCTGTGATCGAGCTTTATCGGGAACAGCAGCTTGACCTTGTAGAGCTGGATTCTCCAAAGTTTCGGCTTAAATGCTGAAGCCACGAAGAAAAGTACAGCGCTTCGGGTTGAGCCGTGCGGAAACTCAGCAAATTGAACTCTGCGGCAGATTTAATTTGCTGAGCCGATCGCGCTCCCGATGCAACCCCCATTGAGACGCTCATGTACGCTAACATTCGAGGCACACAAATCTATTTCGATATTGAAGGTGCAGGACTTGTTCCTCAAGGCAATCAAATGCGCGAAAAACCAGTCGCCTTTTTGATTCATGGAGGGCCTGGAGCTGATCACACTTCCTACAAACCGACCTTTTCTGCATTAAGCAACAAGATGCAGCTTGTCTACTTCGACCATCGTGGACAAGGACGATCGGCAAGAGGTGATCAATCTACTTATACCCTCGATCAAAACGTCGAGGATATGGAAGCGCTGCGGCAGTATTTAGGGTTAGAGAAAATTATTGCGATCGGTGGCTCCTACGGCGGTATGGTGGCGCTCACTTACGCAACTCGCTACCCCCAAAACCTCTCACACTTGATCGTGATTGCCACAGTCCCTGATTCTCGCTTTCTCAAACGTGCTCAGGAAATCTTGCAAGAACGCGGCAGACCCGAACAAATCGCGATCGCGCAATATCTCTGGAATGGCAACTTTGAAACCGAAGAGCAGCTCAGCGATTATTTCCGCATCATGCACCCGCTTTACTCATTTACGGCTGACTCAACTCAAGCGGTTCAACGCCGATCGATTCTCTCGATCGAGGCAATTAACGAAGCCTTTGGCGGATTTTTGCGGTCGTACGATGTCCTCGATCAGCTTCACAAAATTACGGCTCCAACGCTCGTAATCGCAGGTCGCCACGATTGGATTTGTCCGCCTGAATTCTCTGAAGAAATTGCCCAAGCGATCCCCAATTCAGATCTCCGCATCTTCGAGAACAGCGGACATTTGATTCGAGTGGATGAACCTGAAGCGCTACTTGATGCGATCGCAGGCTTCATCGTTTACAAAAAATAAGGGCGATCCGAAGACCGCCCGTTCAACCTATGCTTCACTAATCGCGCTATCTGCCGCAGGGGGACTGCTTTCAGCCCGACGCTTCACGGGCTTGGGCAGCGGTTCCGATCGACGCGGTGCTTCTGGCGCAGAAGCGACACTTGCGGGTCGGCGATCACCTCCACCCGGACGCGGACTAAACGGTCGTCTTCCGCCCGGACGAAATCCTGGACGACCGCCTGAGCGCTCCCTAGCGCTTTCCTCCTTCGATTTTTTGCGAGGCGGAATCATTCCGATCGATTTAGCGCTCTTGATGACGAGATCGGCTCCTTCACGCTGGACGTTGAGTTCCCAGAAATAACCGACCACTTTTCCGCTTAACTCACCATTGAGCTTTAGCTTAAAAGACTTCGCTCGATCGTCTTTCTTGCGCGGCGACTGCTGAATCTTCACCACAACAGACTTCTCTTCAGGTGTATGAAAGATAACTTCTCCCCGAATTGAGAAATAGTTATCTTCAACTTCCGAGGAGGGCAGATATGCAGGTGATTCTGCTTCTTCCTCGTCAGGCTTACTGAGATTTTCAGGCTCCCAAACTCCGACAATCTGAACGTGCAAATCTTCCTGCTTTTCGCGAGTGCGCGGATACACAACCCAGAGATGCTCTTGTTCGAGGTCTAAATGATTTTTCACCAGGCTCATGACGCGACCGAGCAATACCGCTTCGATCGTCGTGCCATCGGCAGTGATCATCTCGCCGCGGGTGAATTGCTCGTCCGAGGCTTTATACCGACCGCGCAGTAACCCAATGGCACGGTACTGCATCGGTTCGCTTGGGGCGGGAATCGGTTGCTGTCTCAAACTCGCCGGATCAAACGCTGGTTCTGACGGAGACTCAACTGCTGGAGGCGGAGCCGGAGCAGGCGACTGTGGACGAGCCACAGGGCGCACCAACGGGCGCTGAACAGTCGTGTGTTTTGAATCAGAGGCTTCTGAGGGTTGGGGCATGGTAGAGCCTTCAGCCGCATTCTGAGCGGCATAGGGTTTAGGAGGCTGGGGTGGGCGGTTTGGCAAGGGACTCATAGGCTGTCATCGTCACAGGCTGAGGGCAAAAGCATTTCAGGCGCTTATTGTACTGAATGCAGGCTGATTTAACGGAATCCGAACGCTTTGCAACGGGTTTACAAAAAACTCACCCAGCTTTGCATCTTTTTCGGAATCTCCCTAGTTCTGGTAAAACTGCCATAATAAAAAATACGACAGTTTATAGAACTTCTTAGCATTTCCGGCACAGTGTCAGCAATAGCACTATGCCCATGATACTGATTTCTAATGCTGCGCTCTTCGATTTCTCGAATAGATAACTTTAAGTTTTCCCCTGGCTAGTTTGAGATCAACACGAAAGAATCAGCATTCTGCCAGTTTGAAAATCTCAACCTTGAAATCTATCGCCTAGAAGCGTGCAGAGAACCAATCCTGCTTTAGAAAACGCTCGTCCTTAAAAAAGCGCGTTAAAATTTGTGAAGAAGGGTCTTATCCTTTACAGAATCAACCTTCAGGAATCTTTCGCACTCAAGTTGCATCTTTAAAATGTAGATAAGTTCGTGCTCTTATTATCGCTTCGCTCTCAGTTTGGCGAGTTTGATTCATGCAAGTTCCCCTTTTTGGCAAAGTTAGTAAAAAACCGACCCGTTGGCTATTGGCGCTACTTGCAGCAGGCGCGATCGCGCTTCCAGGGGGTGCTTTTCTAGTTTCACGGCAGTTTGCCCCGCGTCAGGAAGCCGCCACAATTTCTGTTGAATCGAAGACGGTGACGGCACGTATCTCAGCCAGTGGAGAAGTAATTCCAATTCGGACGGTCAATCTCAGCCCCAAAACGACCGGAAAAATTGCCCAACTGCTTGTGGATCAAGGCGACCAAGTGATGCAAGGGCAGGTGGTTGCTCGAATGGACGACAAAGATATTGAAGCTGAGCGCGCTCAGGCTCAGGCGCGAGTTGCAGAAGCGCAAGCGAGGTTAGATCAGCTCAGAGCCGGAACCCGTGTCGAGGAGGTGCGGCAGGCAGAATCAGAAGTGGCGCGGGCAAGAGGTGAGGTCGATCGCGTTCAAGGTCTTGTGTCAGATGCAACGCAAGCGGCAGAGTTTGCCCGGACGCAAACCCGAAGACAGCGTGAACTAGCAAGCCAAGGGGCAATCTCGACAAATTCGCTCGATGAATTTATTCGTCGTGAGCAGAATGCGAACCAAACTTTGAGCCAAGCTAGGGCGCAACTAAGCCAGTCACAGGCGCAACTCAATCAAGCGAATCAGCAATTAGCGCAGCGGCAGAACGGTGCAAGACCAGAAGAAATTCGGCAATCCGAGGCGCAGTTAGCAGCGGCGATCGCTCAACTCCAACAAGTGCAAAATCGGCTCGAAGATACCTATATTCGCGCTCCGTTTTCAGGAGTGATTACGCAACGGTACGCGACCGTGGGCGCATTTGTGACCCCGACAACACAGGCAACCGCAGGAGCAGATGGTTCTGCTTCGACTTCGATCTTTGCGCTGGCAAACGGGTTAGAAGTGCGGGCGAAAGTGCCGGAAGTCGATATCGGGCAAATCCGGCGCGGTCAGGAAGTCGATATTCGAGTCGATGCCTATCCAGAGGAATCCTTTAAGGGACGAGTGCGATTGATTGCCCCGGAAGCCGTGACTGAGCGAGATGTGACTTCATTCTCGGTGCGGATCGACATTCTCACGGGGCGCGACAAGCTGCGATCGAAAATGAATGCCAACGTCAATTTTTTAGGCGATTCGATTCCGAATACGCTGGTTGTTCCCACGGCAGCACTTTCCACCCAAAGAGGACAAACAGGCGTTTGGGTTCCGGGTGAGAACAATAAACCGCGATTCCAGCGTGTGACGACTGGATTGAGTTTTGACAACGAGACTCAGATTTTAGACGGAATTAAAGCGGGCGATCGTATTTTCGTCCAGCCGCCAGAAGGTCAGAGAATCGATAACACAAATACTTAAGGCAAGCAGGCAATGGATTTTGGTGAAAGCCTAAAGATGGCGGCAAAGACGCTCACCGCCAACAAACTCCGCAGTAGTTTGACGATGCTCGGCATGATCATCGGCAATGCGTCGGTGATCGCCATGATTGGCATTGGACAAGGAGCGCAAAAGCTTGCCGCAGATCAGTTTGAATCGCTAGGACCCAACGTTTTATTTGTGACTCCCGGAAGCGGGCAGGCGCGGCAGAGAACCACCAACTTACCGCAAACCCTGGTTTGGGAAGATGCCAAGGCGATTGCCGAACAAATTCCGATGATTTCCGGAGTTGCCGCTCAGAAAAATGCTCAGTTTCCGGTCGTTTATGGCAATCGGAATTCATCCTCGCTGATTGTGGGAGCGACTCCCGAATTTTTGATCGTCCGCAGCTTTGATGTGGCAAAGGGTCGGTTTATTTCAGAAATTGACCTGAAACGGAATCAGCGCGTAGTGACCTTGGGGGCAGATTTGGCGAATCGGTTTTTTGGCGATCGCAATCCGATCGGCGAAGAAATCCGCATTCGCAATGTCAGCTTTAAGATCGTGGGTGTCTTGCAAGCAAAAGGCTCATTTCTAGGGAGTAACCAGGATGATGCCGCTTATGTGCCGCTCACAACGATGTCGAGTACGCTTACCGGACGGACTTCTCCGTATGGGTTGAATCTGACGTTTGTTTCGGTTTCTGCCAAAGATGAAGCCAGTATTCCAGCCGCAGAATTTCAGATTACAAACCTCCTGAGGCGGCGACACAAAATTGTCAACGAAGATGATTTTACGGTGCAAACTCAGAAAGACATTTTGCAGATTGTCGGCACGATTACCAGTGGGTTGACTGCGATGTTAGCGGCGATCGCCGGTGTCTCTCTACTGGTTGGTGGCATCGGGATCATGAATATCATGCTGGTTTCTGTGACCGAACGTACTTCAGAGATTGGGCTACGAAAAGCGATCGGGGCTTCTGGAAACGACATTTTGATGCAGTTTATGATCGAGGCGGTGATTCTCTCGGCGGCGGGTGGCTTAATTGGAACGGTGATTGGAGTCGGGGGAGTTGTACTCGTCGCTGCCTTTACGCCGCTTCAGGCAGTGGTATCTCCTGCGGCAATTATTCTTGCAGTTGGGGTATCAGGCTCGATCGGTCTCGGATTCGGTGTGATTCCCGCTCGTCAAGCTGCCAAACTCGACCCAATCGTTGCGCTCCGGAGTGCTTAATATGCCGAAGTCTGTCATCATTCGTTTAGAAGAAATCACTAAGGTTTACGGGATTGGCGAAGCGACCGTTCATGCCTTAGCAGGGGTTGATTTAACGATCGAACAAGGGGAGTATTGCGCGATTATGGGCGCTTCTGGATCGGGAAAGTCTACGATGATGAACATTATCGGCTGCCTCGATCGCCCGACTGCTGGACGCTACTATCTCGACAGCGAGGATGTTGCTCAACTCGACGATCTCGCCCTCGCTCACATTCGCAATCGCAAAATTGGCTTTGTGTTTCAGCAGTTTCATCTGTTGCCGCAGTTGTCGGCACTCGAAAACGTGATGTTGCCGATGGTCTACGCAAACGTACCCGCAGCAGAACGGCGCGATCGAGCGACAGAGGCGCTGATTCGAGTGGGATTGGAAAAGCGATTGCAGAATAAGCCGACGCAGTTATCTGGAGGTCAGCAGCAACGGGTGGCAATCGCACGAGCGATCGTCAATCGCCCCGTTTTGCTATTAGCTGATGAACCAACTGGAGCGCTTGACTCTACAACAACTCAAGAGATTTTGAGCATTTTCACCGAATTGAACGCCAGTGGAATGACCGTAGTGATGGTGACACATGAACCGGATGTCGCTCGCTGTACCCGTCGCGTGATTTGGTTCAAAGATGGTCAGGTTCTCACACCGTATCTTGCACCAGAAGAGGTTGGAGTTGCACCTGTTGGTTAATCAAATGGGTTAATCAAACCGGGGCGACCACAACTCCTCAACGGCAACTTGCCACCCGGGAAAGAGATCCGGAATCGTGAGAATATCACCGTCTTGAAGCATGATCGTCTTTTGCCCTGGACGGTGAACCTCCACAGTTCGATTTTCAGGATTGAGCAAAATTCCAACTTGCGTTCCTAGCTCCAGAAATTGTTGGATCTTCTCTCTCAATTTGGTAAGCCTATCCGTTGGAGATTTCACTTCTACCATCAAATCAGGAGCCAATTCTGCAAAACCCCGAGGACTCTGACGCAAGCGTTCAGCTCGGACAAACGAAACATCGGGAGCGCGAGTGTCAGAGTTTGGCAAGACAAATCCGGCTGAAGATCCGGTAATTCGTCCGAGTCGTCTTTCATCAACCCAGCTAAACAACTTGCCGCCCATCCGAAATGCGACTTCATCGGACTCGTAGCCAGACGGACTCATAACGATGATTTCTCCATTTACTAGCTCCATCCGATAGTCGGGATGTTGCTCCTGAAATTGCTCTAAATCTTTAACAGTTAACATTGTTCACACTCTCCCAAGTCGATCGACCGGATAAAATCGCAACCAAGCCCGACCTAAAATGAACTCCTGCGGCAGAAATCCCCAGACGTGAGAATCGTTGCTGTTATTGCGATTGTCGCCCATCACAAAGTAACAGCCTTCAGGAACTTGGACAGGTGGCATTTGATAAGACGGCGCTTCAGCAATATACGGTTCTAGAAGCGGCTGATTGTCTACAAAGACCTTACCGGACTTAATCTCGATCGTTTGTCCTGGCTTGCCAATGATCCGCTTGATGAAGGCTTGATCTTTAGAATATCCAAGTTCTTGTAACTGGGTGGGTGGATCAAAAACGATGATGTCTTGAAACTCCGGCGGATGCAGGCGGTAGGAAATTTTCTCAACCACCAGACGATCGCCAATTTGCAGCGTTGGCATCATCGAATCTGACGGAATAAATCGCGGTTCTGCAATATACGCTCGCACTAACAACGCCAGAATCAACGCAATAAATAGGATTTGAAAGTTCTCCCACCAAGTTTTCCATTTTGGAGCAGAACTTGAAGGAACAACAGCCGGATCAACTTTAGATTCAGGAGTCATAGCGCATTTAACGTACTATGCGATATTCTACCGAGGATTGTGAACTCTCGATGTTTAGCCCTTTGGCTTCAAATTATTTACGGATTTTGTTGCTGCTTCTTGTAGCAAAATGAGCATACACCGTTTGTAATCACGCGCATTTGCTGACTAGAAAAGGAGTGTCAAGAGTATGCCAGTCACGTCACTACAGGATCTTAGAGAGAATTTAGATGGACTTGGATATTATCTTGGGCCAAGAGGACTGGATGGATTAGGAAACAGCGTTAGCGCTTGCGATCGCGAAGTTCTAGGCGCGATCGACTGCAACGCGACTTCCCTGCGGCAACTTGCCAACATCGAAGACTACACCCGTGCAGCCATTTTGCAATATCAACTCGATAGCAACATGGCTGCAACCGGAAACGACGGGCCGCAGCTCAGAAGCGCGATCGAAAAAACGGTCAGAATTCTGCAAGACAACCTGAAAAAAGTATTGGGGATTTCGATCGAACTCAGCGGAAATTACCGCCGCACGACTTACAGTGCAGTTAAAACCTATCAGCGTACCCGCGGCTTACCCGTGACGGGCATCGCGACTCTAACGGTTCGTAGACGATTAAATGATGAAGCACGAGGCGCGGCCCCAACCCCTTCTCCAACGCCCTCTCCTTCATCAGAATTGGAGACTCTACGAAAACTTAGAAGCGACCTCATTACCCTAAAAAATAGTCTTCAAGCTCGACAAATTACCGACGAAGAATTCATTCGAGAAGTCTTCAGCCGAGTGCCTTAACCCTAGCGATCGCTCACGCAGAAAATGAGCAATCTGAGTTAGCGATTCATTGTTGCGGTGAGGCGATTGATGGCGTTGGTCTAAAGTCGGAGCCAAAATTGCTCTGGAAGAACTCGACGATCGAGTTGTTGATTCACATAATTTGCTGTCGCTAGTCCAGCCTCGAATGCACTCTCAACGCGATTTCCTCCGCACCAGTCACCTGTACAAACTAAAGGATTTGAGGTATTTGCTGTAAGGTATCGATCGGCAACCGGAGCAACTGGAAAAGCATAGCGCCAGCGATGCACCTGTAACACTTCAGGGCGGGTAAACCAGTCTTCCGCCACTTCTGCTGCTCGATGCAACAGCCGTTCTCCAACTTGCTCAAGGTCGCTCTCTTCGAGATGTTGTGCAGCAAAACGAGCATTACTTTGAACGACGATCGCAGGCTGTACCGGATTGAACTGCTTTGTACTGTTGATCCCAATCCAGCCTAAATCCGGATCAGACGGACAGACGATCGCTTTGTAGCCTAGTTTTTCAACCTCTGCTTGCCGCTCTAACGGATAAACGGCGATCGCGCTGATGCAAGGGAAATATTCAACTGCTTTAAGCCGCTCGACAAAGGCGTGATCCAGCGACCCGCAAATGATTGCTGCTTGTGGAGCCGGGATTGCAACCACGATCGCAGATGCCGAAATGATTTCCCCGGATTCACAACACAATCGCCACCCGTCTCGCGCTTCAATCCGTTCGACTCGATGATTTAATCGCAGCGTTAACCCAAGCGAGAGAAATTTCGAGATCGCTGCGATCCCATTTGCTGCGGCATAACAAGGAGCTTGACGTTCAGCCGGTTGAATTTGTCCTTGTGAGTTAAGCTCATGGATCGTGTCTGTCCAAACGCGAATCACTTTGCGATCGACAAGCCAATTCAGTAACGCTTGAAACTGAGCCGATTTTGGTTTGAGATAACACACCCCATGATCTGCGTGAGTTCCATGCAGGCGACGGGTTGCCATTCGCCCGCCTAAACCTCGTGATTTATCGACGACCACAACCTTATAGCCTGCTTGATGAAGAGATTGGGCACAGGACAAACCAGCCATCCCTGCCCCAACGATCGCGATGTCAAACTGAGAATCGAGCATGGTAAACCGTTGTGAAACAGGATGATTCGATGTGCCGTCTCACTTATGTAGAATAAGACTGACGCTGCATCGGGAGGAAGACCACCAGTGGATGAATTTAGAGCCGCTTTGGAATTGGCAACGGATGATGAACTGCGCGAACTAACCGAGATTCTATTTCGTCCAAAGTTCAATCCGCTGGATTACGTTAACGCACCTGACCCGATCGAACTACAAAGCCGTGACCGAGAAGACTGGCTAAATGCGATCGACGATCGATTTCGCTTTCTAGCTGCTGATGGTATCACCGTCCTGCGCCGCCAAACTGGACAAGTGACCTATCGCCAAGTGCTCATTCAGGTTTGCTGCTATCTAAAACTGCCCTATGAGGCGAAGATGTCTACCACAGACCTCGAAGCTGAAGTCTTTCTGAGTTTACTAAATCGGGCCTGGAAGCAACTTCCATCGCGTGAACAAACGGCTTTAACTCATCGAATTGAAAAATCCCTGGCGGATACCAGTTTTGTTGAAGAACTGCCGATATCTTTGCAGAAAAATCCGTTATCACTAGTGATGAAAGGCGGTAGTGCATTGGCAGTCAATACGGTAGTACAACCCCTTCTACTCGAACATATTGCCCGTCAGTTTGCTCTTCATTTTGCCCGCTACCAGGTCGCACAGCAAGCGATCGCCCAAGGCAGTATTGCTGCTGCCACGCAGATTCAAACGCAAGTTTCGATGCAGCTTGCACGACGCGGAATGACGGTGGCGACAGCGCGGTATGGTGCCACTCGCGCAGCCTTTGCCTTTGTAGGGTCGGCTTTGTGGGCTTGGTTCTTGGCAGATTTGGGCTGGAGGGCGATCTCCACGAACTACGGGCGAGTGATCCCAACGATCTTTGCATTGGCTCAGATCCGGTTAACGCGCTCTGAGCATTTTGAACCTGCTTGATTGAGGTTGGAATTGAAAACGCAGCGCCTTCAATCTCATCCTGATCCAGCTTTGCAGAAACATTGGACTGTCGTTCAAGTTGGATTATTGCTGCTGCCTTTTAGCGTGTTTCTGGGTGGGATTCCGGTTCTATTGGTGGCACTGGACATTTGGCGACGGCTATTTTCGCGCATGAGCCGTGAACCCGTAAATCGCGGCTTGGCGGTGCTGAGCGTGCTGATGATTGGGGCAGCGACGTTTGCTGTCGATCGTCCCACCGCCTTTTTGGGGTTGTTCAACTTCCTGCCTTTCTTTGTTGTGTTTGCCGGACTGGGTGAACTGATCGCATCGCCTCAGCAGCTCAGGCAAATCGCCTGGATTTGGGTGCTGACTTCCATTCCGGTGACACTGATTGGATTGATGCAACTGTTTTTTCAGGTCGGGGGATCGCCCTCGTTGCTTTGGGGATTGATTGAATGGACGATCGCACCTGGGGGTGAGCCTTTGGGTCGGATGTCCTCGGTGTTCACTTATGCAAATGTGTTGGCGAGCTATTACGCGATCGTATTTATTCTCGGCTTGGGAGTGTGGCTAGAAGAACGCAAGCCAATTTTAGGTGTGATTCTTTGCCTCAATATGATCGGGCTAATTTTGACCCATTCGCGCAATGCTTGGGCGATTGCGGTTCTAGCGTGTTTGGCGTTTGCGCTCTATCAGGGCTGGAAAACGATCGTCGCGCTGGTCGGAGCCGTAACAGGCTTGATGTTAGGAGCCGCGTTTGCTCCAGAGCCGATCGTATTGCCGTTAAGAACGATCGTGCCGCGATTTTTCTGGGCACGGTTAAACGATCAAATGTACAGCGATCGACCTGTGAACCAACTGCGATCGACCCAGTGGAAATTTGCCTGGTCGATGACAGAACAACGCCCCTTGACAGGTTGGGGACTCCGCAGTTTCTCGAAACTCTATACTGAGCAAATGCACCTTTGGCTTGGACACCCGCACAATCTTTTCTTGATGATGGCTGCTGAAACCGGATTGCCCGCAGCTTTGTTGCTATACAGCTTGGTGGGCTGGATTCTGGCTCAAGGGGTTCTCCAGTGGCGCAAGCTACACAAACTAGATCGGCGAATTTATTTCACCTTCTGGATCGCCTTCTTTGCCTGTACGTTGTTCAACTTTCTAGATGTGCCGCTATTCGATGCCCGGATTAATTTGATGGGCTGGGTGCTACTAGCTGGAATTTGGAAAACGAAGGCAGTAAGCTAATCCTGACTCTGCGATCGCAGTTCTGCCATTCGCGTTTCTAGCTGCTTTTTCTCGCTTTTGAGTTCTTCTTCTAAGACCTGGATTTGTTCGCGCCGTGCCTCAAGCTCGATTTGCCGTCGCGCTAGTTCTTGGCTCTCAAGCGTTAACGATTGTCGCCATTGTTCTGCCCGCTCGATCTCCTGCTGCAAATGACTGGGAGTGACTCCGTAGGTGAGATATCGCTGCACCAACTCCAGCACCCAGTCTTTTGCTTCTCGAATGTCTAAAATCTGATTGCTGTTCGAGATATCGACTAAAACTAATAAGCCATCGCTAAAGCCGCTGGCTTCGGTGGAAAGCACCGTCTCTTCTTCAGGAAGCTTTGTCCAAATATGCTCTGACTTTTGAGCAGCCAGTAAGCGCAATCCTGCTTTGCCTAGATAGCCCTTTTTTTGAATTTGCGCCAAGTGCAGCATTAATTTTCTCTCGATGTCGTCTCGGTGGGAACGATGCTCAGGGGCATTTACAGGGCGGTCTTACCTGCTAGTGTGCTAACAGCATTCAACGCTAGATTACCCGTTCCATCGTCCGTAGATGCACTAACCTGATGGGCACTTTCATGGAGCAGTCTTGACAACTGCGATCAGAGTTTGTACCTATCAAAATAGTATAACCTCCCTGTTTTCTATCGGAATTATTGATGGGTCTACCTCACAGAATCACAAAAAAAGAGATGCTGAAATGGCGCATCTCTGACGCAAACGTTAAGAATCGATAATTTAAAGGCGATCGAGCTTAGTTTTGAGAATTTCTGCCTGTTTTTCTGCTTCGGCTAGGGCTTCACGAGTCGATTGCACCACATCAGGCGGCGCTTTATCGACAAATTTCGGATTGCTCAACCGACCCCTCAGCGCTTGAATTTCTGCCTCTACTTTCTTCAAATCTCGTTCGGTCTTAGCTTTGAGTGCTTCAAAATCGACCAGTCCAGCTAGCGGAATCGAGATTTTGACGGTTCCGGTTACACCGACGATCGTTTTGGCATCGTCTACAGGTTCAGGTTGTGGTGCGGGCGCGACCTGAGGTGCGGGCGCAATCTGAGGCGCTGGCGGTTTCGGTTCTCCGATCACTTCAGTCTTGAATTGATTCACCTGTTTGAAGAAGGTCTGGCGATCGTCTCTTTGCCAGAGTCGCGTTTTTGCAAACCAAACGGTGTAGCCGATCCCGACGATTTCGAGGAGTGGGGCAAACAGTGGGACATCGTGAATGGCATCCAGCGTTGTCGCTGCAAGCTTGAGGGCAAACGCGATCGCGCCAATCAGCAGAAGTGACAGCAAAATCCTTTGATGTTTACCGAAGAAGTTGCCAAGCGTGTCCAATGCGGTTGCGAGAATGGGCGGATTGGAATTGATCAATCGTTTTTGAGCGTCAGCATTTCCCGCTCCTGAGATCGTCAGCGTTTCAATCCTTGCCAAGTCCTTGATATAAGACTGTCCTGTGATCAGCGTTTGCTTTTCTTGCTCGTCTTCGGTCGAGAGCGCAGCGGTGATTCTTGCTCCGGGTTTGATCTCGGCTCCCGATCGCAAATTCCGAATCGTGCGAATCGTGTTGATGATTAGCTCAAACTGCCGCTCAAGACTCGGATTGATGAATGCTGCATCCGGGACGGGATAGCTTTGGAGCGCAAGAGACTTATGATCGCTTTCCGGGGTCTGCGTTAGGGTGTGCCAAATTTCCTCGGTGATGTGTGGCATGAAGGGATGCAGCAGTTTGAGCGTTCCTTCTAGCACATGAGCAAGGGTTTGCTGGGCTGCAAGGCGCGTGGGTGAATTTTGGTCTTGCAGTCGCGATTTGACTAACTCGATATATTGATCGCAGAAGTCACCCCAGATGAATTCATAGAGGCTTTTCGCCGCTTCACCGAACCCATAATTGTCGATATAGTTACGGACTTGGCGCGTGACTTGATTGAATCGTGAGAGAATCCAGCGATCGCTCAGTTCTAAATTCTGCGGCTGACCCAATTGAGCAGGTGTTTTATCGTCGAGATTCAGCATCACAAAGCGCGACGCATTCCACAGTTTGTTGGTGAAATTGCGCGACGCTTCGACGGTTTCGGATTCGTCGGTTTTGCGATCGTAAGCAATCCGAATATCCTGACCTGCGCCTGTGACTTCCCGAACCAAGGTGTATCGCAGAGCATCGGTGCCGTATTTATCAATCAGGATGAGGGGATCGATGCCGTTGTTTGCCGATTTCGACATCTTTTTATTGTTCTCATCCCGCACCAAACCGTGAATGTAGACATCCTTAAACGGCATTTGTCCGGTGAAATGTCCCGCCATCATCGTCATCCGAGCGACCCAGAAAAAGATGATGTCAAATCCAGTGACGAGTGTTGAGGTTGGATAGTAGCGCTTGTAGTCTTCTGCTTCGGTGTTCGACCAACCTAGTGTTGAAAAAGGCCACAACCCTGAAGAGAACCAGGTATCGAGGACATCTGGATCTTGCTTGATTTGGACATTCTCGCCGAACTGCGCGATCGCTTTCGTCTGCGCTTCTTCTTGCGATCGCGCCACGATGTACGGCGTGTAGTCGGTAATCTCGCCGTTTGTCTCACTGATCGCATACCAAGCGGGAATTTGATGTCCCCACCACAACTGCCGCGAGATACACCAATCTTTCAGACTGACCAACCAATCACGATAAACCTTTGTCCAGCGCTCCGGTACAAATCGCGGCGAATCTTCTTCATCTAAGGATTCCAGCGCAAAATCAGCCAATGGCTTAATCTTGACAAACCACTGAGTTGAAAGTAGCGGTTCGACAGGGACTTTACCGCGATCGCTGTAGGGCACGGTATGTTTATACGGCTCAATCTTGACCAGAAAGCCTTCTTCTTCGAGTCGCTTCACGACGTTTTTCCGCGCTACAAAGCGATCTTGCCCCTCGAATTCCCCGGCTTGCTCGTTCATCGTGCCGTCTTTGTTCATCACATTGATCGACGGCAATTGATGACGCTGACCCATCTCGAAATCGTTCGGATCGTGCGCGGGTGTGACTTTAACACAGCCTGTTCCGAAACTCGGATCAACATGTTCATCGCCAACGATCGGAATCTCGCGACCGACCAGTGGCAAAATCAAGGTCTTACCAATCAGATCTTTGTAGCGATCGTCGTTCGGATTCACTGCCACCGCTGTGTCGCCCAGCATCGTCTCTGGTCGGGTGGTTGCGACTTCAATAAAGCCGTCCTGCTCTTTAATCGGATAGCGAAAATGCCACAGATTACCGTCAACTTCTTTGCTCTCAACTTCGAGATCCGACACTGCCGATTGCGTTGCCGGACACCAATTGACGAGGTAATTGCCGCGATAAATCAAGTCTTCATCGTGCAGCTTCACAAACGCCTCCAGCACCGCAGCCGAAAGCCCTTCGTCCATTGTAAAGCGTTCACGTGACCAATCCACCGACACGCCCAAGCGTCGGAGCTGATTAACGATCGTTCCGCCCGATTCCGCCTTCCATTTCCAAGCACGTTCTAAAAACTGTTCACGACCCAAATCATTGCGGGTTTTGCCTTCCGCTTTCAGTTGCCGTTCTAAAATCGTCTGAACCGCAATACTGGCGTGATCGGTTCCGGGCAGCCACAGCGTATTCTTACCGAGCATTCGCTGATATCGAATCAATACATCGATCAGCGAGCTTTCAAAAGCGTGACCCATGTGCAAACTGCCCGTCACATTCGGCGGCGGAATCACGACACAATACGGCTCACCGGGTTGATTTGGATCAGCTTTAAAGACCTGATTCTCCTCCCAAAACTTTTGCCATTTCGCTTCAGTGGTTGCGGCGCTGTATTGAGTTGGAAGAGTAGCAGTCATGAGAAGTTTCTAGAAGGTTGGGGACATTTAGCCTATGATAAACGGTTCTTTGCATGAGCAAGCGTTAAAAATCGAGTCTGTGCAAATGAATCAAGCGATCGCGATCAAAAGGCTCAATCTCCAAATCAGAACCCCTGCTCTAAAGCACAAGCTTTAGAGCAGGGGTTCTGATTTGCGAGTTCAGCAAGCAATTAATCGATGAAACCCATCAGCGCGGTGGAGTCATCCAGATCGTTGGAAAACACGGGACGATCGCCCATGTGCCGATTAGCCGATAGCAATCCAGGTTCACTCGCCATCACAGGTCGCCCAAGTGTTTCCGACCCTTCGACTGCATGAAAATCGCTGTAAAAAATCGGGCGATTTCCCGGAAGCATTTCAGCCACTTTCAGATTGCTCGACATAATCGGACGACCATTCATAATCGTGCCGTAGATTGCCATGTGGCTCGCTTCGATCGGGCGAATTCCCGCCGATTGAATCGTACCTGCCACCTCAAAATCATCCGACATGATCGGACGATTTCCAGCAGACAAGCTCGGAAGGCTAAGAATTTCGATCGCGCTTCCATTGCCTTCTGCAGGCGTTGCCGTTGCTTCAATCAATTCTGGATTACTCATAGGGATTTCCTCTTGTGTAGGTGCTGGTGTGGACGGCTCGGCAGGTTCGTCGATCGGTTCAGTAGGGGGTTGTGAAACGGGAGCTTCTGAAGTGGAAGTCTCCGGTGTTGCGGGTGAAGAATCAACTGGAACCGAAGTTTTCGCCGCTGTGTTGTTTCGGCTGGATGCTCTGCGAGTAGTTGATTGATTCCTACGGCTCGTCGCCATCGCGCCTTGTCCTCTCTTGTACAGAATTACCGCTTGCTCACGACCGGAAGAACCTACCCGTGGCGCTGCAAACAAATATTTTGATAAATCACGATTCTTAAGGGATTATTATAAATCAAAAGGCTGTGCCACTTATCGCTTGATCCCCAGGAGAACTTATTGGAGACATTGGCGATCGTAATTGGTTGATCTCAAAAAGAAAGGAAGCGCGATCGCGCTTCCTTTCGCCATTTCAATCAGTCCTAGACCTTTGCAGGTACTTTGGTTGCGCCAACTGTGTTTGTCAGACGCTCGTAAGTTGCCCGCATTTTCAGACCAGTCAGCACTTGGAACAGCCCTGTTCCATTGTTGGAACCCGGATATTCCCGGTGTTGCAGCAACAGTTCGGTGACTTCGCCGTTGTACTTCGCTGAAGTCTTGCTCAAATGCTGCTCGATGTAGATCACTTCTTCGAGCTTGTCGAACTGACCATCGACTTCGAGGACTGAAACGCCGTGTTTGTAGTACACATCGGGGCCGTAGTGCATTCTGATGCCGGGATACGAACAGGTCAGCTTGCGACCGCAAGGAGTCCAATCGATCGTGGAACCTTCATCAAATAGGTAAACCGGATCATATCCTTCGATGCCATCACGCTGAATCATTTGAACGCGCAGAACCTTCCGCTCTTGATCGTCTTTGATTAATTGCGTGGGCAACACTTGAATCACCACATCCGCGAATTCTTTTTGCGGATCGATATACGCATCAAAGTCGGGTTTGCGCGAGTTGATTTGCGCCAACACATCTTCGTAGCTGTGACCCCGCTCTGCCATATCGCGCTGGATTTTCCAGGCGATTTTGACTTCATCGCTAATGTCGAGATAGACGCTGAAATCGATTAACTCACGCACGCGCTGATCGTAGAGCGGATGTAAGCCCTCAATCACAACAATGTGGTTCGGCTCGACTTTCTCTGGCGGATCGATCATGCCGGTTTCGTGGTTGTAAATCGGCTTGTCGATCGTTTCTCCGTTTTTCAGCGCTTTGATTTGCTCGTACATCAAATCAAAGTTGTTTGCCTTCGGGTTGAGTGCCGTGATGCCCGTTTCCTTGCGCTGTTTCCGATCCAGACTGTGGTAATCATCCAGGCAGATCACAGTGACGAAATCTTCCCCAAACAGATCTGTGATTCGGCGCAGAAACGTGGACTTACCGCATCCGGAGTCTCCGGCAACGCCAATCAAAACCACGCGGTCTGGCTTACTGGTCATAAGGTTCCTCTAATAACAAAAAAGTCAACGACGGTTTATGAGATCAGCCCGGAGAGTCGAGGCTGCATCGATAGTGCTTCGTTTGATCGATAAATTGCTTTATCGATCGCTTTACCTTAACGAGTCACAGCGCAAAGTATTACTACGGGATTTGAGATTGCTCCAAGTCGCCGCAAAAAAATACCTTGCAAGCAGCCGATCAAGGCTCAAGGTATAGCGATAAGTATTTAATACTATCGGTTAAGGGGATTCTACCAAATCGCGATCCCTGGTACAAGCCTTAATAAAATATAAAACTTTGTACTACTGTACTATCTACTGTTTTTGCTGCATTTGAATCCGGTAGGTAACGCCATAGCCTGAATCCGTAAATCCGCCTGTTCGGTGAATAAACGCAATAAACGTCACAGAGATAAAAAGCTGAAGCAAAATCAGCGCCACGAGCGATCGCCACCGGTTCTGCAAGTGGGTTGCCCACCAGACGTGGATAAACGGAAATGGAGCAACTACATAATGCGGCGGAATGTTGAGCATCGACAAGGTGATTAATCCTCCCATGCCAATTCCCATTGCATTGAAATAAAAGTCGAGCGATCGCGCCACGGGCGGATTTAGCGGCTTGCGGCGAATGAAGGCAATGAGAACTTTAAGCCCGATCGCAACGAGAATTAGATGAGCAATGCCAATCAAGTAAGTCGGCTGTCCGAAAATTAGCGGCTCCTGGATGAAGTGGCTCCACATAATCTTCCCAAGTGAATAACTCAGATTTGTGCCTAGCCCTAAGACAATCCACTGCAAATAAAACTTCGGAAACAACAGCGACAGAATCGGACGACCCGCACCCCCGAAAGTATCGATCACCAAGTGCAGCCACATCGCAAACGGAATCAATCCCAAAATGGTTCCAATTGCCCAAGCCTTCCAAGCCGTTTCTGCTAAGCGATTCTCTTTGTAATCTCGCCAAACTGTCCAGAGAAACAATCCCGCTCCGTAAAAAAAACCGCTCATGTGCAACTGCCCGATCATCGTGCTCATCAAGCCCCAGAGCCATGCGCCAAAGGGATGCCGACGAAACCAATGTCCTAAGATCGTCAAGACTGCAAGCGGTGGAAGTAAATCGGTTGTCCAAATCTGTCGGGAAAACAAAATCGATAGGGGATTTACAGCCACGATCGCCAAACCCCACAGCCAAGGCGATCGTTCTTCTTCGAGAATTTGCCAAATCACAAATCCAAACATTGCCCACAACGCTGCAACATTCAGCCACATCACCCACTGCACCATTTCGATCGGTGAAGCGGAAAACCAACCGAACGCCGTAAAGATCCACAGACTAAACCCTGGATTCAAAACTTTCGCGCTGCTTGGCATTCCTACCCAGGTAAAGGGAATTTGACCCTGTGCGAGCGCTTCACCGTTTGTATAATTCCAAATCTCGTCTGCTTTCCACTCCATATCTTCGGGATAAATTACCCGAAGTAAACTGCCGATTATTAACGCAGCAATCACATAGAAATAGGGGGAATGTTTGGGGTGAAAGTTGGCGATCGTTAACTGCTTCACAACTGGGGCTAAATTCTCCAGACTCTAATTTAATGGCATTCCGCCCTGGGCAATGCGCCCCTAAAGACAAAAGATTAATCTCAGCTTTACAATTAGCGCGATCGAATGTCTCAAAGCCTCTGTAAAGTAGGAACGGGAGTCGTTTTAGCTTCTAAGCACGTTTAGATCAGGTTGGGGTAAATTTGCGATCGATCCCCAAACGTTGCATATTAATCTAAACAAGCTACTTGCAGCACAGTTTTAGTTCATTTAGGTCGGAGAAACACAGAGCGATGTATTATTCCAGCGCGTCGGGTGCTGCGAACACCCCTTCTGGGAGCCGCGTCTTCCGGTATGAAGTGGTCGGATTGCGCCAAAACGAGACAACCGATCAGCAAAACTACCCGATTCGGCAAAGTGGCAGCACTTTCATCAATGTCCCCTACAATCGCATGAACGAATTCATGCAGCGGATTACCCGTCTGGGCGGCAAGATCGTCAGCATTCAGCCTTTAGAGGCAAACGGCAACGGAACTGGAAACGTTACTGTTGAACAGAAAGCGCCTGCTGTCAAGCAGGAAAATGCTACTGAGAGCAACACACCAGGATCTAAGCCGATGACACAAGCCAAGGCTAAAAAACACGCTGATGTTCCAGTCAACATTTACAAGCCCAATAACCCCTTCGTTGGAAAGTGCATCTCCAATGTTGAGCTAGTGGGTGAAGGCGGGATTGGAACGGTTCGACATATCAAATTTGATATCTCGGGCGGTGATCTGACTTACGTGGAAGGTCAAAGTATCGGCATTATCCCGCCGGGAACGGACAAGAACGGCAAGCCAGAAAAACTGCGTTTATATTCGATCGCATCTACTCGTCACGGCGATGATGTGAATGACAAAACCGTATCGCTCTGTGTGCGTCAGCTAGAGTACAAGCACCCCGAAACCGGTGAAACCGTTTACGGCGTTTGTTCCACGTATCTGTGCAACCTGGAAGCAGGTGCAGACGTGAAGATCACAGGCCCCACCGGAAAAGAAATGCTCTTGCCGGAAGAGGAAGATACCAATGTGATCATGATGGCAACCGGAACGGGAATTGCTCCGATGCGTGCCTATCTGTGGAGACAGTTCAAGGACAACGAAAGAGCAGCGAACCCCAATTATCAGTTCAAAGGTTTCTCCTGGCTGATCTTTGGAATTCCGACCAGCGCAAACATTCTCTACAAGGAAGAGCTTGAAGAGATGGCTGAGAAGTATCCGACGAACTTCCGCTTAACGACTGCAATCAGCCGTGAGCAGAAGAATAAGGACGGCGGCAGAATGTACATTCAAGACCGCGTGGCTGAAAATGCGGCTGAACTCTTCCAGATGATGAAGAGCGAGAAGACTCACACTTACATTTGCGGCTTGAAGGGCATGGAGGACGGCATTGACGCGGCTCTCGGTGCGGAAGCAGCAAAAGAAGGAATCGAGTGGAAAGAGTTCCGCAGCGCAATGAAGAAAGCGGGTCGTTGGCACGTTGAAACGTACTAATTTCGATTAGCGGATCTGAATTAAAACCGGAAGAATTTTGCGATTCTTCCGGTTTTTTGCTGAAATTCTTGTTGTTTTATCTCTCTAGCCTTAACGTGCGATCGCTGCTGGAACCGTCCAAAAATACAAAGTTGTTTCTTCTTCAATCTCAAGTTTGATCACTTTTTCGGGTTGCCAATCGCCCATATCAAAATCGATCGACGCAATCCGAGTTCCCGGTCGAAGCTGTTCTAGTAATGCAGGTCGAAGTCTGAGATTCAAATGCGGTAACAGATAAAGAACCACGATCGAAGCGTCTTCAAATCGGCTCTCAAATAGATCTTGCTCTCGAAAGGTTAGGCGATCGCTGATTCCCGCCTGTTCTGCTTTCATTTGGGCTGCTTCAATTCGCGCTGGATCAATATCAATTCCTACACCCCGCGCTCCGTACTTCAAAGCTGCCGTAATCAACACCTGACCATCACCACAACCGAGGTCATAAATCACATCCGATCGATTCACCTGTAACGTCTCAAGCAGCGTCTCGATCGCGCTTTGAGGCGTTGGAATAAAAGCAATATCCGGTCTACGCGGCATCCTGTCTCACTTTACAAATGCTGGGCTGTTGCTGATCATACTGAAAATACAATTGCAATTTTGTACACCAGAACAAGATGCGATACGCTTGACTCGACTGCATAGACTTGATTTAAAGTGCTTTGTGTGACGCTAGGCTAAGGGAAAGCGATAGGACTTATGGGCAATTCAGCACAAAAAGAACAACTCAAAGCGATCGGAACTCGCCTCAGTGAAGAGCGCCAGAAAAAGTCAATGTCGCTCGAAGAAATTGCTGCAAAGACCTACATTCCGCTGCGCCTCCTCAACGCGATCGAAGACGCGAACCTCGATCGCCTTCCAGAACCGGTTTTTGTCCAGGGCTTTATTCGGCGCTATGCAGACGCGATCGGGTTGAATGGTATTGCCCTGTCGAAAGAATTTACAGTAGACTTGTCTCCGCTCCCCACTTCCTCTGCGGCAACCTTAATCACTTCCATCCCAGAGCCACCTTTGAAGCCCGCTGTTCAAGCGCCTGTGCCGCCAAAACCGGCTGCACCCATTACGCCTTCTCCCGCCCTGAAGCTGCCAGAACCTGAACTGATTCAGGATGAGCCGAAAAAATCAGAGCCTGAGCTAATTCGCAGCGAGCCGAAAAAGTCAGAGCCTGAGTTAATTCGGGGTGAACCGAAAAAGTCAGAGCCTGAGTTAATTCGGGATGAACCGAAAAGGTTAGAGCCTGAGCTAATTCGGGATGAGCCAAGAGTAAAAGTCGACGCGCCTGCACCAAAAGAAACGACCCGATTGCCCCTAATCGCGCTAGGAGGAGCGATCGCTTTCGGTGTGATTGGTGTACTAGCTGCCAGTCTTTTCAATCGTCCGGCTGAGCGTCCTGCTCCAACGACTGCAACCGCTCCGGTAACGCAACCGCCTCAACCGTCGATCGTTGCTCCTAGTCCGACTCCTGCCGCTTCTGCTCCAGCAAGCCCAACTCCAACGGGTGCAGTCGGGGTGAAGATGAATGTCAACGAGGAAAGCTGGGTTGAAGTGGTGGTTGATGGCAAAACGGAATTTGAAGGAACGCTGCCTCAGGGAACTCAGCGATCGTGGAGCGGGAAAAATCAAGTTAGTGTGAGGGCTGGCAATGCAGGCGGAGTGGCTCTTTCCTACAACAACGCCACCTTCAAACCGATGGGCGGTGCTGGGGAAGTTCAAACTGCGACGTTTCCACCGACGCCCTAACGCTTAACTCCGCCGCTGGCTGGTTGAAGAACGGCGATCGCTCGATCTACAGATTTCGGGTGGTACTGTCTTGCCTGATACTGATCGACGTGCTGGAAAATGGCAATTGGAGCGACGGTGCGACAGGTGAAAAATTCGATCGCAACTCGCCCATCTGGAACAACTCGAACTTTAGGTGAGAAATCTTTCGGAACCTCAGTACGCCATTGCCAGCCAGGATGGGGTGGAAGAGCGTTGATTAAACGCTGCTGGCTCCAACTCGCAAGCCGCCCAACTTTACCGAATTCAAGCAATTCGCGATGGAACAGGGAAGCAATCATAAACGAAATCGGAGAATGATCGCCGTTGATCGCGTCCATCAAGTTTGGTAAAGCAGCCTCAGGTTTAGGGGGTGTATTGCGATCGTGGAGCGCGGTACAAGCATCGCCAGCACTGATTAACGCTTTTCTGACGATTGGGCATTTGGCGGGTTTGCTCCAAGGAGATGCCGAAGTGAAACAAAGTGCCCAACTCTTCAAGAGATTCGGGTATGGCGGGTTCGTCCTGCTCGGTGTATCTATCCGGGCGATTCTCTGACTCTGGCACTATCAGAATCGTTTTGAGGTGCTGTCTAATTTTCTGTAGGGCTTCGAGTGGAACTCTTTGGATAGACATGAGTAGAGAAGGACAAGTCAGGAGTGACAGAGACTTAGGTCTAAAGTGCCCTTGATTACAATTGAAATTCTTACTAGCGAGACTGCTCCGCCGCCCATCTGGTTCGCAATCCTTTTCCTTCCGCCTTCATAATGAAAGAAGTTCTTTACATTGCTCAATCATGCCGAGAGATTTGCGCGGATTTATCAGACAGCTAGAAGAACGCGGACAGTTGCGCCGGATTTCAACGCTGGTTGATTCTGACTTGGAAATTGCTGAGATTGCGAATCGGATGTTGCAGCATGGTGGGCCTGGACTGCTGTTTGAAAATGTCAAGGGGTCGCCTTATCCAGTTGCAGTCAATTTGATGGGTACGGTGGAGCGGGTGTGTTTGGCGATGAATATGGAGTCGCCGCAGGAACTCGAAACGCTGGGTAAGAAATTAGCGCTGCTTTATCAACCGCGTCCGCCGAAGAAGTTTTCGCAAGCGATCGAGTTAGGTAAGGTTCTCTACGATGTGGTGCAAGCAAAACCTGCCCGTGATTTTCTTCCTGCTTGTCAGCAGATCGTGCTTAAAGACGATGCGGT
This sequence comes from Cyanobacteria bacterium FACHB-DQ100, assembly GCA_014695195.1. Lineage (NCBI taxonomy): Bacteria > Bacillati > Cyanobacteriota > Cyanobacteria bacterium FACHB-DQ100. The sequence continues at coordinate 25,918 of JACJNW010000023.1, read as the reverse complement.
GGATTTGAATCAAATACCCTTACTGCGGGTATATCCGGGTGATGCTGGGAAGGTGCTGACGTTGGGATTGATGATTACGAAAGATCCCGAAACTAAGATTCCAAATGTTGGAGTGTATCGGTTGCAGTTGCAGTCGAAAAATACGATGACGGTGCAGTGGCTCTCAGTGCGGGGAGCGACGCGGCATTTGAGAAAAGCGGCGGAGCGCGGCGAGAAATTAGAAGTGGCGATCGCGCTTGGGGTTGATCCACTGATTATCATGGCGGCGGCGACTCCGCTCCCTGTAGATCTGTCTGAGTGGCTATTTGCTGGCTTGTATGGCGGAGCGGGTGTTCACCTCGCCAAGTGTAAGACTGTCGATCTGGAAGTGCCTGCGGATTCGGAGTTTGTGTTGGAAGGCACGATTACGCCGGGAGACACGGCGATCGATGGCCCTGCGGGGGATCACATGGGGTATTACGGTGGCGTAAACGAGAAAGCGCCCTTACTGCGGTTTCACTGTCTGACCCATCGCAAAAATCCGATCTATCTCACGACGTTTAGCGGCCGACCCCCGAAAGAAGATGCAATGATGGCGATCGCGCTCAATCGCATCTACACGCCGATCTTGCGGCAGCAGGTGCCTGAGATTATCGATTTCTTCTTGCCGATGGAGGCTTTGAGCTATAAAGCGGCGGTGATTTCGATCGACAAAGCCTATCCCGGACAAGCGAGACGAGCGGCGTTAGCGTTTTGGAGTGCGTTACCGCAATTCACTTACACCAAGTTTGTAATTGTGGTGGATAAAGACATTAACATTCGCGATCCGAGAGCGGTCGTTTGGGCGATTACCTCGAAGGTTGATCCAGCGCGAGATGTGTTTATCTTGCCGGAAAATCCGTTTGATTCGCTGGATTTTGCCACAGAAAAACCAGGTTTAGGCAGTCGGATGGGCATTGACGCAACGACGAAAGTTTTCCCGGAAACCGATCGACCTTGGGCTGATCCGCTCAAGTCCGATCCGGATGTGGCAGCGATGGTCGATCGACGCTGGGCGGAATATGGGTTAGCCGATCTCAAGCTGGGAGAAGTTGATCCAAATCTGTTTGGCTATCAGATGGGCAAGCCTTAACGCACGGTTGCCCTACGGGTAAAAAAAGAAGGCAGGACTTCCTAATCCCGCATTCATGTTGTAGAGCCATCTGGGATAAAAGTCGCTGCTCCAAAGTTGCTCCGAAAATTGTTGAGTCCAGCGCAAATGGAATGGAATATCCATTGCATCAAAGACACCATGCAGAATTGCAGGTAGCACCAACAGCAACCCGATCGCGCTAATCAGCAAAACGGTAGTGAGAGATGGCGGCTTTTGATCGGGCGACTCTCGCTGCATCAATCTTAAGGCAGACAGACTTAATGGTTTTTGCATGATATATTCGCGCACAACAGACTCTAGCCAGAGAGTAACAGATTCGCTCTGCTTGCGCCTAATCAATCAATAGGAAGCATGATTTCAAAGCAAAAAGTTGGTTTTATTGTTGCGCTCGCGCTATCGATCGCCCTTGCGATGCAACTGACCCTAAACGAACTCGGCATACTTGGAATTGTATCAACATCGGGATTCTCGATGTTATTAAATAAGCGCTTATTAGGCTTGGAGTTCCTTGCTTTGTGCGGGATTTATCTGGCGTGGTTAATTCAATTTCGTCCAGTTACGATCGCTTCGCGATTTAGCGAACTATTGAAGCCTGTAAGCGCGTTCTTGGCCGTTTGTTGGTTGTCTTATCCGGGTACAAACGATATTTATATGTATCTACAGTACGGATTGATCAGCCTAAACCGACTTAATCCTTACCTCACAAAAGCTGGAGATTTTGGCTCTAGTATCACAAATTTAATCGATTGGAATCAAAGTTCAACTTATGGAGTTGTTTCACTCTTCTTCTTTTTGGTTTCCTCAAAGTTGTCTGAGATTAATCTCTTTCTTGGCGTTTACGGATTTAAGTTAATCTGCTTGGGGTTTCACATCTTAAATAGCTATTTAATCTGGAAAAATCTCAAGTCTAGAACCTATCGAGATCAAGTCACACTGGCATATTTGATCAGTCCGGTGCTGTTGTTTGAGCAAGTTGCAGAAGCGCATATCGATGTCATGCTCTGTACTGTTTTGATCGCAGTCGATCGATTTCTCAAGACAGGTCGATATTTGCTTGCTCTCGTCGCCACTGGAATTGGATTTCTAACAAAGACACTACCGATTATTTGGATTCCATTAATCGGTGTGTTTCTAATTCGACAGCGACGTTGGAAAACGATCGTAAAATTTCTATTTCTTAGCGTAATCGGCATCCTGATCTTGCACTTTACATTGTTTCCAACTATTGATGCTTGGAGAAGTATTCTCAATCCAGGTGTCGGAAATAGAACTGTGGGGTCATGGCATGATGTCTTAGACAGCATCCTGATGCGAACTGGAGCGATCGTGCCGAGTTCTGTTCAAACGAGTATTACTGCTTTATTTAATCGTTTCACGCTGCTCTTGTTTGCGGCTTATTATGCAGTAACGCTGTACAGAATCTTTTTGAATCGCTCCATTTCGGAGAGTCGATTGATGATAGAAATTGGGTGGGTTACTTTCGTTTTATTTGCGATTGCAACTCCCTGGTATCAGCCTTGGTATGCAACCGTGTTACTTCCGATCGCGGCCCTGAATCTACAATCACCGACTTTTGCGATCGCCAGTTTTGCCTTCTCACTGATCGGAACAACGGCTTCCCTTGGTCTGGAGTGGGGTTCCCGCATCCTCGCAATCATTGCGATCGTCCCAACAATGGGTTCCCCGATCGTAGTTCTCCTGATGCGACACAAGATTACGGCATTGATCCACGCAAAGTTTCTGCACGAAACTAAACGCGAGCTTGAACAAGTAAGGCAATAATCAAAGACGACAATCGCGACCCTCATAGAATAATGGGTTGCTCGACGCATTGATAAACCTCCCACGAAGTTCTGGGTAAAGTCAATTTGCAAGAAATTTATGATTTATGCCTTGATTGATGAAGATTGAGTGCCTCAATTAGCGGCGCTGGTTTTCGGGTGATACAGTTCGAGCAAAACAAATCCTAGCCAGAGAGAAACAGCCGCACTCTGTTCGCGCATAGTTAACTAAGGAGAAGTATGGTACTAAAACAGAGAATAATTTTTATCGTTGCGATCGCGCTCTCGATCGCAATTGCAATACAACTGTCTCTGAATGAACTGAATGCGCTCGGAGTGGTGTCAATTTCGGGATTTTCGGGGTTAGTTCGCAAGCGTTTATTAGCAGTAGAGTTTTTTGCGCTGTGCGGTTTATATCTGGTTTGGCTAATACGATTCCGTTCAAAAACGATCGCGGCAAATTTCGCCGAACTTTTGAAGCCCGCAAGCTTATTTTTAGCGGTTTCTTGGTTATCTCATCCGGTCACGAATGATATTTATCTATATTTACAGTATGGTCTGATGAGCCTAAATGGAGTTAATCCTTATCTGACAAAGGCGAGGGATTTTGGCTCTAGTCTTAGCAATTTAGTAGACTGGAATTATAACTCGACCTATGGAGCTGTTTCACTTTTATTCTTTTTGATTCCTGCAAAATTAGCTGAGATTAATCTGCTTCTTGGTGTTTATGGTTTCAAGCTCATTTGCTTAGTTTTTCACATTTTGAATAGTTACTTAATTTGGAGAATTCTAGAAACTAAGGCTTATCGAGACAAAGTAACGCTGGCGTATTTGCTGAGTCCAGTTCTTCTGTTTGAACAAGTGGCAGAAGCACATCTTGATATTTTCTTATGTACTGTTTTAATCGCGATCGATCAGTTGCTTAAAACCCGCCGATATCTGCTTGCTCTCGTCGCCACTGGAATTGGATTTCTAACAAAGACCTTGCCGATTATTTGGATTCCATTAATTGGAGTATTTCTAATTCGGCAACGACGCTGGCAAACGATCGGAAAATTCCTGCTGATTTCTTCGCTCGCTGTTCTTGTTTTATCCTTTACGCTTTTACCATCCATTGCTGCTTGGAAAAGCTTGGTAAATCCAGCCGTAGAAGGTTTAAGAGCAGGATCATGGCACAGTTTGCTAGAAATTATTTTGATGCGAACGAGCGTGCCAAGTTCTACTCAAGAAACCATCCTGACTTCATTCCATCGTTTTACCATTATTTTGTTTGCTATTTACTATGCAATAACCCTCTACAGAATCTACAGAAATCGATCAATTTTAGAAGAGCGATTGATGGTAGAAATCGGATGGGTCACCCTTGCTTTATTTACCGTTGCCACTCCCTGGTATCAGCCTTGGTATGCAACAATTTTACTCCCGATCGCGGCGTTGAATTTACAAGCACCGATTTTTGCGATCGCGAGTTTTGCCTTCTCATTGATTGGAACTGCGGCTGCACTTGGTTTGGAATGGGGGAAACATCCACTGGGAATTTTAGCGACGATTCTAACGATGGGATCTCCGCTCGCTGCTTTGTTAATGCGATCGAAGATCAGGGCATTTATGCAAGCAAAATTTCCGCGTGAAACTGAACGTGATCCTCAACAAATGACGCAATGAAATAGTAGCTATGATCGTAACCTTCCTGAAATCGAAGTGTTAACGGTTGCCCGACAGTTTCACACGCTTTTTGAAATACTTCAGGCAATAACTGATTTGCAAGAAATTTGTCGCTTGTACCTTGGTCAATCAAAATCGATCGCGGAAATTTCTGCACTTGAACTAATTCGGTTGCATCATACAATTTCCAACTGGCTCGATCTGATCCTAAATAATTCGAGAATGCTTTCTCACCCCAAGGACATTGCGTCGGCGCACAGATTGGCGCAAAGGCAGAAACCGATCGATAACGCTCAGGATTTCGCAAGGCACACACCAAAGCACCGTGTCCGCCCATCGAATGCCCGAAAATGCCTTGACGATCATTCCTCACCGGAAAGCTTTCAGCAATTAAAGCAGGCAACTCATCCACGGTATAGCTGTACATTCGATAGTGCTGATTCCACGGGGTTTGAGTCGCATCCACATAGAATCCTGCCCCGGTTCCAAAATCCCAATCGTCATCCTCGCCCGCGATCCCTGTGTTTCTCGGACTGGTATCCGGCGCAACTAAGATCAATCCATGCTTTGCAGCAAACTGTTGCGCCCCGGCTTTCACCATGAAATTCTCTTCGGTACAGGTCAAACCTGCGAGAAAATACAGCACCGGCAGCGATCGCTCCCTCGCTTGCTGTGGTAAATAAATCGAGAATTTCATCGGAGCGTTGCACGAGGTCGATCGATGCGAATACACCTCAATCGATCCTCCGAAACAGCGAGTTTTACTGAGTAATTCCATTAGAACGTCACCACCGATCGAATTACTTCTCCCCGGTGCATCAGATCGAACGCTTCGTTAATTTGATCGATCGGGAGAATCTTCGTTACCAGATCATCAATGTTGATTTTGCCATCCATGTACCAATCGACAATCTTAGGGACATCGGTTCGCCCTTTTGCACCGCCGAATGCTGTTCCCTTCCAAACGCGCCCAGTCACAAGCTGAAACGGTCTTGTGCTAATTTCCTGACCTGCGCCCGCAACCCCGATAATCACACTCACGCCCCAGCCTTTATGACAGCATTCGAGTGCCTGACGCATCACTTTCACATTACCAATACACTCGAAACTGTAATCGGCTCCGCCTTTGGTCAACTCCACAAGATAAGGAACAAGATCGCCCTCAACCTCGCTGGGATTGACAAAATGAGTCATGCCTAATTTCTCAGCTAGTGCGCGTTTGCTGGAATTCAGATCAACTCCAACAATCATATTTGCCCCAACCATTCGCGCTGCTTGAATCACATTTAAGCCGATGCCGCCTAATCCAAATACGACAACATTTGCACCGGGTTCGACTTTCGCGGTGTTGATCACAGCCCCGACCCCGGTAGTGACACCGCAACCAATTAAGCAAACTTTCTCAAACGGAGCATCCTCGCGAATTTTAGCAACTGCAATCTCTGGTAAAACCGTGTAGTTCGAGAAAGTTGAAGTGCCCATGTAGTGCAGGATGGGTTCACCGTCGATCGAAAACCGACTCGTTCCATTCGGCATGACTCCTTTGCCCTGAGTTGTCCGAATCGCCTGACACAGATTCGTCTTACCACTGAGACAATATTCACAGTTACGGCACTCTGGCGTGTAGAGCGGAATCACATGATCCCCAGGTTTGACGCTGTTCACGCCTTCGCCCACTTCGACTACGACTCCTGCTCCTTCGTGACCCAAAATCGCTGGAAACAAGCCCTCCGGATCTGCTCCTGAAAGCGTGTAGGCATCCGTATGACACACTCCACTCGCTTTGATTTCGACTAACACTTCTCCCGCTTGCGGGGCTTCGAGTTGTACGGTTTCAATTCTTAAAGGCTCTCCAGCTTTGAAGGCAACAGCCGCTTTGGTATCCATAATTTCCAACCTGGTCTGACTTCTTGAAAGTGTAGCGTCGATCAATTTCGATCTTTAGACACGGGTAAAAAATTGACATAATAGAGTCTGCCTTTCATGTGATGGATTCCATGCAGACTAGCGATCGTCCTCAAACTTCTTCCGTTTTTCCTGTCGCTCGAATTGCCTCAGTCTCTCGTAAAACTGGGGAAACTGATGTTCAAGTCACGGTTAATCTCGATGGCACCGGGAAATGTGTGGCAAAGACAGGGATTCCGTTTCTCGACCATATGCTGCATCAGATTTCGTCGCATGGCTTGATCGATCTGACGGTGCAGGCGATCGGGGACTTGGAGATCGACGATCACCACACAAATGAGGATGTTGGAATCACGCTGGGAATGGCGCTTGCGAAGGCATTAGGCGATCGTAAAGGCATTGTTCGCTTCGGGCATTTTGTCGCACCGCTTGATGAAGCGCTGATCCAAGTGGCGCTAGATTTTTCTGGTCGTCCGCACCTGAGTTACGGGCTAGAAATTCCGACTCAGCGAGTCGGAACTTATGATACGCAATTAGTTCGAGAATTTTTTGTGGCGATCGTCAATCACGCTCAAATGACGCTGCATATTCGCCAGTTGGATGGCATCAATTCACATCACATTATTGAGGCGACGTTTAAGGCATTTGCACGATCGCTACGAATGGCAGTTGAAACGGATCCGCGTCGGGCACACGAAATTCCAAGCTCGAAGGGTGTGCTGTGATGCGGGGCTGGCAATTGGTATTAGGCGTGGCGATTTTGGTCGGATCGCCTGTGGTTGAACTCAAAAGCGTTATTGCTCAGGAGAGCATTTGGAAGCGGTTTACGTCACAACGCGGCGGATTTTCCGTGGTCATGCCCGGAACACCCAAAGAGCGTAAAGAGAGTGGTTTGACGCTGTTTGAACTGCTCCGAGACGATGAATCGGTGCGCTATTCGGTAGGTTATCTCGATTTGCCGGTTGCACCGGGAAACGATAAACGCCTCCAGAACGAAGTGTACGAAGGCGTTCGTAAAGGTGCGGCGAAAGATCAAGGAGAGTTAATCTCATTTCGCACGATTCAACTCAATCGATTTCCAGGTCGAGAAATGAACTTTAAGCTACCCAATGATATGGTCGCAAAGTGGCGCGTTTATCTTGTGAATCGCCGCGCCTATTTTGTCAATGTCACAACGACGAAAGAGAATCAAGAACAAGGCTTAGCAACCAGCATTAATGTGTTTCTCAATTCGTTTCGATTGGTCGGTCGGCGCTAAGGGAATTGTCGATCAACTGACCGGAATTTCAATCACAAATTTCGTGCCTTCTCCCACGGTTGAATCACACCACAATCGACCCTGATGTTGCTCATTCACAATCTGATAGCTGATCGATAATCCTAAACCTGTGCCTCTACCCACAGGTTTAGTCGTAAAAAATGGGTTGAAAATTTTGCTTTGAATCTCCTTGGGAATGCCGCAGCCATTGTCAGCGATCGTAATTGCGATCCATCCATCTTGAGTGAGTTCTGTGCTGATCCAAATCGTTGGATCAAGCTTGGGATCGGCTTCAATCGCATCGATCGCATTACTCATCAAATTCAGTAACACCTGATTGAGCCGACCTGGATAACATTCAATTTTTGGCAATTGCGCGAAGTTTTTCACTACTTTAATCTCAGGTCGATCGCTCGTAAATTTTAGTCGATGCTGCAAAATCATTAATGTGCTTTCGATGCCGCTCTCGATTTCAACGGCTTTCAATTCGGCTTCGTCTAAGCGCGAAAAATTTCGCAAAGAAAGCACAATATCCTGAATCCGTCTTGTACCTGTTTGCATCGAGTTAAACACTTTTTCAAGATCGTGATTTAAAAACTCAAAATCGATCGTCTCCAACACTTCAATTACTTCTGGATCAGGTTGAGGATAGTGCTTCTGATAAATTGCTGCTAACTCTAACAAGCTTTGCGTATAGCGATCGAGATAAACCAAATTGCCGTGAATAAAATTAACTGGATTGTTGATTTCATGCGCCACACCCGCAACAATTTGCCCCAAACTCGACATCTTTTCTGTTTGAATCATCTGGGTCTGAGTTTGGCGCAGAGTCCGAAGCGTTTCACTCAGCTCTACAGTGCGCTCTTCAACTCGTTGTTCTAATTGCTCGTTGGCTCTTGCCAGCGTCATGAAAGAATCGCGTAACTGCTGTGCCATCCGATTAAATGATCGTCCTAACTGCCGCAATTCGCGAATTCTGGAAATTTGAATTGTTTGATCTAGCTCTCCCTTAGCGATCTCCTCAGATGCCTGGCTCAGCCTCAAAATCGGCTGAACAATCCAGTGCGAAGTCCACCAACCCAAGAGCGCTGCTACAATTGTCGCGATCGCGCAAAGCAAGATCGTTAAGCGGAGATTTTGATCAATCTGCGCCATAAAGTCCGACTCTGGCACAATCACCACGATCAGCCAGTCGAGTCCTTGATCATTGCGCCAGGGCAACACATTGATAAACTGCCGCGCTCCATCAATTTCGAGCGCAAATTTCTGCTGTGACTGAATGGCAGTGAGCGACGAAAACCGCTGCTGCAAATTTTTGCTCATTGCTTTGATCAACGGATCAGGACTGTTGAAGATGGTGAAGCGCTTCACCTGATCCTGTTCCTTACGGAGAAGCTGACTCGGCATCGAACTGCCGATCAGCGATCCATCCCGCTCGATAATCATCATCTGCCCAGTCCGACTGACCTTGAAATCGCGCAAAAAGCGACTGATATTTCCCAAGGTTAGATCTACATTAAGCACCCCAATAAATTTCTGATTGTTGTCGTAGATTGGCGTGGTCATGCCGATCGCTGTGTAGTACGACACACCATCTAGCATCACCTCACCCTTCGGGATTGAGCCTTCAAGTCGGTTCATGGAAGTGATTTCGACTTCGCCCCAGCCTGTTTTCCCGGTTGTTGCGGCTCTTTGATACCAGCTTCTTTCAGTCGTGCGATAAGTGTAGGTTTGCGCTAATTTGGCGATCGCGCCACGATAATTTGGCAAAAAATCATATGCTTGCCCGTCTGGTAATGCCCGAAACAAAATGACATCGACTCCCTCAAGCCAGCGCCCTGCTCCAGACGATCGTTCCGTTGATAAGGAGTACCCCACAAACCCAACCTCTGGAAACGCTTTTGCCTGTCTCCAAAAGTACCGTTCAGTGGCGGAGAAATCATCAAGCTTAATCTCTCCATTGGCAAGGGCATCTTCGTTAATTTGCAACAGTTGTGCAGGCAAAGCGAGATATTGATCGAGATGGCTATCAATGCGTTGATTGGCTTTCTCAACTAACTCATCGGCTAAGCGGTTGACTGCCTGCTGCCCGTTCTTAAAAGACAAGTAGCCGACTAATCCAACTGCACCAAAAATCTGTAGAACAAATGGTAGAACCAGTACCAAGCGAAGCGAAATTCTTGGTACAGGTGACTTTATGAAGGGAACTTTCATAGAGGGGGCTTCTGCACAACTTCTACGAGAATTCCCAATCTACACAGAAAAATTGGTTGGGTTTGGGTTAGATGCCTGAAAACTAGACGGTAGCCAATACTGGAGCGGATTCTAGAACAGTTGTAGATTCTAGAACAGTTGTGGATTCTAAAGCAGTTGTGGATTCTAAAGCAGCTGTGGATTCTAAAACAGTTGTGGATTCTACTGGCAGTGTGGGTTCCGTTGCAGGTCTGCTAACCAGTGCAAAATGCTCATCCACTAAACTAGCGACATCTTTCGGATCAACTTTGGTGTAGCGCGTTTTTCCGGGCATAAAGACCACGGGGACTTTCCCGCAAGCTTTCATACAGCCTGTGCCCTTGATTTTGACTTGATCTTCGAGTCCACGATCGCTAATTGCTTTTTCGATCGCGCTACAAACGGCTTTTCCGCCTCGCTTCATGCAGCTTGATTTCTGACACATCAGAATCGCTTCTTTTCCAGGCTTTTGCGGCTTGGGATGGCCGATTTTCGTAGCGTTCACTTTCGCTGCTGCTTGACAAGGAAGGGCTGCCGAAATCGACATTGGCTGAATCCAATACGCCTTAAATTTCAGGGTGTTAGTTTTGCGATCGAACTTCTTCCATCCTCGAATCTGAATCTGCTCTCCGGGAAGTAGCGTTTGCTTGAGACTTGCTCTTGCTAACTTCGTCATTTTGATCGAAAACTCGCCTTCTGAAGTTGCGATCGTCAGTCGCTTGATTTTGTAGCCATCTTTGAAGACGTAGCCGAGAAACTGACCAGAGAAACGAAATTCACCAGATTGAAGGGCTAGAGTCATGGTTCAAGTGAAAATAACGACTCAGTTATTGCCAAAGATATGCAATAACCTCTGACAACCAACATACTCGAATTGCTCAGCTTTTGCAAATACTTCTCAATAAAAACCAACGGTCGATCTTTGATCCCCAATAGCAAAAATCTCCGGCTTAAGGTCACAAGCCGGAGATCTCAAAGTTTGAATGCTTATTAAACTCGTACTTCCGTAGCCGCTTTACTCGGTTCTAATGGCAAGAACAGCGTAAATACTTCACCCTGCTCTGGGCGTTCTCGCACGATTAGCTTTCCGCCTAATGCCTGAAAGATATTCTTAGTAACGTTCAGATTCAAACTCAGGTTGCCTGTTTCGGGCTGGAACATCAAAACTTGTCCCAGAGATTTCAAGAGCGGCATTCGGTGTTTGCTCGAACAATCGACATAATCGTCCTTTGCCTGGGGTTGAAGCTGCAATTTCAACTGATGTCCTGCTAACGACACCTCCACTTGAATCGAACCGCCAGAGGGCAAACTCCGCGCCGATCGTTCAATTAAACTCGTCAACGCCTGATCCAGCATGGTCGGATTGCTCATTACCGAGGGAATGTGCTGCGGCAAAATTACGTCCAGCGTGAGGTTGCGCTGACTCGCTTGTTTTTGCCAACGCGGAATGCTTTGTTCTAGTACCTGTTCTAGCGAAGTTGTCGCCAGCGATGAAACCTTAGTTGCTGAAGTTTCGATTTCGACTGCATGACAGATCAGATTGAAGCGATCGATTTGTTCGCTACATTCGCGATCGATCACTTCCAATCGTTTCACGGCATCTGCGGGTAGGTCTTTTCTGCGTAACAATAACCGCGTGAGTGTCCGAATCGTGGTGAGCGGTGTGCGAACTTCGTGCGAGATTGCTTGCAGCAATTCGACATCTGCACCTGCTAGCACATCGGCAGTTTGCGCTTGCATCGGTCGAGGAGCGCGAATCGTGCGCTTTTCGGATTCTGTGATTGGGTCTGGCAAATAGCTCAGGAGTGCATGAGTAAACTGCGTGACTAATTTGTATTTGGGTTCGACAGGCGGAAAGGTTTTGTAGAGACGATCGAGCTTGGGAAGATGTCCCGGATTCATCAGCACCACGCGCAGTCTCAAGGTTTGCCAGGCGCGATCGATCGCTTCTGGATCAAACGAAAACTGGAAAATCGGATCGCCGGAGCCGTTTTCACCCTGCACCATTAACAGGCTAAATTCACGAGTCAGCGCTAGACAGAACGGCTGCGATGCGAGCGGATCACCGGGGAGCAGCGCTAGAGTATCAGTCGTTTCGCCCTTTGTAATGTTGCCATCAGCAGAAGGTAATTGGAACGGGAAGCCCGAAAACATCACGCTGGGCGTAAACAGCCAAGCGGAGATATTAGGCACTCCGGGCTGGCTAAGAACTGGGAGTGGAGCAGAAAACACTGCGCCTTCGGTCGATTGCAAGAGGGCTTCGAGTGCGGCGATCGCGCCAAACCACTCCCGCTCTGCTCGCAGTTGTCGAGATGCGACTGAAACGGGCGCTTCAAGTTCAGGAAGATCCAGTGTTTCATTACTGGCTGCCAAAATTTCACTCAGGGTTGGGAAGATCCACTCAGACATAACACGACTTTCACTGCGACTACCTTAGAGCGTATCTGGTTTCTCGATTAAAGAAAGATCGTAGAACCGTACCAAATGCAATGCGATGTCCGAAGCCGTTGAATTTTAGAGAATCGGTTTAGGCTAGAGATACCCCCTAATCTTCAATTTCGCTCATGGATTGGCAAGAAATTTCTGGGAATTGGGTTCTCGTTCCCGATCGTCCGATCGCGATTATTCATTTTCTTGGCGGCGCTTTTGTCGCAACGGCTCCACAGTTAACTTACCGCCGTTTGCTAGAGTTTTTAGGTGATCAAGGCTACCTAATCGTAGCGACTCCGTTTGTGAATACGTTTGATCATGCTGAGATTGCAGAGTCGGTTTTGATCAATTTTGAGAAAGCGTTGAACGGTGTGCGATCGCAGTATTCAGTGCGCTATTTGCCGATTTATGGCATGGGGCACAGTATGGGCTGTAAGCTGCATTTGCTGGCTGGTAGCTTGTTTTCGGTTGAGCGAGCGGGAAATATTTTCATCTCGTTTAATAACTACGCCGCAAAAGAAGCCGTCCCGTTTGTTGAGCAGTTTTCGCAATTTCTAAAACCACAGGGGATCTCTGTTGAATTCACGCCTTCGCCCACGGAGACGACTGCCTTGATTCGCGATCGCTATTCGGTGCGACGCAATTTGATTATTAAATTTGCGGATGATTCGATCGATCAATCGCTCCCGTTAGCGCAGCTTCTAGAAGAGTCCTATCCGGGACTGATTACCACTCATCGCCTCAAAGGAACGCACCTTACGCCGTTAGGCCCTGATATGAAATGGCAGGTTGGAGGCTCGTTTACGCCGATCGATGCGATCGGACAGTGGATGCGTCAGGAGATTTATCGGGAATTACATCAGCTAGAAAAAACGATTTTGAAATGGCTGAATCCGTTCGCTTAAATTAGCGCCAAAACGTACTTGAATATTAAACGGGGATTCGGGAGTTGCCCGATCGTCTGTTCTTCAATGATGGAAAATCATGTTTGTTTTGCTTCAGCAAGTCCGATTGCTTGATCCAGTAGCGAATGTCGATCGCGTGACCGATGTGCTACTCGAAGATGGGATTGTGCGGTCTTTCTCGCCTTCAGAAGTTCCCCAAGAAGCGGAGCGGCGATCGTGTTCGGGCTGGATTCTCGCACCTGGATTAATCGACCTGTACAGCCACAGTGGAGAACCCGGATTTGAAGAACGCGAAACTTTGGAATCTTTGCAAGCAGCGGCGATCGCGGGTGGATTTACTCGTCTGAACATTCTGCCGGATACGAATCCTGCGATTGATCAAAGCGCGATCGTCGCTCAAATTCGCACCAAATCTTCGAGAATTAGCTGCTGGGGTGCGTTAACGCTTGGTGTTCAGGGACAGCAAATGACTGAACTCACGGAACTCGCAGAAGGTGTGATCGGATTTAGCGATGGCAAACCGATTTCAAATCTGGCATTAGTGCGGCGATTGTTGGAATATTTGCAGCCCATGCAGAAGCCGATCGCGCTTTGGGCATCTGATCCAGGACTCACCGGAAAAGGCGTGATTCGAGAAGGCGTAAATTCGATGCGGTTTGGACTGCCGGGAGTGCCAATTATGGCAGAATCCGCTCCATTATCTGCCCTGCTTGAATGTATTGAAGAGATTGGAACACCAGCCCATCTGATGCGAATCTCAACAGCGCGAGGGGTAGAACTTGTGCGATCGGCAAAAGCGCGAGGGGTTCCCATCACTGCCAGTACCACTTGGCTGCATTTGCTCCTGAGTACCGATTCTGTACAGTCTTATGATCCGAGCTTGCGACTTGATCCGCCGCTTGGCAACCCGAACGATCGAGACGCTTTAATTCAGGCAGTTTCAGATGGCGTAATCGATGCGATCGCGGTCGATCACACTCCTTACACTTACGAAGAAAAAACCGTTGCGTTCGGAGAAGCACCGTCTGGAGCGATCGGCTTAGAACTGGCGTTACCGCTTCTGTGGTCGAATTTAGTTGAGTCGGGTCGCTGGTCGGCGTTGGATTTATGGCGGAGTCTTAGCGTGCGTCCGGCTCAGTGTTTGGGACAGGACTTGAGCGCGATCGCGCCCGGCCAACCGAGTGATTTAATTCTGTTCAATCCGAATGAAAAATGGACAGTCGATCGTTCCCATCTACGATCGCTGTCCACAAATACCGCTTGGTTCAGTCAGTCCATTAATGGACGAGTGCTGCAAGCTTGGTGTTTCTAACTTGTGTTTCTAATATTTTGGTTCTGGTGCAAGCTCACCTGCACGATTCGGGGGCCAGAATCGGACAACCGCTCTGCCAATAATCTTGTCGCGAGGGACGAAGCCCCAATAGTGACTGTCATAGCTGTTGTTGCGGTTGTCCCCCAGCACGAGATAAGAATCTGGAGGAACCACTTGAGGCCCCCATTCATATTGGGGTGCTTCGTCTTTGCCGATGTAATTTTCTCGGAGTGGCTGATCGTTCACGTAGACCCGATTGCCTTTGACCTGAACTTTATCACCCGGTAGTCCGATCACCCGTTTGATAAACGCATCGTGGAAATTCTGTTTCTCTAAAGCAGCAGTCGGAGAGAAGACAACAATATCGCCGCGCTGTGGATTATTGAACCGATAACTGATCTTGTCGATGATCAGACGATCGTTGATCTGTAAGGTGGGCAACATCGAACCAGACGGAATGTAGCGAGCTTCTGCGACGAACTGCCGAATCCCGATCGCGAGAACCGCACTTAAACCGATGGTCTTGAGTCCCTCTACCCAGGGATTTTCGTCTTTTTTCTGATGCGCTTTTTTGTTAGGAGCCGGGTTATCCACGCGATTCATATCACCTTAACGACTACAGATTCTAGAGGCTGAAATAGAAACCTTCGTTCCCAGTCTAATCTACACGGGTGGATTTACACTTTCAGTATCAATTCTCCGAACTGTAGCAAGAGGTGCTTACTTTTTCAATCCGATTGGCATGATTAAAACTTTTGGCAGTTGAGCGCGACCGCGGCAAATTCAATACCGAAGTTCGAGGACGGGCATTGAGATTTGATGCTTAGAGTTGAGCGTGAATTTCTTAGGATGGAGAAGTTCGCGACTCGCTCTGAAAATGCCTTCAATCTACAAACCGACAAAAGCTGAAGTTCACGCCGCTTACAATACAACGCTGCCGGATATTATTGCGCCAAATCTCAAAGTTCTGTTTAGCGGGATTAATCCCAGTTTGTACAGTGCAGCCGTGGGACACCATTTTGCCCGTCCTGGGAATCGATTTTGGAAAGCCATCCATTTAGCTGGATTTACCGATCGACTCTTATCTCCGTTTGAAGACAGAACCATGCTCGATCGTGGTTTCGGCTTAACCAATTTAGCCGCTCGTGCAACTGCAAGAGCCGATGAGTTAACGAATGAAGACTTAGCGACCGGGCATCAGGATCTCGCCGAAAAACTCGAACAATATCAACCGAAATATCTAGCCGTTTTGGGAGTGAGCGCTTACCGAACGGCGTTTAAGCAACCGAAAGCGCAAATGGGACTGCAAAAAGAGCCGCTATACAATACAACGATTTGGGTGCTACCGAATCCGAGCGGTTTGAATGCTCACTATCAGATCAAGGATCTGGCTGAGGTGTATGGGGAATTTTACGAATTTGCAACACAAAGTTAATCTCAGGCGTCTAGACTTAACAAAAGTTTAAGCTTTGAGAGGAATGCCATGTCGATCGTTCATGCACTCAAACCTAGATTGAATAGTGCTTTCAAGCAGTTGATGTCGGTTCATTGGTGGATGAGTGGAGCGTATCTGGTTCTGTTCGTGACGGGAACGTTCATGTCACAACTCGATCGCTCTGTGTCTTATCGGGGTTCGCTGTACGATTTTCATAAGTCGATCGCAGTGCTATCGATGGCGCTGCTGACTTGGCGGATTTTTCTACTGTTGCAAGTGTGGTGGAAGAAATACACGAAACGTTTTCCAAAATTTACGCCTGCTTGGTTTAAAACAGTCGCACTGCATACAAGTTTGTATGTGTTGATGTGGGCAGTTCCGATCACTGGATTTTTACTCTCAAACTCGTTCCGTCCTAACAATGTCAAATTCTTTGGGATTGTTTTACCGGATCTGTTTCCCCAAAATCCTGCGATGGCGGAGGTCGGGCGTAATGCTCACTTTTGGCTGTCTTACACCTTTTTGGCGTTCATTGTTCTGCATACGATCGCACAATGGAAAGTAGCTCGCGCTCATTGGCGACGGTTTAGCAATTTCTTGAAACTAAAATCTAAAACGGTTCGGACATGAAGCAGGTTTTTTGGAGTGCTATCGTAACGGGGTTATTGATATCAGGGTGTACGCCTGTTGCTTCAGTGGATGGCACTCCAACTAGCATTCGGATCATGCCGCTTGGAGATTCGATTACACAAGCCGATCGCAATCACAATAGTTATCGTCGTCCGTTGTGGCTTAAACTTCGAGCCGCAGGGTATGACGTGAATTTTGTCGGTTCAACAAAGTCTCATTATTTAGGAAATGCGCCTAAATCTGATTTTGATCAAGATCATGAGGGACATTGGGGTTGGCAAGCGGATGAAGTGTTGGCTCAAATCGCTCGCTGGTCAGCAACTGCTAAACCCGACGTTGTATTAATTCATTTAGGAACAAACGATATTCTAGGCGGACAGAGTTTTGACGGTGCGATCGCTGAACTCCGAAAGTTAATCGAAGTGATGCGGCAACGGAATCCTCGCTTAAAGATTCTGATTTCACAATTGATTCCTTCGTCGGGTGGTGAAGCGTTAACTCAACAGTTTAATCAGCAAATTGTGGCGTTGGCTCGATCGATCAATTCGCAAACAAGCCCAGTCATTTTAGTCGATCAATTCAGCGGATTTGATGTGCAGCAAGATACCTACGATGGACTGCATCCAAACGAATCTGGAGAACAAAAAATGGCAGATCGTTGGTTTCAAGCTTTAGAGAAAGCGCTGCCTAAAAAGCCTTAACGATTCCAGGCATCTCGGTACATAAAATGACCCATTAGAAACAGAATAACTCCTGCCCCTAAAAATAGAATTTGCCAAAAGCTGCCAACTTCAAAGCTTAGACCTACGGGCATAAAAGCCGTTCCAAGCATCCACATAACGTATGTGAAATTGCGGCGCGATCGTGATTCAAAATCCATAACGATTAATCAGAACTCTTAGCTTTACCGTAGCGATTCCGTCGATCGTTATCCTGTCTCCTGCAGTAGAACTACTCTCTGTCTGTTGTTAGAGATGTTTTGCCTTGTACCCAATCAATTTGTTAATGCTACAGATCCTTTGCCCCCTAAATCCCCCACGAGTGGGGGACTTTGAGATATTCAATCCTTCTTTGGCTTGAAGTCCCCCAGAATGGGGGATTTAGGGGGCTTGCAAGATCTGTAGTGATTAAAGATCAATTTGGTATTAGTTGGAGAGAGTTGCAAATTAGAAACCATTTCGTTAACAATATTTGCAGAGCGTTCAAGGAAGAAATTAATGATCTCGAATCCGCTTGTTTCAGTGATTATTGCTGCTTACAATGCTGAGGCATTTATTTCAGACACGCTAAAGTCAATTCTGGCGCAAACTTACCACAATTTTGAAGTGATTGTGGTCGATGATGGGTCAAACGATCGCACTGCGGAAATTGTGCGATCGTATATGGCGATTGACGATCGTATTCAACTGATTCAGCAGGAAAATTCTGGAGTCGCTGCTTCTCGAAACTTAGCAATTCGGCAGTCTTCTGGTCTATATATTGCGCCGATCGATGCTGATGATATTTGGTATCCCGAACGGTTAGAAAAGCACGTTCATTGTCTAGAAACTGCTGATGAATCCATTGGATTAGTTTACTCTTGGTCAACCTATCTTACTGAAACAGGCAAGATTAAAGGCTACTCACCTTTTTGTCAGCTTGGAGCAGTTGAAGGAAACGTTCTAGCCGTTCTTGTGTTCTACAACTTTCTCGACAATGCAAGTACGGTGATGTTTCGTCGAAGCTGTATCGATACGGTGGGGGATTACAACACTGAACTAGAAACTTGTGAAGACTGGGATCTGTTTCTCCGGATTGCTGAACATTATCACTTTGCGATCGTCCCTGAGTATCTCATCGGTTATCGCCAATACAGTGGCAGTATGTCTACAAAATGCACCACAATGGCGCACTTTTATGAATTAATCATGTCGCGTGTTTACGATCGCCATCCAGAGCTACCCAGTTCGATTCGTCGATGGGCAAACACTGCTTTTTATAACAATTTACTCAGTAAAAGCTATCTAGCGGGTGATTATGCGTTGATGTTTCGATGGCTTTACCGCAGTTTGAAGGGAGATTTCGCGCTGTTGCTGCGTCCAGGAATTTATAAAGTGACGCTGATTGCGATTTCTAAAGCTCTAACCCGCCCGCTACAGTTTTTCGCTTCAAAACGTTCAATATCAAGGAAGTCGAACCCTTCAGCGATCGCGATCGAAACTCAACTCCCCGCTCCTTCACATTCCAACGTCTGGAAGCCATACGATTTAGTCATCCGATACCGTTGGCAACAGATGGTCAAAACAACTCAGCTTTAGAAACGGAGAGGGGGGGATTCGAACCCCCGTTGAGTTGCCCCAAAACGCATTTCGAGTGCGCCGCATTCAACCGCTCTGCCACCTCTCCAGGTGCATATGCTCAATTAATATACTACAGGAATGAAGCTTCTGGCTCATCAACTTCTAAAGTTGTTCTAAATCCCTGATTTTTTGACCATTGCAATCCGCCCTCTGCTTGGGTTTGGTAAATCTGAACTTGACCCACCTGCAACTGACGCAATGTTTCAGGATGAATCGTTCGTGAGTAGGCGATCGCGACACTCGGCTGCATTTGTCCTAACAATCTCGGATGCAATCGCCGTCCCGACCACCAAAGAATTTCATTACCACTTAAATGATTGCCTAACGCTTGCCGCTGACTAACATTCGGTACATCTTTCAGCCATAACCAGCGTCGTTGTTCAACGCCAAGCTGTAAAATCGTTGGCTCGATGCTCAATGCTTGAATGTCGATTGTGCCTGTTTTAATCACTTGTCCGGTTGTAATCGGTAAATGCTTGCCTTTTTGCGCTGTTAATTGCTGTATTGCTTCAAGTGAGACGGCTGGCTGTTTTTCACCAGAGAAGTCATAGAGCGATCGAATTGGCAAATCTTTGATCAACGTACTCCAACCTTCTGAAGGAGAAGCTGCCACTGCCCAATCAATTCGGTTAACTCCTTCCTTCTGCAAAAACGGCAGAATCGTAAAGCGCACTGCATCAGCATCACCGCTGTTAATCAATCCAACTCGTCCATGATCTTGAATCACCATCACTGGAGTCTGATTCACGGATAATGCGGTGACTTGTAATAAGTTCGATCGCGCATACCAAGCAGGGATAAATACTAAATTGATTCCAACTAAAAGAAACGCCCACCATTGCCGTTGAAAACGGGAAAATATCCAAGGTGTGCAAATCAATCCATACAGTACGAGCATTAATAGAATTGAAATTGTGCCAACTGCGATCGAATTTCCCGGCAACTGACAAACGAATTTCACACCATTAATTAACCCGTGAGTTGGATAGTACAGAAATGGAGTTGTGAGGCTTGCGATCGCAGGAGAAATTAAATTCAATACCGCGTTAATGATTCCGCCAATGCTAATAAATGAAATCAACAAGGTTGCAGCAACATTCGCTGGAATGCAATAGGGGGAAACGATCCCAAATGAAAATAACTGTAAAGGTAATGTCCAGATAAATGCGGCAATTGGAACAGCGATCGCAGGAACGATAACAGTCGGCAACCAGTCCAACCGTTTTGAAAGTGCTGGAACTGTTACCAATAACCCCAACGTTGCTAAAAAGCTAAACTGAAATCCTAAATTCCAAATCCACAACGGCTCTACGATTAGCAAAATAATCGCTGCAATCAACAATGTGTTTAACGGCTTGGTGTATCTTTCCAACAGGATTCCAAGCAGAACCGCAAACCCCATGATCACGGCTCGAAATACCGCAGGCTGCATTCCCGTCAGCCCCATAAAAACGATCAATCCTGTCACACCCGTTCCAACCTGTACTGCTTTAGGAAATCGCCGCGTCAACGCCAACAACACTCCTAAAATCAGCGTGACTTGAAATCCCGATGCCGCCAACGCATGAGACAGCCCAATCTTACTAAAGGCATCTTTAACATCAAACGGGACATCAACCACGCGCCCACCGATTACCATTGCGCTGATGAGCGATCCTTCTACATTTCCAAATTGTTTCGCTTGCGATCGCACGATTTCTCTCTGAATCATCCACCATCCCCAAGTTGGCTTCTGATTCGTGTCGAGTAGTCGAATTGATGTTCCTTTCAGCCCTGCAAAGCTGCCTTCTTGCGCCAAGTATTTCTGAAAATCAAATCCGCCCGGATTCATTTTCGGCTTCGGTTTGTAGAGATTGCCTTGAACGGCGGTCGCTTGTCCCGGATACAAGTCCTCTCCGTCAATCTTTGACAACGTGACATAGAGCTTTCCGTCCGCTTTCTGCTCTCCAACCTTTGTCACGTTTAACCAAACCTGTCGATTGTCTTTGCGCGTCAACTTCGGCAGCGATTCAACAATCCCCGACACGGTAACTTCTTGCCGCTCTTTCGGTACAAATCGGCTCACGTCGATCGCGCTCGGTTGCGGTGTCCGAAGCTGTAGATAAAACCCCGCCGCCAGTCCAATGAATCCTGCAATAATCCAGGCCTTTGCGATCGTTCGTCTCAGCTTCAATCTCGAAAGTACAAGCGCACAAATCACACTAGAGATGAGTACGATCGCGCCTCCAAAGGGCACTGCGGTCATCAGCAATCCGACGATGTAAGCCAGGCACCAAACGGCCACACTGGTAGAAGCCATCTTTTACTCTTTGTCATGCAGGATCGTGTTTGTGGTGAATTTGATCAGGTTTCTCGCTGCGATTTGAGCGGCTTCTTGCCCCCTAAATCCCCCATGCTGGGGGACTTTGAAGGTTAAAACACTTCTTAAACATAGGGAATCCCTCTTCTCTAAGTCCCCCACAGGTGGGGGATTTAGGGGGCAACCCGAATCCACAATCGCAGCGAATTTTCCCAATCAAACTCACGCTGGCTTAAGAGTGCCCAAAAATTTAAGTAACCACAAAAAAAAGAGTCAGCCGCCGCCAACTCCGAATCAGCTTTTGCAAATGTTTTTAGATCGAGAGTCCGAGCATAATGCCAAATACACCATGAAGCAAAACGATTCCAGCGATCGCAGTACCTAAATAAGCGTGAAACAGTCTCAACCCCGGCTTATTGCCTCCAAATCCCGCCAGCGAAACCGCTCCATTCAAATAGAGCAATCCCAACACCACCATCCCAGTCAAGAAATGCGGACTCTCTAGAATCGACTTCTTCTGCATCACCAGCGACAAGATTCCGCCCGTTGCTCCCAGCGTCATAAACAGCACAACTAACGGCATCAGCTTCCGGTGATCCGCCCGATTCTTTAACGCCACTTCCTTATCTTCTGCTAACCGTCCCCGCCATCCAGCCCAAGCCGAATAGCCTCCCATCACCAAAACCACAATTCCCATCATCACCGGATGTCCCCAATGAATGATCGGTTCTGGCAAATTCAAAGAGCGAAAAAATTGCGCGATCGGCTCCAGCGTTTCACTCAAGTTTGTACCCATGTTCTCCCTCTTGCGTCATCGTCAAGAAATATTAAGAGCATTTTATGGGAAGAAAGGTTCAAGTGCTGAAATTCAAAGCGTTTCCTGACAAAAAAGCGATCGCTTCCTAATGTTGGAGATGCGATCGCCATTGTGCAACCTTTCTCTTTTCTAACTATGCGCTCTGCTCCTCGTCAGCCATCCGCGCCGCCTTCGCTCTCATCCGAGTCGCACTGCTCTTGCGAATTCGCTCACTCTTCCGCATCCCGCCCGCCATTTCATATTCCCGACTATCTTTGCCATACTTGAACGCCACTCCGATTAACATCTTGTCAATGAAGTCGCCCAAGCTTTTCTCTAGTTCATCAATCTCCTTTTTCGACGAGTCGAGCCTTGCTAAAGCGAGATTGTAGTCTTCGAGTCGATCGCGCAATTTTTCCATCTGTAAGCTCATGTCTACCAAGCTGCGGGAGCCGCCGAAATCCATGAGGGGATCGATCGCTTTCAATCCAGAGATTCGGAGTTCAGCTTTTTCGAGAATTCGAGAGGTTCGTTTTTGACGAGGCATAAATGCACTCCTTAGTGATTTGCTACTCTCAACATGGCTCATTTGTACTGTGTTTCAGTTCAGCAAAAAACGCAAAGAATTATATTTTCTCTGTTAAGATTTTGAATCAGTTTGAGTGACCGTGCTTATAAAAATTCTTTTTTCTCGGCGTAATTACGATCGCTCTTACAAAAATCGTGCGCTAAGTTGAAAAAATCGCGACGTTCCTAACGACAAGCGCGATTTTTCTAAGTGAAATTTCGATTTTTTGCTAAAAATCGCGATATTCCTAACGGCAAGCGCGGCGTTTCTAACGACAAGCGTGATTTTTAGGTGTCGATCGTGCTTGTGGCTAATAGAAGTTTTACCGTGGCAGAAACGCCAATAAGCTTAAAGTGTTGGCTGTGGAATTTTGACAAGGAATGATTTTAGGATGAGCAGATATCAAGAGCGAATAGAATCTTTCACAGGTTATTGTGTGTGTGATGACTGTAAAACTCCTACTGAAGAGCAGCTTCAAGCGGTTGAACGTGAAATTGGTGCAGTTCTACCCGCAGATTATCGTGAGTTTCTCACTCACTATGGCGGTTACGCTGCTTATAGTGGTTCACTTAGCTCGCGCATTCTCAAAGCATTTCCAGGAGCAGACTTCATAGGTGAGGAAGTTCCAGTAAATGTCTTTCTTGGAATTAAAGAAGATTCATCAGGTGCTTACGATCTTCTCAGTACCTATTACTGTTTCAGAGAAAGAATGCCTTTCAACTTCCTGCCAATTGCAATTGACCTTCTGGGTAACATGATTTGTCTAGCGGTTTCAGGTGAGGATCAAGGTTCTGTCTACTACTGGGATCGTGAGTGTGAAGAAGATGTCGATGAAGGTGAAGAGCCTGGATATTCCAATGTTTACCTACTTGCTATATCTTTTGATGAGTTTATCAATATGCTCCAATTTGAGCGAGAGGAAGAATGAACTGCGATCACACTTCCCACCTCAATGTAGATGTGCGATCGCTTCTTTAATAGAACTTTCTTCCTAATCTGAGGAAGTTGACCTGATGTTTATGGGCACACTGACTCAGGAACGTGAACTGTGTTGATCATTTCGATTGGCTTGCAATGAATAAAATTCCAACAACCTCCCAAACTAGTTTATCTGAAGGACTTTGGTTTATCTTTCAAGACAGTAATAAAAGAATTGCTGCCCATGTTTCTTGGTTCACGGGACAAGAATGCGTCTTTGCCAATGACAACTTAATCTCAAAGAGAAGATCGTTAAGTATGACAAGTACACACCGATTCATCTTTGAAGAAGATACGTATGAAGTTGTATTTTCTCAATCAATACTATCAAGTGATGTAAAATGCTCCCTAATAAAGAACGGCATTTGCATTGAACGCCTCAAAGTGTATTTTCCGTCTGAGACATTTGAGTTTTCATTTATTGTACTTTTCTGTTATTTCGCTCTTGGCGTTCTGATTCCTTTCTTTCGCTTACCTATTTGGCTATTATTACTTGCAGTTTTCTGTTCAGTTGTAGTAGTTGGTATAGACAGGATGAAAAAAGCTGTTATTGATAAAACTGATATATAAAACTTGTGGAATTGGTCACCAATAGCTATAACTATCTCATTTTGCCTCAATTTGAACGTGCAGTCGCCTCGCATACTGAATTATCTTAATAACATTAGCTTTCGAGAAAAGTTAAGGTGCTAGATATGGAAAGCGATGTGACAACATTCACCGCCCTAGTAGAGCGAGATACTGACACTAACCTCTATGTAGGTCACATTCCTGGCTTTCCTGGAGCGCATTCTCAAGATGAAACATTAAATGAATTACGCGAGAACTTGCGAGAAGTGATAGAGATGCTGCTCGAAGATGAGCAAGTTGCCTTTGTCTTCAAATAATCAAAGCGATCGTCCCCAACGATTTAACGCTTGATGAACGATCGCCCTTTTTTCCTACTAGACCGCCTCAACTTTCTCCGTCTTCAACAGCGGAAACCCTAACTCCTCGCGCTGTTTCAAATAAAGCTGCGCCACCTGCCGCGCCAAATTCCGCACCCGCCCAATATACCGCGCCCGTTCCGTCACCGAAATCACCCCACGCGCATCCAGCAAATTAAACGTATGCGAACACTTCAGCACCTGATCATAAGCAGGCAACACCAGCCCACGCTGCATCAGTTGTTCCGCCTCCTGCTCATACAACTTAAACAACGTAAACAGCAACTCCGGATTCGATGCCTCAAAGTTATACGTCGAACACTCAATTTCCCCTTGCAGATGCACATCCCCATAAGTAATGTCATCATTCCACTGAATATCGAAAATCGAGTTCACTCCTTGCAGATACATCGTCAATCGCTCTAACCCGTAAGTAATCTCGATCGACACCGGACGACAATCCAGCCCCCCACACTGCTGAAAATAAGTAAACTGTGTCACCTCCATCCCATCCAACCAAACCTCCCAACCAACCCCCCAAGCGCCAACCGCCGCATCCTCCCAGTTATCCTCCACAAACCGAATATCATGATCCTCCGGCGTAATCCCCAACGCCTTCAGCGACTCCAAATAAATCTCCTGAATATTGTCAGGCGACGGCTTAATCAAAACTTGGTACTGATAATAATGCTGCACCCGATTCGGGTTCTCACCATACCGCCCATCCCCCGGGCGACGGCAAGGTTCCACATAAGCCACCGCCCAAGGCTCAGGACCGATCGCCCTTAAAAACGTATGCGGACTCTTCGTGCCAGCCCCCTTCTCCGTATCGTAAGGCTGCACCACCAAACAACCCCGCTCCGCCCAAAACTGATTTAACGTCGAAATTACAGACTGAAAATTCACGGTTTCCTGCCCTCGTCATCCAAACTCACTTGCCTATTGTCGCGTAAAGCAAGCCGTAGCGGTTGTTTGAGAACAGATTAGAAAAAACTTTCAAAACCTGCTTGACATCCTCCTTCTGTTCCGGCTATATTGATTAAGCGGTGAGGGAAGCCGAGCGAAAGCGACGCACTTCACAGTGCTTGAACCGATATACAACAGAATAGTTTAGAAGCCAGAGAAAGGAAAGCCTTCGTCAAGAAAATGTTCCTAAGTGTTTAGGAACCGGAAGGAAAACCGGAAATAATTACCAGAGCTACAAACATCTATTACAACATGGAGAGTTTGATCCTGGCTCAGGATGAACGCTGGCGGTATGCTTAACACATGCAAGTCGAACGAAAGACTTCGGTCTTTAGTGGCGGACGGGTGAGTAACGCGTGAG